>JAJBVP010000219.1 GCA_020859755.1 Bacteroidales bacterium | reverse complement strand
CGTGGCGGCCGCAGCCGCTTAACCATATGTCAAATTTTTAACGAACTATTGTTTATTCCTTTAAAGGATTAAAGGATTAAAGGATTAAAGAGGGCCACTATCGGGCTTTTTGGAGGCCGGAGTGATTGTTGTTGTAAGAGGAGCCGGTGCCATAGGATTTGTTGGAGGTGTTCCACATGTCGTCGCCGAAGTCGTCTTCCTCCTCTTCCTCCTGGTCGCTCTGTTGCCGCTCGCGAGTCACAGGCTTGTTCTTCTTGATGTCCATGGGCTTCTGCATGTCGAGGGCTGTGCCGTAGATGTCCCACGACTGCTCGATGTCCCAGTTCTTGCGCAAATTGAGCTTGCCAGGGTAGTAATACACCTCCTCGGGCTGGATCTGTTGCTTGAGGTCGCCGGTAGTCCACTTTCCGTCGCCGTTGGAGTCGATGAAGCAGCGGGCATAGTAGGTGCCGGGCTGCACGTAGACGAATTCGGCCATGCCGTCGTCGCCCACGGTGGTTCGTAGCACGGGGGAGTCGCTACTGTTGAGGAGCTCGACGACAAGGGGCAGGTCGCGCTGCGCCATCTTGAAGTAGAGGTTGGCGTACTCCTCGAGTCCTTTGACCTTGAATTCGTGGGTAATCGGGCGGTTGTGCTCGTTGTAGGCTCCCTGGATGGCCGCCGAGTCGATTGTCAAGCGGTAATCGGCCCCCGGCTCCCATTCGAGATCCATGCGGTAGCGAAGCAGCGGGTGGAGCGAGTCGGGGACGATGCGGGCACGGTAGATCGGGGTCCACACCGAGTCGATCATCTGCTCCAACCTCACCCCCTTGGGCAGGATGGTGTCAAGGGGCTGGGAGGCCTCAAACATCAACGGCTTGTCGATGTCGTGGGCTTGCTGCGAGAGGACGTTGAACGACAGGAAATTGATCTTGGGCAGAGAATCGTTTTCCTCCTCGTCGTCCTTTTTCTTCTTTTTGGTTTCCTTGGGGGGACGGTAGAAGAATTTGAGGGTATCGGTGGTCCAGGAGAGTTGCTCGAGGGTGTCGGTGCGCAGGTATCGCATAGCCACGAGCAGGGAGTCCTGGAGGATCACGGCGCTGTCGGTAATCCAGTAGTTGAGGGTGTCGCGGGTAGCGTTGACGTCGAGGCGGCTCCACTCGCGGTCGGAGCGGCCGGCGTTGTCGCCGTTGACGATGGTGAGCAACGGCAGGGAGTCGCTCGGAGCGGCGAATTTCACCTCGAGCATCTTGTTGGTGGGGCGCTTGTAGTCCTTGAGGTATTGAGGAGTATAATTCTCGTTGAACCAGCACAATAGCACGTCGGCTGGGGCGTAAGCCGTGCCCATGCGGGTGACGATAGAGTCCTCCTCGAGCGACGATTTCAGGGTATCCTGGAAGTTGTAGTTGGAGGAGGAGGGGGTGATGATTGTGTCGAAGAATGCGACGTCCTCCGAGCGGTCCCAGTGGAGGTCGCGGTTGAGGTCGTTGAGGGCGAAGATGCGGTAGTCGCCGGGCTTAAGGTTGCGCACGGTGAACTGCCCCAACTGGTTGGTGCGGGCGATTCGCTCCAGGGGGAGGGTAGTGATAGCCGAATCGGCGAGATTGGAGTAGATGCCCACGAGCATTCCCTGGGCCGGTTCAAGGTTTTCGGCCTGCAGCACCATTCCCGAGATCTGGAGGGTGTCGAGGACATCGCCCGTGGAGAATGCCATGGCGAAACCGTCGAGGATGTTGCCCTCGTTGAGGTCGCGTATGGCGTCGGAGAAGTCGAGGGTATAGGTGGTTTCGGGTTTGAGGGAGTCCTTTAGGTCGACAATCAGGCGACGGCCTGAGGCAGTGACTGAGGGCTGCTGCGTTTGCGCCGGGGATATGACTACCTTGTTGAGCACGTCCTCCACCTTGATGTTCTCGTCGAAGGTGATGACCACGCGCGGCTCGTTGTAGTTGAGAGTGCCGGGGGCTGGCTTGGAGCTAACGAACACCGGGGGCGTCACATCCTTAGGACCGCCTTCGGGACGGCCCATCGAGGCGCACGCGGCCATCAGCAGAGCGATGACAGCGGCGGCGAGCACCCGCATTGCGTTGATAGGGCTTGGCTTAAGCACTTTACTCCTTTTCTCCTTTATACTTTAAACTTTAAACTTTATACTTTATACTTTATACTTTATACTTTATACTTAAATCAAAAAAGCCCTTAGGCTTTTTTGATTTCGTGTACCCCGGAGCGGAATCGAACCGCTATCAAAAGTTTAGGAAACTTCTATTCTATCCGTTGAACTACCAGGGCTGGTTTTTCTTTGGGCTGTTTCTTGTGGGCCGTCCAAGAGCCGGCCCTCCCAGGCTCCGCCGACGCTATTGTGGCGGGGGCGGGTACAAAGGTAACGCTTTTTGCGGAAAACAGCAATAAATCAAGCGAATTTCGACAAGATAGGCCGCGCTGTCCAGCGCGGCCTATCCGGCACTAACTTACATCTATACTTTCTATTTAAGGCTCAAAATAGTCTATGTTTTTCTGGTTGTTACTTCTGAATCTTACTATGGGGATGGGGGCCGCGGCAATCTCAAGGGCCGCGACGACCCGGGATAGATACTTAATAGAGGACCTTCTGGGTGGTGTTGCCCTGAACCTTTACCAGCAACTGTCCGCGCTGGGGGTTGAGGACGCGCTGTCCCTGAAGGTTGTAGTATATGGCGGGAGCGTCGGCGCCGGCGATCACGTCCTCAACACCGGTTTGAACCGTCTTGGACACCGTGGCTGTAGTCTCAACTACCACGTACTTCTCTCCGTCGATTATCTGAACCGAAGCGTCGCGCAGGCGGCTGCTGGAGCTTACGGTGTCGTCGCTGAGCACCCGGAAGTAGGCGCGGGCTACGTAGGTGACGCTTACGCTCTTGGTGCATTGATCCTGCACGTAGATCACGTCGCTGTAGTCGAAGAAATCCTCACAGTCGGTATCGGTGTCGTCTAAGCTGGTGGCCATGATGCCGTCGTCCTCGCTCTCTTCCTCAACGGGCTGGTTGCCTTCCTGGCAGGAGAGGAGCTCCTCACCCTCGATGTTGAAGCCGGTGGCCGAGTCGTAATCGTGAACCTCGTCGTTGGCGGCGTCGGTCTTGCGCCAGATGTTGAAGTGGCTGAGCTCAAGGTTGCTGGGATGGGTTATGTCGAGCACTTTGGGAGAGTCGGAACCCCAAGCCTGGCGCTGGGTCGAGTGGTCGAACCACAAGGACAATTCGGGCAACGACAGCTTCACCGAGGGAGTGGGCTGAATGTAGGTCTCGGGAGTACCGTAGGTGTTGACCTGCTCTTCGCCCAGATATGTGGTCGACTCGATAATGGAGGCTACCACGGGCACGTTGCGGCCCACTTGGGATGAGATGGCGATCTCCTCGTCGGAGCTGGCAGCTGAGCCAATCTGCTCGGCTTGCTCGTTTTGGATCTTGTAGATGGCGTAGGAGTGACCGTTCTCGTCGGTGATCGGGGTGATGGTAAGGCGCGAGTGGGAGGAGCCGAGGACGCGGTTGACGTCGGCTTTAACCTCGTCGGCGGTGTGGGTCAACAGGGTGCCGTCGATAGTGGCGTGGGGGATGTCAACGTTCTTGATGTTGGAGTAGTTGGCAGCCGAGGTAGCGTCGCTCTGGAAGGTCACCTGGTAGGTGTAGGTGTAGGGATGGGTATTATCGATCACGTTGGCCGAGAAGGTGTCGATGAACGGGATGAGGATCGCGTTGGCACCGGTCGAGTAGTCGTAACGGTAGGGAGCGTAGGGCACGATGGGGTTGGAGCCGCCCTTGCTCTGGAATTTCACGTCGGAGAGCACGCTGAGCACGTTGGCGCGGTGCATAGCCTTGAGGGCCGTGGAGTAGACGAGGGTGCCGTCGGCGAGGGTCTCGATGGAGGTCACGGTAAGGGTGCCGAGGGTGATGGGCTCAGTCTCGACATCGTCATAGCGGGTGATGGTGAACACTGAGCCTACTTGCACGTCGGAGGCCCGGATGGGGTCCATGTCGTGGTTGAAGATGACGTTGACGTGGTTGGCGTAGAAGTTGGCCCACTGTGCCGGCTCGTATACACTCACGGGGCTAACGCCTACGGGCACTTGGATGGCCTCGCCGTCGCCGGTGTTGCAGGGGTCGAGGTCGATAGCGTCGGCGGTGCCGTCGCCGTCGGTGTCGCGCTGGAAGAAGGCGGTGTAGATCTCAAGGTTCTCGATGGCGTTCACCAGGCCCGTGACCGACAGGTGGATCTCGTCGAAGGGGTGGGAAGTCTCCACGAAGAGCATTTGGAGACCGGAGTGGCCAAGGAGGTCGACCGATGCCACTGAGAGATCCGAGTCCTTGTCGCCGGTGGCTGCACCGTCGAGGAGGGTCTCCACTGCCATGGAGGAGATCACGTCGGCCGAGCCGAGATATTTGTTGCTCTTCACCAGGAAACCGGCACGGCCGTTGCCCGAGAATACGCGGTTGGCTTTCACAGCCACTTGGCTCTTGGAGGCCACGCCAGCGAGGCCCGCGAATTCGGTGTAGGTGTCGAGGTCGCCGTCGACCAGGTGGCACAGGTCGTGGATACCCTCAGCGGCCGATGCCAGTCCCGGGAAACCTGTGTGGTCGTAGCAGATGGTGGCGCCCTGGGCGTCGGTGCTCAGCAGCTCGAAGCCCTGATTGGCGTAGGCTGCGGCATTGGAAGAATCGGTGGCTGGCTCCTCAAACGCGTAGTAAATCTTGGTGTCGTTGAACAAGTCGAGGGTCAATGTACCGATCTTGGAGAGGACAACGGCGTCGAATGGCATGGTGGCCTTGAACGATACACGGGTCTTGCCTGAGCCTTCGCTGATGAGGGAGAGACCCACGGTGGAATTCTCGTCGGCTACCGAGGTTTCTTGCTTCACGCCCTTGAGGTAGGTGGTGAGGCAGTAGTAGTTGAGCAGGTCGAGGCCGATGAGGGAGTTGGAGGGCTCCACCACGAAGCCCACGCGGCGGGGTTGAGCCTCGGAGGCGTAGTATACCTCACCGTCGGTGCGGGTCACGCCGTAGATTTCGTTCTTGCCGATAAGGTCGAGGCCCAGGCCGTCGGAGTACTCATAGTAGTTGTCGAGGTTGAGGTCGGTGCCCTTAAGCAGGTTGGTTTGGTCGGCAAGGTTGAGTTTCAACAGCCCCCAAGAGGTGTTGGTGAACCAAGGCGATACGCCGTCGCCTACGATGGGTCGCGAGGTGGAGTTGATCAACGAGGCCTGAGGGTCGCGGGTAACGATGATCTCGTGGCTGCAGTCGCCCAGCGTTGCCAGTACCTTGTACTCGCCCTGCACGTTCATGCCGGAGATGGTTGAGCCGGAGATGGTGGCCGATGCGCCCTCGGGCTGGGAGAGGATCGAGTAGGTGGTGCCGGCTGCGCCGGTGAAGGTGTAGCTCGACTGTCCGCACAGGTTAACGTCGGCGTCGGTGTAGAAGTCGCAATCCTCGTAAGGATAGGCGGTGTTGTCCTTGGTGTACATGTAGTAGAGTACCTTGGCACCCACGTTGACGGTAAGTTCGCCCCACTTGAGACCGATCATCTGGAACGGCTTGCTGGCGACAAAGGAGTATTTGTAGCGACCTCCGCCGATCAGCTCCACGCCCACGACGCTCGCGTCAACGGTGTAGCTCTCAACTTCTTCACACTTGTGGCCGGTGGTGAGCCGGTCGCGGGTGCAGCCGTTGAGCGCGTAGGTCTTGATGGTCATCGAGCTGGCGATCGACAGGTCGAGCACGGTGCCGGCCTCCATCACGAAGCCTACCTCCGTGTTAGCGGGGAACCACTCCTCGGTGCCGGGGTTAATAATCACGTTGCCTATGCCGCCAAGAAGCACGCTCATGGCCATGCCGTCGTCCTCGCTCTTGATGATGTTGTTGTAGGTGGTGGTCGTCGACAAGTGGTTATGGACAGTGATGTCAGGGAAGTTGGCTTTCACCCACGAGATTTGGGGATTGTCGCCCACGAACGCGTAGTAGATCTTCAAGGCGTTGATCACGTCAATCGACACGCCCCACGACACCAGGCGCACCTCGTCGAAGGGGAGCGTGGTGGTGAAGCTCACTTTCGATTTGCCACTCTGGTTGAACTTAATGAGGCCGATGTTGGCCACCGAGGAGTCGCTCGTCACCATGCTTTCCTCCTGCTTCTCGCCGTTGAGATAGGTGGCGATGGCAAATGAGCTAAGAACGTCGACCGACAGCAGGCTTGTGCCACCGTTGGAAGCGTCCAATTCAAAACCGGCCACGGTGCCGGCAGCGTATATATGTTGGGTGTCCTTTACCGAGATAATGGGCTGGTAAGCCAGATTGATGCTGGCCAGGCCGGCGATCGACATGTAGTTGTCGACGTTGGTGTCCAAAAGGGCGTTGACGCTCGTGGCTCCGTTGAGCACTGAGATCAAGCTGGTGTCGAGATCGTTGACCAGGCAATAGCGCCCTACCAGCGGGGTGAGATGCTCCGGGGAGGTGTACTCCACTTCTTGAGCGTTGGCCGTGAAGGCCGAGGTGATGAGCATGGCAACGACCACGCCAAATTCCCTGAATTTCATTTTAAATGAAAGTTTTGATGAATTAGTTTGATGAAGTTAAGTTAAGCCTTGTTTAGTAAGTGCGGGGAGAGTTTTTGCCTTTTGCGAGGCCGCTTTTGTTTTTGTCTTTGGGAGAGACTTGAAAATTGAGTTTTTGTTGGTTGGTAGTTTGATTTGCTTTGTGTTTGCGACTCATGGGCCTTTTCGGGGGTCTTTCGTCAGTGTTGGTCTGGTTGGAATCAGATCGCTGTTTTGTTGCTTTACGAGTCTCTGGGGTGGAATCAGATCTCTGTTTTTGTTTGTTCTGGATTAATCACGTCACAAAGTTGTTACAAAATCTTCTCCCCCTCTCAAAATTTTCCCAAAAAATTTCACGTGAAATTTCATCAACACTATATTCACCTGTCAATCAGTTAATTATCAGTTGTTACAAAAAAGTTACGACAGAGCTGTCCATCATCTGAGCCGCACGGCCCAGCCCCCCATTTTTTACTTTTGCGCAGAAAATGCCGCAAAATACGCGGCATTTTTCGCCCGAAAATGCCGCAAAATCCTTTTCTCAGCCTCTGAGATAAAAACAGGTTATTTGGAGGCGGGGGCATTAGAGGTCTCTGGGGCCTCAGTGGCTTCGGCGGCGGCGGCTTTGGCCTCGGCGATTTTCCGCCGGTTGACGCCAACGTAGAAGGCGGTGAAGATGCCCAGCGAGATGTACATCACGGCTTGCATACCCCATACAACCAGGGCGTAGGCGGCCGCGTCGACGGCGCTAACCCCGAAAAGCTCCAGCGCGTAGGCGATGGCGATCGTCCACGGTCCCAGGCCGCCATTCGACGGGATGATCGTGGAGCAGGAGCCGAACACCAGGCAAACCAGCCCGGGCAGGATTCCCAGCACCGTGCCGTGGGTGTGCACCATCTCGGTGGTGAAGTCGAACGAGAAGAAGCACACATAGGTCTGCAGGTAGTAGCAAACCCATATTCCCAGCGTCAACCACAGGTATATACCCACGGGCTTGACGTGGAACAAGGCCACGAAGCCGGCCCACACGTGGTGCAAGCCGCGGCGGAAACTCTCCACCCAGCATATCCCTTTGCCCCACTTCAGCAGCGCCCACGAGCCGCCGATAACGACGATGACGCCCACCCACACCCACACGTTGGTGAACACGTCCTTGATGGCGTGCCCCACGGCGTAGTGGGTGAAGAAGTTGTTCATCTGCGTGGGAGTGAAGATGGCGGCGAGAATGATCGTGCCGATGACGCAGAGGAGGTCGGCCGTGCGGTCGCCGAAGTCGGTACCAACGACAGTCATGAACGGCGCGCCCTCGCGGCGCGACACGTAGAGGCATCGCCACGCCTCACCCAGACGCGGAAACACAAGGTTGAGGGCGTAAGCGCCGAAGATGGCACACGAGTCGACGATAATCGGCATCTTGGGGATGCCCACCTCCGTGAGCTGCATGTCCCAGCGTATACCTCTAATAATCAGAGAAAGGGTGGTGAAAAGCATCATCGCGGCGATCCACCAAAAGTTGCATCCGCGGGCGATGATCTGCATCACCTCGTGGAAGTTGACCTTATGGAAAAACCACAGCAACAGGCCCACGGAAATGGCCGTGGGTAGCACATAGCGGCAGATAGCGGCGATGATTTTGCCAAAATCGCTGCGCTTGCACTTTCCCGGTGTCGTCTCTGAGGCTCCCATACCTATTCAACAACCGGGAGGGGCTTTCAGTTCCCTCCTTTATTCCTTTATTCCTTTATTCCTTTGATTCTTGAAGGGAGGAAAGGAGGAAAGGATAAAAGGCCATGGCGCCAGCCCAACCTGGGAGCGGCCGCTGCCCTCAGCGGCCTGACTTATTTCCCCAGCTCGGCGGCCACGGCGGCTTTCAGCTCCTGGTCCTGCAGGTCGCGGAAGAGGATGGTACCGTCGGGCGAGAAGAGGATGATGCACGGGATGCCCGATATGCCATAAAGGTCGGTGGGGATCTCCTTGGCCCCGAGGATCTGCTCCCAGGGCAACTGGTAGCGCTCGATGGCGGCCTTGGTGTTGGGAACCTCGTCCCAAACGGCCACGCCCAGCACTTTCAACCGATCGCCATGCTCGGCGAGTATCTCCTTGATCACCTGCGTCTCGCGGATGCAGGGGCCGCACCACGACGCCCAGAAGTCGACGAGCACATAGTCGCCCTTGCCCACGTAGTCGCTCAGGCTTTTGGTGGTGCTGTCGGGCTGCTCGATGGTGAAGTCGACAAATTTAGCGCCTGCCGAGGTTGCGGCCTTGCTCTCGGCAGCCTTCAGCAACTTCTGCACACGATGGTACTCGCCCAGCGAGGGAGTGGTGGCGATGGCGGCTTTCAGTTGGTCGAGGTCCATCTCGTAGGCTTGCTGGAGGAAGAGATAGTAGCCGATTGGGTTGTCGATATTCTCGGCGCCCACGCGGTCAAAGAGGTCGTTGTACTGTTTCTGCAGGTCGGCCATCTGCTCGGTGTGGTCGATGGTGTCCTGGGCCAAGCGCTGGTATTGGGCGACGATGGCCTGCGATGCGCGGTCGAGCGAGTCCATGCGGGCGTTGAGGGGCGAGCCCCCGGCGTGACGCTCGGCCAGGGTGATGTTGCCCGGCTCGAGGATGAACGTGCCCATGCGGTCGCCACCCACGATCAGGCGCGCCAAAACGGGTTTGTCGACCACGCCCTTGAATCGGGCAACGCCGTTGTCGACAACGGTGGAGTCGAGTTTCGCGGCATTGTCGTAGTTGATGATATAGGCGGTGGCCCCGTCCTCGTCCTCGGTGAGGGTGGCGGTAACGGTATAGTCGTTCTGGGCGGCGGGGGCCTTGCAGGCGGCAGCGGCTACGAGCAGCGCCACCATGGCTGTGGTCTTTACGTTCATTTCAATCGGTGTTTTATGGTTACTGCCGCAAATTTAAGAAATTTTTCCGACAACTACTTTAATCCTTTACTCCTTTCATCCTTTAAAGGAATAAAGGAGGAAAGATGAAAGAGCAGGGGCCACCCTCATGGAGAAAGGTCCGGGGCCACTCCCCCATGGAGAAAGATCCGGGGCCGCTCCCCCATGGAGGGAACGGCCCCGTAAATTGTGTCAAGTGGCTGCGGGTTACGCCTCGGGAGCAGCCGAGGGCTTCACGTTGATGAACTTGCGTCCATTCTTGCCTACGGTGAATACAACCTCGCCGTCAACGAGAGCGTAGATCGTGTGGTCCTTGCCCAAGCCTACGTTCAAGCCCGGGTGGTGCACCGTGCCGCGCTGACGCTTGATGATGCTGCCGGCCTTAGCGTGCTGGCCACCGAAAATCTTCACACCGAGTCGTTTGCTTTCCGACTCGCGGCCGTTCTTGGAACTGCCGACTCCTTTTTTATGTGCCATTGTTGATTACGGTTTAATGGGTTAGGCGATTACGTCCTTGATCACTACTTGGGTGAACTGCTGGCGATGACCGTTTTTCACGCGGTAGCCTTTGCGACGCTTCTTCTTGAAGACGATCACTTTGTCACCTTTCACGAGGGGACGCTTCACCTCGCAAACTACTTTGGCCCCTTCAACGGTAGGAGCACCAACCTTCACTTGGCCGTCGGCGTCAACCAGGAGCACTTTGTCAAACTCCACGGTCTCGCCCTCTTTCTTGTCCTCGCCAAGATAGTGTACATACAAGAACTTGTCCTTTTCTGCCTTGAACTGTTGTCCTTGGATTTCTACGATTACGTACATTTCTTCGTTTCTACGTATTGAGTTAACCCGTCGGGCGGCGCTGTTTCTCAGCCTGTTAGGCTTTCGGCGCGCTTTACCGAGCCCGGTGCGGTATAATGATCGCACAAAGGTACGCGATTTTTTTCGATTGACAAGCGGGGAAACTAAAATTTTTGGTCCGTTAAGGTTTTTTTGACCCAAATCGCGTGGCTGTTGTTATAGAATTAACTAACTTAGCGCAAATTTTCGCGAACCACTACTCCACATAGCTTTCCACGATGAGAAAACTGCTGTTTTTTGCCCTCGCTCTGATCGCCGCCGGCGCCGTTATGGGCGCCGCTACACGCAGCGACAAGGCCGCCGTATCGCGCAGCCTTGACGTGTTCAACTCCCTGTTCAAGTCGCTACAAACATCCTACGTCGACACCATCGACGCCGAAAAGTGTATCAACACCGCTATCGACGCAATGCTCTCGGAGCTCGACCCCTACACCGAATACTATCCCGAAAAGGACCAGGAGAGCTTCCGCACAATCTCCACCGGCGAGTACGGAGGCATCGGCTCTTATATTATGTACCGCAACGGCAACACCTACGTGTCGGAGCCCCAGACCGGCTCCCCGGCACTCGCCGCCGGGCTGCGACCGGGCGACCTGTTCATCACCATCGACGGCGACACAGTGCTCGGCTGGGACACCGAGAAGGTGTCGCAACGCCTGCGCGGCCAGGCTGGCACGAAGGTCAACGTCAGGGTGAAGCGCCCCTACGTCGAGGACTCGATTCTCGACTTTGAGATCACCCGCGCCAAGATCCAAGTGCACCCCGTGCCCTACTACGGCGTACTCCGCGACACCCTGGGATACATCGCCCTTACCACATTCAACGAGAAATCGGCCACCGAGGTGCGCGACGCGCTGCTTGAGCTCAAGAAGGATCCTCGCGTGAAAGCTATCGTCCTCGACCTGCGCAACAACGGCGGCGGTATCCTGGAGGGCGCCGTGAAGATCGCCGGGCTGTTTGTACCCAAGGGCACCGAGATTGTGCGCACCCGCGGCAAGGGCCTTGTCAACGAAAAAATCTATAAGACCACGGCCAACCCCGTCGACACCGAGACGCCCCTGGTGATACTGATCAACAACGGCTCGGCATCGGCCGCCGAGATCGTCGCCGGAGCCATGCAGGACCTCGACCGAGCAGTGCTGGTGGGCTCAACCTCTTTCGGCAAAGGCCTCGTCCAAGGCTCACGAATGCTCCCCTACAACGGCATCCTAAAGGTCACCCAGGCCAAATATTACATCCCCTCGGGCCGACTCATTCAGGCCATCGACTACTCGCGACGCAACCCCGACGGCTCGGTGGCCCGTATCCCCGACAGCTTGACCCACGAATTCACAACCGCCCACGGACGCACCGTGCGCGATGGCGGCGGCATCACCCCCGACATCAAGGTGGAATTCCCCGACGCCACACGGTTGACTTATAATATCGTGCGCGACAACTGGGCTTTCGACTTCGCCAATCGCTACTACGCTCAGCACGACACAATCTCGCGGCCCGAAGCGTTTGAGATTACCGACACGATCTTCAACGAGTTCAAGGCGTTCATCGACCCCGAAAAATTCCACTACGACCGCGTGTGCGAAACAATGCTGGCCGATCTGGAAAAGGCAGCCAAAGTCGAAGGCTACTTGAACGACTCTACCAAGGCCGAGTTTGACGTCCTGCGTAAGTTGCTCAAGCACGACCTCGACAAGGACCTCAACACCAACCGACCCGAAATCTCCGACTTCCTCGCCTCCGAAATCGTGCAACGCTACTACAACCAGCGCGGCCAGATCATCCAGAGCCTACGCTCCGACCTTGTCATCGACTCGGTGATGAACATCATCTCCACCCCGGGCCGCTACGCTAAAGAGCTGGCACCCAAGAAATAATGGAACAGACACCCACTCTACTAAGCCACTTTCTCACCCCCGCTCGCCGCGAGGCTGTCGAGGCCGCTCTTAAAGGGCGTCGCCCCCACCGCGCCGCATTCACCTCCCTGGCCGGCTCCTCAGCCGCCGTCCTCCTCGCCTCTCTCCGCTCCTCCGTCGGCAGCCCTACCCGGGAAGGCGCCCTGCCCTCAGGGGCCAAAAAAACGCCTCTACTCGTCGTCGGCGACTCCCTCGACGACGCCGGCTACCTGTTCCACGACCTGAGCCGACTCCTGGGCGACGAGGCCGTCGCCATGTTCCCCTCGGGCTACAAGCGTGATATCAAATACGGTCAACCCGACCCCCCAAACCAGATCCTGCGCGTCGAGACCCTCAACCGCCTAGCCCAAGGCTACCCGCTGCAAGTGGTGGTCACCTACCCCGAGGCCCTGGCCGAGCGCGTTGCGTCACGTGAAAGCCTCGACGAGCACACCCTCCACCTCAAGGTGGGCGCCGAGATCAACCTCACCCAAACGCAAAAGTGGCTCTTCGACAACGGATTCTCGGAGGTCGACTACGTATACGAGCCGGGGACATTCGCCGTGCGAGGCTCAATCCTCGACATCTTCGGATACTCCCAAGAATACCCCTTCCGTATCGACCTGTTCGGCGACGAAATAGAGTCGATTCGAGCCTTCAATATCGAGACGCAACTCTCCCAAGAGCGTTTCGACCAGGTCGACATCACCTCCAACGTGAGCGACCCGCAGCGCGGCGAGTCGTTGCTGAAATTCATCGACCCCAAAACACTTATCGCCCTGCGCGACGCCGCCTACACTGTCGACCGCGTCAAGGCCATCGCCGCCCAGGGCACTCTCGCCCAATCGGCTATCGTCACTGGCGAAGGCGACGCCCACGCCATGGACGAGGTGGTCGACCCCGACGAATTCGCCACCCTCCTCGCCTCCTTCTCCCAAGTGGCCTTCACCGCCTCAAGCCAGCCCCCCTTGGGGGGGCCCTTGGGGGAGCCCTTGGGGGGGCCGGCCTTGGACGGCCAGACCTTAGAGGAGCCCTTAGGGGGGCCGGCCTTGGACGGCCAGGCCTTAGGGGAGCCCTTAGGGAGGCCGGCCTTGGACGGCCATCACGCGTCAGCATTACCTGAGACAGCCGCCCTCCCCAAAACCACCATCGACTTCAACTGCTCCCCGCAAGGCATCTTCCACAAGAATTTCGACCTCATCTCCGAAGCCCTCACCCGCTTGATCAACGACGGATACAAGTTGTTGATCCTCAGCGACTCCACCAAGCAATTCGAGCGCCTTAAATCAATCTTCGACGACCGCGGCGACGAAATCCCATTCACCCCCATCCTAGGCACACTCCACGAGGGCTTCGTCGACCACCCCAACCGCACCGCCGTCTTCACCGATCACCAAATCTTCGACCGCTTCCACAAATACTCCCTCAAGAGCGACCGCGCCCGTTCAGGCAAGTTGGCCCTGTCGCTCAAGGAGTTGGCAGCAATCGAGCCGGGCGACTACATCGTCCACGTCGACCACGGCGTAGGAAAATTCGCCGGATTGCTGCGCACCAACGTCGGAGGACGCATGCAGGAGATGATCAAGCTCGTCTACCAAAACGACGATATAATCTTCGTGTCGATCCACGCCCTGCACAAGCTCGCCAAGTACCGCGGCAAGGAGGGCGTGCCTCCAAAGATCAACAAGCTCGGCTCCGGCGCATGGAACCGCATGAAGGAGCGCACCAAGTCGAAGCTCAAGGACATCGCTCGCGACCTAATCAAGCTCTACGCCGCGCGCAAGGAGGAACAGGGTTTCCAATTCTCCCCCGACTCCTACCTGCAGCACGAGTTGGAAGCCTCGTTCATTTATGAGGATACCCCCGACCAACTCACGGCCACCCAAGCCGTTAAGGCCGACATGGAGAGTCCCAGGCCCATGGACCGCCTGATCTGCGGCGACGTGGGATTCGGCAAAACCGAGGTGGCAATCCGCGCCGCTTTCAAAGCCGCCACCGACGGCAAGCAGACGGCCGTGCTCGTCCCCACCACCGTCCTTGCCTATCAACACTTTAACACCTTCAAGGAGCGCCTGAAGGACTTCCCCGTGCGCGTCGACTACCTGTCGCGTGCCCGCACGCCCAAGCAGGTCAAGGAGATCATCAAGGATCTCGCCGACGGAAAAATCGACATCCTCATCGGCACCCATAAGATAATCGGCAAAGAGGTGAAGTTCAAGGACTTGGGACTGCTCGTCGTCGACGAGGAGCAGAAGTTTGGCGTCGCCGTCAAGGAAAAGCTTAAGCAACTGAAAGTCAATGTCGACACACTCACGATGAGCGCCACCCCTATCCCCCGCACGCTCCAATTCTCGCTGATGGGCGCCCGCGACCTCTCGGCGATAACCACTCCCCCGGCCAACCGCTACCCGATCATCACCTCGGTCAACTCCATCAACGACGACATCGTCTCCGAGGCCATCAACTTCGAGCTGGCGCGCAACGGCCAGGTGTTCATGATCAACAACCGCATCGAGGGGCTTTACGAGATGGAAAACATGGTGAAGCGACTCGTCCCCGACGCCCGCACCATTGTCGCCCACGGCCAAATGCCCCCCGACAAACTCGAGAAGGCCATTATCGACTTCGCCAACCACGATTACGACGTGCTGCTGGCCACAACCATCATCGAAAGCGGCATCGACATGCCCAACGTCAACACCATCATCGTCAACAACGCCCAGAATTTCGGCCTGTCGGAATTGCACCAGTTGCGCGGGCGCGTGGGTCGATCGTCACGCAAGGCGTTCTGCTACCTGTTGGTTCCCCCTCACCTTCCCCTCTCCCCTGTAGCCCGACGCCGCCTGCAAGCCATCGAGAGTTTCAGCGACCTCGGCAGTGGCATCCACATCGCGATGCAGGATCTCGACATACGCGGCGCCGGCAACCTCCTGGGAGCCGAACAGAGCGGTTTCATCGCCGATCTTGGCTACGAAACCTACCAAAAAATCCTCAAGGAGGCCGTCACCGAGTTGCGCACCGAGGAATTCGCCGACACCCTCACCCCGGCTGTCAACGACGACTCGGAATTCGTCACCGACTGTATCATCGAAAGCGACATGGAGTTGTTGCTGCCGCCGCTGTACGTACCGCAGGAGAGCGAGCGTATCGCCCTGTACCAAGAGCTTGATTCTATTGAGCGCGAGAGCGACCTGCTGGAATTCCGCTCACGCTTGGAGGATCGCTTCGGCAAGGTCCCTCCCGAGACCCTCGAGCTTATGCGCATTCCTCGCCTGCGACGCCTGGCCCGCCAATTGGGCATCGAAAAGGTGGTGCTCAAGCAAGGGCTGATGTACATCTACTTCGTCGACGAGAGCAACCGCGCCTACTATCAAAGCCCGATGTTCGGCAAAATCCTAAGCTACTTGCAGTTGAATCCCACCCGCTGCGCCATCCGCCAGAACGCCGCCCGACGCTCCTTCTCCATCAAGGACGTCCCCACGGTGGAAACCGCCGTCGACATCCTCGCCACCATCCATTCCCTACCCTCCGTCTAATCGTGGTGGTAGGGCTCGCCGCGGAGGATGGTCATCGCCCGGTAGATCTGCTCCACCAGCAACAGCCGCGCAAGCTCATGCGGCAATGTCAGCCGCGACAACGACAGCTTGGAATCGGCCCGCGCGTACACTGCCTCGGAAAATCCGTACGGCCCACCGATCACCAGAAAAAGCGTCTTGGGCAACGTCACCATCATCCGATCGAGCCACGTCGCAAGCTCGCGCGACGTCAACTCGCGGCCGCGCTCGTCGAGCAGGCACACGTGATCGCCACCCTGCACCTGCGCCAGGATCGCCTCCCCCTCCAGCTCCTTCTGCCGAGCCTCGGGCAGTTTCTTTGACGACCTCACGTCGGGAATTACGCGCAACTCAAACGGCACGTACCTTCCCACGCGGCGCACGTATTCCTCCACCCCTCGGGCGGTCCAATCGGTGGCCATCTTCCCCACCGCCATCACTACTATCTTCATATGCCCGCGAATTTACAAAAACTTTTTATTCCCCGCGAGGTTGAATATGTTAGGAAATATGCGTAAATTTGAGCCATGATTAAAAGATTAGCCGCAGCGGCCATGCTCGCGCTCGCCGCCACATTCCCCATAAGCGCCCAATACAACGCCGGACAGGCCTTCATCGAGGCCCCGCGTGACGTGTTCCCTCTGGTCAACGCCATGACCCGCATGGACATGATCGACTACTTCGAATCGGGCTCACAAACACCCTCCAACAACGTCATGGAGGGCAAAAGCCGCATAACCGAGATGTCGCCCACCATGCTCAAGGCCGAGATATCGCCTGTCTCGAGCTACACCCTCACCCTCCTGCCAGCAGGACGCGACACCATCGTAGCTGTGATTCAGACACTTAACGTGCCATTCGTCGACAGCTCTATCCAATTCTACACCGACTCTTGGGACTCGCTCGAAAAGAAAAAACCGTTCACAGCCCCTACTCTCGCCGACTGGCTCCTCCCCGCCGCCAAAGGCCACGAGAAGGACATTGAAAACGTAATCGACTTCATCCCAGTAGCTTACAATCTGGAATCCAACGGCCGCCTCACCCTCACCCACTCCCTTATAGATATGCTGGTTGAGGACGATTTCGACAAAGTGAAGGAATATCTCCGACCCACGCTATCCTACCAGTGGAAGGGCGGTAAAATGGTGATGATGAAATGATTACAGGTGAGGTACTATCGCTCTCGCAGCTTCAGGAGCGCGTGACGCGGCTCGTGACCAACCCGGCCACGCAAAACGTGTGGGTGACGGCCGAGCTGATGGACGTGTCGACCCGCGGCCACTGCTACATGGAGCTGGTGGAGAAGGACGACCGCGGAAAAGACATCGCCAAAATCCGAGGTATCATCTGGGCCAGCACTTTCGCAAGGATCGGCGCTGAGTTTTACGCCGCCACCGGCCAGCGCTTCGCCACGGGGCTGAAGGTGATGGTGCGCGGGTCGATCAACAACAGCCCGCTTTACGGCATGTCGCTGATTATCACGGCCATTAACCCCGAATACACAATGGGCGACCTCCTGCGCCGCCGCAACGAAATACTCGCTCGACTGCAAGCCGAGGGGATCCTCGAGATGAACCGCCAAATTCCCTGGCCCGTCACCCCGTGGCGCATCGCCGTCGTCTCGGCCCCCCTCGCCGCGGGCTACGGCGACTTCATCAACCAGCTCTACAACAACCCGTCGCGCCTGCGCTTCCGCTCCAAGCTTTTCGCGGCAACAATGCAGGGCGAAAGCGCCGTGCCCACAATCATCGCCGCCCTTGAGCAAATCGCCATGGAGGATGACGCGTGGGATTGCGTGGTAATCATCCGCGGTGGTGGCGCAACGAGCGACTTGGCCTCATTCGAGAGCTACGAATTGGCCTCCCACATCGCCCAATTCCCCCTCCCCGTGATTGTGGGCATTGGCCACGAGCGCGACATCACAGTGCTCGACTATGTGGCCAACATGCGCGTCAAAACCCCCACCGCGGCCGCCACCTGGCTCATCTCCCAAGGCGAAAAGCTATTAAACACCATCGCACGGCTCGGCAGCGACATCGCCCAAGCGGCCACACAACGCATCTCCGACGCCAAGGAGCAACTTTCCTACTACCAAGGACTGCTCCCCGTGGCTCCAACCCAGGCAATCTCCCGAGCACAGCAACGCCTCACCCGCGCCATCTCGGCCACGGCATCCATCTCGGGGCGCCGCATCGCCCCGCAACTGGCTCGCCTTGACTCCATCGCCGCCTCTCTCCCCGCATGGACAGCGGCCGTGACACAACGACAGCGCACGCGCCTCGACTCGCTCCAGCAGCTTCTTGACGCCCTCTCCCCACAAGCTACCTTGGCTCGCGGCTACTCCATCACCCGCGTCGACGGCAAGGTCGTCACCTCAGCCAACGAAATCCCCGCCGGAGCCACGCTCTCCACCACCCTCGCCAAGGGCGAAATCACCTCAATCGTAAAATAACATTCCCATGGAAGAAATCACATACAACAAAGCTATCACCGAGCTGGAAACCATCCTCCAAACGATGCAAAGCGACCGCTGCGACATCGACAAGCTATCGGCCCTCACGCGCCGCGCCGCCGAATTGATCAAGCTGTGCCGCGCCCGCCTCACCGCCACCGACCAAGAGCTCCAACAAATCCTCGCCTCACTCCAGCAACAACAGTAACCCCAGGCGACCCACTAACCTTTCGGGGCGTGGGCATCTTGCCCGCGCTCGCCAGGCGACGAACCACAAACAAGGAGCGTGGACGCCCCCGCCCGCGTACATCACTATGGCTGACGGATACATAGGCAAGCAAATGGACGACTATCGGGCCGGCCGGCTCGGGCGCCCCACCCCGTCGCGGCGCCTTGCCCGCGTGACGGCCCGCCGCGTGCTCGTCCTCGACGGCACCACCGCCGAGGGAGTCGCCACAATCGAGCGCCTACGCGCCCAAGGCTGCCGCGTGGCCTTCGCCGACCCCGACACCCGCCGCGGCGCAGCCCTCGCCCAACGCACCGGCGCCCGCCACTACCCCCTCACCTCCCTCTCCGAGATTCTGGCCGACCTGCAAAAACACTGGGGCGGAGTAGATGAGGTAATCTCATAACACGCGTCAGCCCAACCTGGGAGGGCCGCTGCCCTCAGCGGCCACAGCCAAGAAGTTTCTTTTATTTCTTTGCTTTTCTTCGTGAGATCCCCCATAAGATTTTCTCACGAAGAAATCGTAAGAAAAGAAAGAAATTTCAGGACGAGTCAGGGTGCGGGCGCCCAAGCAACCTTTCGGGGCGTGGGCATCTTGCCCGCGCTCGCCAAGTGTACATCCTCATGAGAAAAGCGGCGCATCTACGAAGCGCCCCATGCCAAAATCCCACAACGACAAAAATCCCCACGCAGGGAGGCTGGAGCCTCCCGCAGCGTGGGGCTGTTGTAGCGCCGGCTCAGCGAGCCGATGCCAAGAGTAGAGTGTAGTTCTCCACCTCTTCCTTTCCTCGATTAATTTTGGTTTTTGGTTGGTTTTGTGGACCGTTCTCTGCCGGCGTGGAGAAGATGGTCCGGGGGGTGTGAAAGATGTGGGATTGGTTTCGGGAGAAGCTTTTGGTCTTCAGGCTTGGTGTCAGGGACGTTCCGCGGTTTATGATCAATGTCGGCGACATCGGCTGCGAGAGGACCGTTGAGCAAAACGTGGTCCCATTTCCTTCACGCCACAAAGTTACAACCCGAAACCCGGCAATTATATGTCATTTTTACCTATTATCGGCGATTTGTTACAAGTAATATAGCGGAAAATCAAAAATTGCAGAAAAACGTTATGTATTTATAAAAAAAGTTGTAAATTTGCGCTATCTTATCCCCAACACGTAGAGCGACAATGCTGTAGCAGAAGTCCATGATAGGTGGGTGGGATGAGAGACATATTTGGATAAGCGTTTACAATGACGCTTTGTTCTTGACAGTTTGAAACTTCGCAACTTTCAGAATTCGTAGTCAAGAATGAGGCAATTGTAGATGTCACATGGATATGCTGTACTGAGTCTCGACCCTGATCAGGCCGAGGCATGGCATATAGGCGTGGGCTTCTGCATTTGCTCGTTCAACTACGAAGGGCAATGCGAAGGCCTCAAACTGTGGAACGAGCGAAATCGTACAGTTCCCACGCTATCTATTTTATAGGCAATGGATTACATAACCTCACTGCTTTGGGAGCTGGTCAGTGGCTGAAGTTGCTCCCGACACACACTCAGGGATTTCCACTATGAAAATATTACGCATAGTGATGGCGGCAGTGCTGGTGTTTTCCTGCACGGCCGCGAGCGCGCAAAAGCGCGGTAAAGAAGAGAAAGAGGCCTTTGTTGAGAAATCGGCCCGCGAGGCAAGCCCTCATTTCCAAGTGTTTGTGTTCCCCCAGATTTGCGACCTGCAGATGTTGTCAACGGAACGTGTTGACTTCGGCACCTTCTCCTATCCACTTTCCAACGACCTCTCCCGCATGACTAACGGCGAGCTTGAGAACGACAAGGCTCGCGCACTACACGATGCATGCCGCGTTTACAACGCCGACATCATCATCGAGCCCATGTACACCTCGGTGGTGTATGACGCCGACCAGAAGACAATCCATGTGGGTGTCACTGGTTACCCAGCGAAGTACGTGAAATTCCGCACTCTCAACGACAAGGACCTGGAGATGATCAAGGTGCTCTATCCCATGGGAGTTCCTGACAACCGCAGCGACCGCCATGTGCTTACGGTGGCTGAGGAAGGCGCCAAATAGCCAGTTTCACCTCGATTATTATCCTTTTAAAATTCACAACAACTTAATTCATTCACATTTATGAGAAAATTTATCATTGCCATGATGGCCATGGCTATGTGTGTGGGCATGCAAGCCCAGGTACGCACTTCGCGCACGTTCACCAAATCCAAAGGCGGAGCCTTCGAGTGGGTTGTCCGCGCCGGGCTCAGCATCAACAACCTTAGCGGTATAGAGTCGTGGGACGAAAGTGACGAAATTTCCAACAGCGCCAAGACAAGCTTTGAGGTAGACTTTGGTTTCAACAAGAGCTTCAAAAACTCGAATCTCTACTGGGGTATGGAACTCGGCATCGGGACCCGCGGTGTAAAACTTGAAGATGACAACAGCGACTGGAGCGAAAGCCTGAGTACCTATAACGTCAAGTTCACCCCCTTCCTCATCGGCTACAAGATTCCCGTGGGTGAGGACATGAAAGTTGATCCCCATTTGGGAGTTTGGGCTCTCTATGACTTCGCAATTGACGATCTTGACATCAACCAGCGTTACGACGTGGGCCTGCAAGCTGGCGTAGGTTTCTGGTACAAATTTATCAACTTGGATCTCTCCTACCAGTTCGGCTTCATCAACTCCGAGCCTTACACCAATGGACGCCCTTGGTACGACTTCAGCGGAGGCAAAACGAGTAACCTGCTCATCCGTCTTGGTATTTCGTTCTAAACATTTCCATAGTAGATAACGATGCTGAAACGTTATGTGATCCTAGCCTTTTCCTTTTTGACTGTCATTTCCTTGATGGCAGCCAAGAAGGAGAAGACTGCTGATGTCGACCTCACCACTTGGGCCCAGGAACAAGCCTCAAAGCTTCCTGAGGAGATAGATGGGGTGAAGATTTACCGGGCCAATGACCTCGACAGTGACGGACATGCTCGAGTTACCGGGTTTGTTGAACTCCCCGGCTTGGACGCAACCCAAGGATTTATCGCCGCTTTGGTGTACGTGCAGGACAATCTCGATCCAGAAACCGACGAGGTAACCACCGTGGATATCGACAAAAAGCGTTTTGTCGTTGACCGTGTGATTCCTAACGGCGAAGGAAAGAGCGCCACAAGTTACATCTACTCCACCGCGTACCAACTTTCCGACGATCTGATGTCATTCGTCTCCTATGACGTGGACATAGAATTCAAAGAGAAAGGGCTGATCAAACGTACCTTGGCGTTGGAAAAATTCAAGCCAGCGACTAACACTCGGCACAAGGAGATTGTGGAAGGTTTTTTCTTGGCCAACTCCAAAATCATCGACGGCATTACACAATACGCCAAGGAAAATTCCAATCTTGAGGTGACACACTGGCCCGAAGTGAAAAAGGGAAAAGTGACGCAAGGCATGAATGAGACTGAGGTGAAACTCATCGGAGGTAAGCCTCGCAGCGTCACCACCTCGGGGTCTCGCATCCAATGGATGTACTCCAATTCATTCATTGTCATTTTTACCGACGGAACGGTATCCCACGTAGTACAATAACCCCCTTCCTCACCACTAAAGCGCGGCCATCCCTGATGAGCCGCTCTTTGTTTTTGGGGGCCACTGGAGTGGCGCGGGAGTAGAGAGGGATTCCGATTACACGAGTGAACGAATGCACGAGGGCACAACAGACGCAAGGGAGCTTGCTTGGGAAGTGCGGGCGGGCTCTTGGCCGGCCCTCACGCGTCAGCCTAGGGGGGCCGGCGTTCGACGGCCCTCACGCGTCAGCCTAGGGGGCCGGCGTTCGACGGCCCTCACGCGTCAGCCCGTCCTGGGAGCGCCGCTTCCCTCAGCGGCCGCAGCCAAGGAATTTCTTTATGGGCGCGGGCGAGGGCGCCCACGCTCCTTGTTTGAGGGTGATCGCCTGGTGAGGGCCGTCCAAGAGCCGGCCCGCTCAGGCTGCCGCATACGCCCTTACGTTGCGGCTCCGCCAAAAAAGGCGTGCATTCGAGTAGACGATTGCACGAATACTCGAATGCACGATAGACATGGGGGAGGGCGGTGACGGGCTGAGGGCAGCCCGTCCTCCCAGGTTGGGCTGGCGCGGGGGATTAGCTGAGCTTGCGGAGGAGGGTGGTGAGGGAGACGCGGTCGTGGATGAGGCGGTGGAGGTCCTCCACTTTGACGCGGGTTTGCTCCATGGAGTCGCGCTCGCGCAGGGTGACGGTGTTGTCCTCGAGCGTTTGGTGGTCGACGGTGATGCAGAAGGGTGTGCCGATGGCGTCCTGGCGACGGTAACGCTTGCCGATGGCGTCCTTCTCCTCGTAGTGGGTGGCGAAGTCAAATTTCAGGTCGTTGACAATCTCGCGGGCTTTCTCAGGCAGACCATCCTTGCGAACCAAGGGGAGCACGGCGCACTTCACGGGAGCCAATGCGGCAGGCAGGTGAAGCACGACGCGGGTTTCGCCGTTGGGAAGTTGTTCCTCGTCGTAGGAGGAGCAGAGCACGCTCAGGAACATGCGGTCGACACCGATGGAGGTCTCGATGACGTAGGGGGTGTAGCTCTCGTTGAGCTCGGGGTCGAAGTATTGGATCTTCTTGCCGGAGAATTTCTGGTGCTGGGAGAGGTCGAAATCGGTGCGCGAGTGGATTCCCTCGACCTCCTTGAAGCCGAACGGCATCTCAAACTCGATGTCGGTGGCGGCGTTGGCGTAGTGGGCGAGTTTGTCGTGGTCGTGGTAGCGGTATTTCTCGTCGCCGAGGCCGAGGGCCTTGTGCCAGCGGAGGCGCCACTCTTTCCACTGCTGGAACCATTTGAGCTCCTCGCCGGGGCGCACGAAGAATTGCATCTCCATCTGCTCAAACTCGCGCATGCGGAAGATGAACTGGCGGGCGACGATCTCGTTACGGAAAGCTTTGCCGATCTGGGCGATGCCGAAGGGGATGCGCATGCGGCCGGTTTTCTGCACGTTGAGGTAGTTGACGAAGATGCCCTGGGCGGTCTCGGGGCGGAGGTACACGGTCATGGCGCCGTCGGCAGTGGAGCCCATCTCGGTGCGGAACATGAGGTTGAACTGGCGCACTTCGGTCCAGTTTTTGGTGCCGGAGATGGGGCATACGATCTCCTCGTCGAGGATGATCTGGCGGAGCTCGTCGAGGTTGTTGTCGTTCATCGCCTTGGCGAAACGCTCGTGAAGGGCGTCACGCTTGGCTTTGTGCTCGAGCACGCGGGGATTGGTCTCGCGGAACAGAGCCTCGTCGAACGAGTCGCCGAAGCGCTTGCGGGCCTTGGCAACCTCCTTCTCGATCTTGTCGTCCATCTTGGCCAATTGGTCCTCGATGAGCACGTCGGCACGATAGCGTTTCTTGGAGTCGCGGTTGTCGATCAGGGGGTCGTTAAATGCGTCAACGTGGCCTGAT
This sequence comes from Bacteroidales bacterium, assembly GCA_020859755.1. Classification (GTDB taxonomy): domain Bacteria; phylum Bacteroidota; class Bacteroidia; order Bacteroidales; family Muribaculaceae; genus JAJPXC01. The sequence continues at coordinate 23,897 of JAJBVP010000219.1, read as the reverse complement.
GCCTTCCAGATTGTGGGGTGCATGAAGATGGCCGAGTCGATGCCCACGATGTTTTCGTGCAACAGGGTCATCGAGTCCCACCAGTAGCGCTTGATATTGTTCTTGAGCTCCACGCCGTTCTGGCCGTAGTCGTAGACGGCGGAGAGGCCGTCGTAGATCTCGGATGACTGGAATACGAACCCGTATTCCTTGGCGTGGGATACGATTTTCTTGAATACTTCTTCTTGCTGGGCCATTATATTATGAGTTTCTAGTTTCTGGTTTCTGGTTTCTGGTTTTCAGTATTCTCTTTAATCCTTTATTCCTTTAATCCTTTAAAGGAGGAAAGGAGTAAAGGAGTAAAGGAGTAAAGGGGGGGTTAGAGGGCGGCGAGGGCGGCTTGGATGGCGGCGATTTTCTGCTCGGCCTGGGCGCGCTTGTTGCGCTCGGCCTCGACGACAGCCGCGGGAGCCTTGGCCACGAATTTCTCATTGCCCAATTTCTTGTCGATGATGGCGATGAAGCCCCGCTGGTACTCGAGGTCCTTTTGGAGCTTGGCGCGCTCGGCCTCGATGTCGACCATCTGTCGCAGGGGCACGAAGTACTCGGTGGCGCCGACGATAAACGTGGCGGCGGCGGGATCCTTCTCGTCGGAGCGCTCGAATGACGAGAGCCCGGCCAATTTCTCCACCACCGCTTTCAACGGCATGGGATCGGCGCCCACGACGCGTAGCTCAAGCTGCTCGCGGGGAGGAATGTTCTTCTTGGCACGCACGCCGCGCACTCCGTTGACGATCTCCTTGGCCTCGTCCATCTCCTGGAGGATGGTTGTTGTGTCGCTGAGGGCAGCGGCATTTCCCAGGGCCTGAGAGGGGAACATGATGGTGTCGCCGTCCTTGCGCTCGGCAAGGTGTTGCCACAGTTCCTCGGTGATGAAGGGCATGAAGGGGTGGAGCAGTCGCAGGAGTTGCTCGAAGTAAGCCAGGGTGGCGTCCAAGGTCTTGCGGTCAACCGGCTGCTGGTAAGGTGGCTTCACCATCTCGAGATACCATGACGAGAATTCGTCCCAGAACAGCAAGTATACGGCCATCAGAGCCTCGCTCAGGCGGTACTTGGAGAAGAGGTCGGCGATCTCCTTCTCGGTCTCTTGAAGCTTGGCGCCAAACCACTCGATAGCCTCGCTGGCAGCCTCGGGTTGCTCGGCGGTATCGCTTACTTCCCAGCCTTTTACAAGGCGGAAGGCGTTCCAGATCTTGTTGCAGAAGTTGCGACCCTGCTCGCACAATTTGTCATCATAAAGGATGTCGTTGCCGGCGGGAGCCGACAGGAGCATACCCATGCGCACGCCGTCGGCGCCGAAGTTCTCGATCAGCTCCAGCGGATCGGGGCTGTTACCGAGCGATTTCGACATCTTGCGGCCCAATTTGTCGCGCACGATGCCGGTGAAGTAGACGTTGCGGAACGGCATCTCGCCCACATACTCGTATCCGGCCATGATCATGCGTGCTACCCAGAAGAAGATGATATCGGGACCGGTCACCAGGTCGCTCGTGGGGTAGTAGTACTTGATCTCGTCGTTGCCGGGGTCGTTGATGCCGTCGAACAGCGAGATAGGCCACAACCACGACGAGAACCACGTGTCCAAGGCTCCCTCGTCCTGGCGAAGGTCGTCCATGGCCACGTTCTCATAGCCCGGCTCCTTGCGGGCCAATTCCAGGGCCTCCTCGGGAGTCTCGGCCACTACGAATTTCTCCTCCTCGCCCTCGGCGGTGGGAAGATAGTAGGCGGGTATGCGATGTCCCCACCACAGCTGGCGAGAGATGCACCAATCCTGAATGTTCTCCATCCAGTTGCGGTAGGTGTTTTTGTATTTCGCGGGGTGGAATTTCAGGCGATCCTCCATTACAGGGGGAAGGGCCATGTCGGCGAAGTGCTTCATCGACATGAACCACTGCAGGCAAAGGCGGGGCTCGATGGGCACGTGGGTGCGCTCCGAGCAGCCCACCTTGTTGATGTAGTCCTCAACCTTCTCCATCAGGCCGGCCTCAGTGAGGTCCTTGGTGATCAGCTCACGCACGGCGAAGCGGTCCATGCCCACGTACAGCGGCGACTGTTCAGAGATGGTGCCGTCGGGGTTGAAAATGTCGATAGTCTCGAGGTTGTGGGCCTTGCCAAGCATATAGTCGTTGGTGTCGTGGGCCGGCGTCACCTTCAAGCAGCCGGTACCGAACTCGACGTCGACGTAGCGGTCCTCGATCACTGGAATCACGCGGCCCACCAAGGGTACAATCACTTTCTTGCCCTTCAACCACTGGTTCTTGGGATCCTTGGGGTTGATGCACATCGCGGTGTCGCCCATAATCGTCTCGGGGCGCGTTGTGGCCACAACGGCGTAACGGCGTCCCTGCTCGTCACGGTGGATCACCTCGCCTTCCTTGGCCGGCTCATCGGGGTTGACGTCATCGGCAACGTAATATTTCAGATAATAAAGCTTGGAGTGCTCCTCCTGATAGATTACCTCCTCGTTGGAAAGGGCAGTTTGGGCCATCGGGTCCCAGTTGACCATTCGTAAACCTCGGTAGATCAATCCCTTGCGGTAGAGGTCGACAAACACGTGGTTTACGGCCTTGGAGCGCGACTCGTCCATTGTAAAGGCCGTGCGGCTCCAGTCGCACGAGGCGCCCAATTTTTTCAACTGCTCGAGGATGATGCCGCCATGCTCGCGGGTCCATTCCCAAGCATGCTCGAGAAATTGCTCGCGGGTTAAGTCGCTCTTCTTAATACCCTGTTCCTGAAGCTTTTTCACCACCTTTGCCTCGGTAGCGATCGACGCATGGTCGGTGCCCGGCACCCACAGCGCGTTCTTTCCTTCCATGCGGGCGCGACGTATCAGCACGTCTTGGATGGTGTTGTTGAGCATATGGCCCATGTGGAGCACGCCCGTCACATTGGGTGGGGGGATGACGATGGTGTAAGGCTCGCGCTCGGGGTCGGGCTCCGAGTGGAACAGATTATGGTCGAGCCAATATTGGTACCATTTGCCCTCCACTTCCGAGGGATCGTATTTCGTAGCTAATTCGTTCATATTCGCGTTACTTCAGAAAATTTACGCGAAGTTACAAATTTTTGCCCTACCCGCCATCCTTTCCCCCACATTTTCTACATCACTAACTAACAAGGAGCGTGGGCGCCCGCGCTCCTTGTTTGAGGATAGTCGCCTAACGTCGTCTTTTCTTATTAATGATTTGCAGGATTTCAGCTTTGGTGATGTTCGATCTTTTGCTTTTATCGTAAATGTACACCAGGGTAATATCGGATGAAGAGGCATCTATAACAACTTCATATGTAATGACCCTTGCTCCTGCACTTTTTCCTTTACCTTTGGAGGCTATTGCCATCCTTACTTTTCGGAAACCATCGCCCAAATCAGCCCCAGCTTTAGGGTTCTGTTTTATCTCGGATTGTAAATTAGCCAAATCAGATTTAAACGAAGGATAGTGCTTGCTTAAAGCTTTCACTTCCTTGGTAAACTCAGGCGTATAATGAAGCGTAACATTCATGACAATTGGGCCCAAAACTCTTCTTCCGACAATGTTTGACCACTTTTAGCCTCTTTAACGCCTTGCTCCAATCCTCTTAAGATTTCATCTTTGGATTTTGTAATCGGAGGATTTAACTCTTCATTGAGTTTATTTGCGAGCCAACGCTTATTACGTGGGGAAAGAGTCTGGATCGCTCCCCACAAATTATCCATTGATATTGAAATTGTTCCGTTCATATTTTTCAACTTTGGTTTCCGACTGCTAATTTACAACAAATATTTGATTTGCATTGTTGTGGGGGATAAAATAATTGGAGGGCTGCCCGGGTGGGGCAGCCCTCGTGTATTGGGGATGTGGGTAAGCGGGGGATTACTCGGCGGCGGGAGCTTCTACCTCGCCTTCGGCGGCGGGTGTCTCGGCCTTTACCTCCTCGATCACCTCGGCCTTGGGAGCCTCGGCTGCTTCGGCCTTGGGGGCCTCGGCGGCGGGAGCCTCTACGGCAGCGGCGCTTTTCTTGCGGGAGCGACGGGTGCGCGAGGTCTTCTTGGTGGCGGCGTCCTTGAGCATGTTCTCGTTGTAGTCAACGAGCTCGATCATGCACATCTGGGCGTTGTCGCCAAGGCGGTTGCCGGTTTTGAGGATGCGGGTGTAGCCACCGGGACGGTCGCCGATTTTCTGTGCGATCTCGCGGAAGAGCTCGCTGACGGCGTATTTGTTCTGGAGGTAGCTGAACACCAGGCGGCGGTTGTTCATCGTGTCCTCCTTGGAGCGGTTGATCAACGGCTCGGCGTACATGCGGAGGGCTTTGGCCTTGGCCAGGGTGGTAAAGATGCGCTTCTTCATGATCAGGGAGATGGTCATGTTGGCGAGGAGCGCGTCGCGATGGGCTTTTTTGCGGCCAAGGTGGTTGAATTTTTTATTGTGTCTCATCGTTGTTACTCTTTATCAAGTTTGTATTTGGAGATGTCCATGCCGAAGGAGAGGTTCAGGTTGGCCAGGAGCTCGTCGAGCTCGGTGAGCGACTTTTTGCCGAAGTTGCGGAATTTCAGGAGGTCGGTCTTGTTGAAGACGACGAGTTCTCCGAGGGTTTCGACCTCGGCGCTCTTCAGGCAGTTGAGGGCGCGCACCGAAAGGTCCATATCCACGAGATTGGATTTCAAGAGTTGGCGCATGTGGAGCACCTCTTCGTCGAATTCCTCGTTGCGCTCGGTCTCCGGAGTCTCGAGGGTGATTTTCTCGTCGGAGAAGAGCATGAAGTGGTAGATAAGGATCTTGGCGGCTTCTTTGAGGGCGTCCTTTGGCAGGATTGAGCCGTTGGTTGTGATCTCGAGGATGAGCTTTTCGTAGTCGGTTTTTTGGTCGACGCGGAAGTTCTCGACGGTGTATTTCACGTTCTTGATCGGGGTGTAGATTGAGTCGATCGCGAGGGTGTGGATGTCGTCGATAAGCTCTTGGTTTTCCTCGGCGGGTACCCAGCCGCGGCCTTTGTTGATTGTAAGCTCTATCTGGAATCGGGCTTCGGGATCCAAATGACAGATTACAAGGTCGGGGTTCAATACCTCGAACCCGGTGAGTACCTTGCCGATGTCACCGGCCTTGAACACGTCCTGTCCCGCTACGGTGATTGTTGCCTTCTCGGTCTCGGTGTCTTCGACGATCTGCTTGAGGTCGACTTTCTTGAGGTTGAGGATGATGTTGGTGACATCTTCCTTCACGCCTGGGATAGTGTCGAATTCGTGCTTTACGCCGTCGATTTTGATGGACGAGATGGCAAATCCCTCGAGCGAGGAGAGGAGCACTCGACGCAGGGCGTTTCCAACGGTGATGCCGTATCCGGGCTCAAGGGGCTTGAACTCGAATTTGCCGAAGAAGTTGTCGGCCTCGAGCATCACGACGTTGTCGGGCTTCTGGAATGTTAGGATAGCCATGGATCTTTCAGTGTTTATTATTTGGAATAGAGCTCGACGATCAGCTGCTCTTTGATGTTCTCGGGGATGTCCTCGCGCTGGGGGACGTGGAGGAGCTTGCCAGCCTTGGCGCTCTCGTCCCACTCGAGCCAGGGGTACTTGCTGTGGTTGAAGCCGGCGAGGGCGTCGGCGATGACCTCGAGGGATTTAGCTTTCTCGCGCACGCCCACGATGTCGCCAGCCTTGACGGTGTAGGAGGGGATGTTGACCACGGCGCCGTTGACGGTGATGTGCTTGTGGAGCACGGCCTGACGGGCGGCGGCGCGGGTGGGGGCGATGCCCAGGCGGTACACGATGTTGTCCAGGCGGCTCTCGAGGAGCTGGAGGAGGATCTCACCGGTGATACCTTTCATGCGGGATGCCTTGTCGAAGAGGTTGGCGAACTGGCGCTCCAAAACGCCGTAGGTGTATTTAGCTTTTTGCTTTTCGCGCAGCTGGGTGCCATACTCCGAGGTCTTGCGGCGACGGTTCTGACCGTGCTGGCCTGGAGGATAGTTTTTCTTGGACAACACTTTGTCCTCGCCGAAGATAGGCTCGCCGAACTTGCGCGCGATTTTGGTCTTGGGACCGGTATATCTTGCCATTTTTAGTTCTTGGTTAATGTTGTCAGTGCGCCACTTAAGGGGTTTGCGAACGGCTTGGGGTGCAGCCGCGACCATAGAGAGGTGACTTAGAATATGGTCTTATTTTTACCTTTCGCTGTTCTCGGGCCCCGGGGGCGTTGTTGACTGTTGATTGTATTGTATACTAAAGAAAATTAATGGATAATACCCTGATGGTGGCCGGGGTTATACGCGGCGACGCTTTGGGGGACGGCATCCGTTGTGGGGCAGCGGCGTTACGTCGATGATCTCGGTAACCTCGATTCCTGCTCCGTGGATGGTGCGGATAGCGCTCTCGCGGCCGTTGCCGGGACCCTTGACGTAGGCTTTCACCTTGCGCAGGCCCAGGTCGTAGGCGACCTTGGCGCAGTCCTGTGCTGCCATCTGGGCGGCGTAGGGGGTGTTCTTTTTCGACCCGCGGAAGCCCATCTTGCCCGCGCTCGACCAGGAGATGACCTGGCCCTCGCTGTTGGCTAAGCACACAATGATGTTGTTGAAAGAGGAGTGTACGTGAAGTTGGCCGGCGGCGTCAACTTTGACGTTTCTCTTCTTAGCTGCGACTGTTTTCTTTGCCATATTCTATCGTTATTTAGTAGCTTTCTTCTTGTTAGCAACGGTTTTCTTGCGGCCCTTGCGGGTGCGGGCGTTGTTTTTGGTGGATTGGCCGCGCACGGGCAAGCCGATACGGTGGCGGATGCCGCGGTAGCAACCGATGTCCATCAGTCGCTTGATGTTGAGCTGGATCTCGGAGCGGAGGTCGCCCTCTACTTTGTATTCGTTCTGGATCACCTCGCGCACCTTGGCGGCCTCGGCGTCGGTCCAGTCCTTGACCTTGGTGTCGCGGCTGACGCCTGCCTTGTCGAGGATGCTGCCTGCTGAGCTTCGGCCGATACCGAAGATGTAGGTCAAGGCGATTTCACCTCTTTTGTTTTGGGGGAGGTCAACTCCCACGATTCTTACTGCCATATTTCTTTAATCTGATTTTTTTGCAAAATTAAGAAAAATATTTAACCTTGACGTTGTTTGTACTTGGGGTTTTTCTTGTTGATCACGTAAAGGCGTCCCTTGCGGCGCACGATCTTGCTGTCGGGGGTGCGCTTTTTGATTGAAGCTCTTACTTTCATATTTCCTTTAGTATCTTGAGGGTTGATTATTTGTAACGGAATGCGATGCGCCCTTTCGACAGGTCGTAGGGCGACATTTCGACGCGCACCTTGTCGCCGGGCAAGATCTTGATGTAATGCATGCGCATCTTGCCGGAGATGTGGGCGGTGATTTCGTGGCCGTTGGCGAGCTCCACGCGGAACATCGCGTTGCTCAACGCCTCGACGATCACGCCGTCCAATTCAATCGCTGCTTGCTTTGCCATATCGTTTTTTCTTTTTTTGTGTTACGCTTTAGATCTTACGGTCACCCAGGGCGGCCTCGATGTAGTCGAAGGTCGTCAGGATACGTGTCTCGTCGTTGACAAGGGCCACGGTGTGCTCGTAGTGGGCCGAGGGCTTTCGGTCGCGGGTGCGGCAGGTCCATCCGTCTTTCTCGAAGGTGACGTGGCGGCTGCCGAGGTTGACCATTGGCTCGATGGCGATGCACATGCCGTTGCGGAGCAGGGGGCCGGTGCCGCGGCGCCCGAAGTTGGGCACCTCGGGGTCCTCGTGCATGCTTTTGCCGATTCCGTGGCCACACATCTCGCGCACGAGGGTGTAGCCGCGCGATTCGCAATAGGTCTGGATGGCGTTGGAGATGTCTCCCACGCGTTTGTCCACGCGGCATGCGGCGATTCCGCGGTAGAGGGCTTCCTTGGTGGTCTTCAACAGTGTCATTACCTTGGGGTCGACTTCTCCCACGGGGAATGTGTAGCACATGTCGCCGCAGAAGCCGTCGAGCTCGACGACTGTGTCGATGCCGACGATGTCGCCCGGGCGCAAGGCGTAGTTGGAGGGGAATCCGTGGACAACCACTTCGTTGACCTCGATGCACAGTGTGCCGGGGAAGCCTTGGTATCCCAGACAAGCGGGACGTCCACCGCCCGCGAGCATTGCCTCGCGGGCGATAGAGTCGAGCTTATGGGTGGTGACGCCCGGGGCGATAGCCTCGGCAACGGCGCCCATGGCTTTGGATACCAGGGTGCACGCGGCTTGCATTTTCTCGAGTTCCTCGGGTGTCTTCAGATAGATCATCTTGCGTTGTTAAGCGTTACGGGGTAAGCTTGCGGTTGGGGTTAATAGGCGCTGCCTGTGGTGCGGCCTTTGATTTTGCCGTCCTTCATCAGGCCGTCGTAATGGTGCATCATCAAGTGGGACTCGATCTGCTGCAGGGTGTCGAGCACTACGCCCACCATAATCAGCAGCGAGGTGCCACCGAAGAATTGCGCGAAGTTCTGGCTGATGCCGAAGAAGCGCGCGAAGGCGGGGAGAATGGCCACGATACCAAGGAAGATGGATCCGGGCAGGGTGATGCGCGACATGATTGAGTCGAGGTACTCGGCTGTTTTCTTGCCGGGCTTCACGCCGGGGATGAATCCGTTGTTGCGTTTCATGTCCTCGGCCATCTGCGTGGGACGCACGGTGATGGCGGTGTAGAAGTAGGTGAACGCAACGATCATGATGAAGTACACGAAGTTGTACCAGAATCCGTTGATGTCGCTGAAGGCGGCGAAGAAGCCTGAGGAGTCTTCGCCGGCGCCGAATCCCGCCAGGGTGATGGGGATGAACATGATGGCCTGGGCGAAGATGATGGGCATCACGCCGGCGGCGTTGACCTTCAAGGGGATGTACTGGCGGGCACCGCCGTACTGCTTGTTGCCGACGATACGCTTGGCGTACTGCACGGGCACCTTGCGCGTGCCCTGCACGAGCATCACGGCTCCGATGGTGACGGCGAAGAGCAGGATCACCTCGACGATGAACATGATCAGGCCGCCCTCGCTGCCGGTAGACCCGGGCAGGCGGGAGGTGAACTCGTAGAAGAGGGCTCCCGGGAGGCGGGCGATGATGCCCACGAGGATGATGAAGGAGATGCCGTTGCCGATGCCGCGGTCGGTGATGCGCTCACCGAGCCACATGATGAACATCGAGCCCGCGGCGAGGATGATCGTCAAATAGCAGACGGTCCAGAAGCCCATGTGGGCCGCGCCACCGGCTGCGCTCACCTGCACTTGGAGGTTGACCAGGTAGGCCGGGCCTTGGAGCAGCAGGATGAGCACGGTGAGGTAACGTGTGTACTGGTTGAGCTTTTGACGGCCCGACTCTCCTTCGCGCTGCATCTTCTGGAACGAGGGGAGCACCATGCCCAAGAGCTGGATTACGATCGACGCGGTGATGTAGGGCATGATACCCAACGCGAAGATCGAGGCCTGGGAGAAGGCGCCGCCTGAGAACATGTCAAGCAGTTGCATCAGGCCGCTCTTGTTGGTGAATTTCGACAGGGCGTCAAGGTCGTCGGGCGAGATGCCGGGGAGCACCACGTAGCAACCCAGACGGTAGACGAGCACCAGCAAGAGGGTGATGAGCAAGCGCTGACGCAGCTCCTCAATCGTCCAGATATTTTTAATCGTTTGTACGAATCTCATTATTACAAGTTATTTTCTAGATTTTTGTGACAGTACCGCCAAGGTCCTCGATGGCTTTCTGGGCGGCGGCCGAGAAGGCGTTGGCCTCGACGTTGAGCTTGCGGGTGAGCTTGCCTTTGGCGAGCACCTTCACGAGTTGCTTGCCCTTGAGCCAGCCGGCGGCGCGGAGCTCGTCCAAGCCGATCTTCTCGAGCTCTTTCTCGGCGGCGAGGGCCTCGAGGTCGCTGAGGTTGATTGCCTTGTACTCAACACGGTTGATATTCTTGAAGCCCCATTTGGGGAGACGGCGCTGAAGGGGCATCTGGCCACCTTCGAAGCCGATCTTGCGGCTGTATCCGGAACGCGACTTGGCGCCTTTGTGGCCGCGGGTAGAGGTTCCCCCCTTGCCCGAGCCCTGGCCGCGGCCGACACGGGTTTTGGTTCTTACCGACCCTACGGCGGGTTGCAGATTACTTAAATCCATTTTTGCTTTCGTTTAAGGGGTTTTGTTTATGCTTTAGTTACTTCCACCAGGTGGTGCACTTTCTTTACCATGCCGAGGATGGCCGGGGTGTCGTCGTGCTCCACCGTCTGGTGCATCTTGTGCAAGCCGAGGGCGTCCAAGGTGAGTTTCTGGGTCTTGGGGCAGTTGATACGGCTCTTTATCTGGGTGATTTTGATTTTTGCCATGATCGTGATTTTAGCCTTTGAACACTTTTTCTACTGAGATGCCGCGGTTCTGTGCCACCTCGGCCGGGGAACGCATCTCGCCCAGGGCGGCGATGGTGGCCTTCACCAGGTTGTGGGGGTTGGACGAGCCCTTGCTCTTGGCCAGGACGTCGGTGATGCCCACGCTCTCGAGCACGGCGCGCATAGCGCCACCGGCCTTGACTCCGGTACCGTGGCTCGCGGGCTTCAGGGTGATACGGCTTCCGCCGAATTTCGCCTCTTGCTCGTGGGGGATTGTGCCTTTGTGGACGGGCACCTTGATAAGGTTCTTCTTGGCTGCCTCCACGCCCTTGGCGATGGCGGCGGTCACTTCGTTGGCCTTGCCCAGGCCCCAGCCCACGATTCCGTCCTCGTTGCCTACGACAACGATGGCGGCGAAGGTGAACGTGCGGCCACCTTTGGTTACCTTGGTGACGCGGTTGATAGCCACCAAGCGGTCCTTCAACTCCAGGTCGGTGGTGGTCTTTACTCTATTGTTCTTTGTTGCCATGTTCTTTATTTAGAATTTAAGACCGCCTTTGCGAGCGGCGTCAGCCAATGATTTCACTCTGCCGTGGAAGAGGTAGCCGTTGCGGTCGAACACCACTTCCTGGATTCCGCCCTCGAGGGCTTTCTTGGCGATAGCCTCGCCTACCTTGGCGGCGATTTCACACTTTGTGCCTTCCTCGATTCCCTTGGACGAGGCTGAGGCCAGGGTGGCGCCCTTGAGGTCGTCAACGAGTTGAACGTAGATCTGCTTGTTGGAGCGGAACACGGTCATGCGCGGACGGGTCGCGGTGCCGGAGATGCGGCCGCGGATGCGCGCCTTGATTTTATTTCTTCTTTTTTGCTTAGAAAACATGATAGTGAAGGTTTTAATTATTTGGCACCAGCCGATTTGCCTGACTTGCGGCGAATTACCTCGCCCACAAACTTGATACCTTTGCCTTTGTAAGGCTCGGGCTTGCGCAGGGAGCGGATTTTGGCGCACACCTGGCCGAGCAGCTGCTTGTCGTCGCTCTCAAGGATGATCAGGGGGTTCTTGTTTCTCTCAGTCTTGGCCTCTACCTTCACTTCCTTGGGAAGGCGCAGATATATGGCGTGGGAGTAGCCGAGGGAGAGCTCCAGCACCTGGCCAGTGGCCGTGGCGCGGTAGCCTACGCCTACGAGCTCCATCTCTTTCTTGTATCCCGTGGACACGCCCACAACCATGTTGTGGATCAATGCGCGGTACAGGCCGTGCAGCGAGCGGTGCTCTTTGTCGTCGCTGGGGCGCGTCACGTGCACGTGGCCGTCCTCGACCTTCACCTCGATGTCGGGGTTCACTTCTTGCTTAAGCTCGCCTTTGGGGCCTTTCACTGTCACTACGTTGTCCTTCACCGTCACGGTTACACCGGCGGGAATCTCAATGGGGGCTTTACCTATTCTTGACATTGCTTTTCTCCATTAAAGATTAGTAAACATAGCACAGCACCTCGCCGCCAACCTTGAGCTCGGAAGCTTTCTTGTTGGTCATCACACCTTTGGAGGTGCTCAGGATGGCGATGCCTAAGCCGTTCAACACTCGGGGCATGTCCTTGTAGCCCGTGTACTGGCGCAATCCGGGACGTGAGACGCGCTTGAGGTTCTTGATGGCGCTCACCTTGTCCACGGGGTCGTACTTCAGGGCGATCTTGATTGTGCCGGCGGGGGTTTCACCCTCTATAAACTTGTAGTTAAGTATATAGCCTTGTTCGAAGAGGATCTTGGTGATCTCCTTCTTCAAGTTTGAGGCGGGGATCTCAACCACGCGGTGGTTGGCCTTGATCGCGTTTCTCAATCTTGTCAGATAGTCTGCTATTGGATCAGTCATTTTTGTTTTTGTTTTTAAATTGATTGGGCCCTTCCCAACAATATTTAATGTCGCCCCACCTCAGGGGCGGCTGGGGGGAGAGGATTGGTCTTACCAGCTTGCCTTTTTGACGCCGGGGATGAGGCCTGCCGACGCCATCTCGCGGAATTGGATACGGGAGATGCCGAATTGGCGCATGTACCCTTTGGGACGGCCGGTGATCTTGCAACGGTTGTGCAGGCGCACGCTCGAGGCGTTCTTGGGGAGCTTCTGCAAGCCCTCGTAGTCGCCCTCGGCCTTCAACGCGGCTTTCTTGGCGGCGTACTTGGCCACGAGCTTGGCGCGCTTAACCTCGCGGGCTTTCATTGATTCTTTTGCCATATCGCTTTATTGTTTTGCGTTTTTGAACGGGAGACCGAATTGCTTCAACAGGGCGTAGCCTTCGGCGTCGGTGTTGGCCGAGGTGACGAAGGTGATGTTCATGCCCATGAGCTTCTGGATGTTGTCGATGTTGATCTCGGGGAAGATGATCTGCTCGGTGATGCCCAGCGTGTAGTTGCCGCGGCCGTCGAGCTTGCCTTCGATGCCCTTGAAGTCGCGGATACGGGGCAGGGCCACGCGCACCAGGCGCTCCAGGAATTCGTACATTTTCTCCTTGCGCAGGGTTACCATCACGCCGATGGGCATTTTCTTGCGCACCTTGAAGTTGGATATGTCCTTCTTCGACAGGGTTGCCACGGCTTTCTGGCCGGTGATGGCCGTCAGCTCGTTGAGGGCGGTCTCGATGATCTTCTTGTCCTGGGTTGCTTCGCCCAGGCCCTGGTTGATCACGATCTTTTTGAGGCGGGGCACCTGCATCTTGGAGGTGTACTTGAACTCTTTCTCAAGAGCGGGGACGATGCGCTCGGTATAGTCCTTTTTTACTGTCTCAGTGCTCATTATTTGATCTCCTCTCCTGATTTTTTAGAGTAACGTACCTTCTTTCCGTCGTCGCCCACGCGGCGGCCGATGCGGGTGGGCTTGCCGGTCTTGGGGTCGATGAGGTTGAGGTTGGAAACATGCACGGGGGCCTCCATCTTGATCAGGCCGCCCTGGGGATGCTTGGCGCTGGGCTTGGCGCTCTTGGTGACGATGTTGACGCCCTCGACAATCGCGCGCATCTTCTTTGGCTCGACAGAGAGCACTCGCCCCTGCTTGCCGCGGTCGTCGCCCGAGTTGACGTAGACGATATCGCCTTTTTTGATATGAAGTTTAATCATTTCTTGTAGCTTTTTGGGGGTTAAAGTACTTCGGGGGCCAAGGATACGATCTTCATGTTGGTGCCTCGGAGCTCGCGGGCGACGGGGCCGAAGATACGGGTGCCGCGGAGCTCGCCGGCGTTGTTCAACAACACGCAGGCGTTGTCGTCGAAGCGGATGTAGGAGCCGTCGGGGCGTCGGATCTCTTTCTTGGTGCGCACGACAACGGCTTTTGACACAGTGCCTTTCTTGACATCCGATGATGGGATGGCGTCCTTTACTGTCACAACAATAATGTCGCCAACCGACGCGTAGCGACGGCCTGTGCCGCCGAGCACGTGGATGCAGAGCACTTCTTTTGCTCCGCTGTTGTCAGCCACGTTCAATCGAGTTTCAGTCTGTATCATTTTATTTACTTAGCTTTTTCGATTATTTCTACCAATCTCCATCTCTTGGTTTTGGACAAGGGACGGGTTTCCATCAACCTGACGGTGTCGCCGATGCCACATTCGTTTTTCTCGTCGTGGGCGTGGTATTTTTTGGTCTTGTTGACGAATTTGCCGTAGATCGGGTGTTTCTCCTTGTACTTGACGGTGACGGTGATTGTCTTGTCACCCTTGTTGGAGGAGACTACCCCGATACGCTCTTTTCTGAGGTTTCTTTTTTCTTCCATTGTGGTTGTTGCGGGGTTTACTTGTTGTTGATCTCGCGCCAGCGGAGCTCGGTTTTCACTCGGGCGATCTCGCGGCGGTCGTGGGTGATCTTGGCGGGATTGTCCAGGGGCGACACCGAGTGGTTGATCTTGAGCTGGAGGTAGTCTTTCTCCATTTCGGCCAAGCGGTCGCGGAGGTCCTTGGTGGGGGTTTGCTTGATTTCTTCTTTAGTCATGGCGGCTTACACGTTTTGAGTTGGGTCATAATCGCGGCGTACCACGAACTTGGTGATCACGGGCAGCTTCTGGGCGGCCAGGCGCAGTGCCTCTTTGGCGAGATCGTAGGGGACGCCCTCGACCTCGATGAGCATGCGGCCCGGGGTGACGGGTGCCACGAATCCCTCGGGCGAACCTTTACCTTTACCCATACGCACCTCGGCGGGTTTCTTGGTGATGGGTTTGTCGGGGAAGATGCGGATCCATATCTGGCCCTGGCGCTGCATGTGGCGGGTAACGGCCACACGTGCGGCCTCGATCTGGCGGCCGGTGATCCACTTCGACTCCAACGTCTTTATGCCAAACGATCCGAAGGCGAGCTGGTTTCCGCGCTGGGCGTTGCCCTTCATGCGACCTTTCTGCGAGCGGCGAAATTTGGTTTTCTTTGGCTGTAGCATTGTTGAAATTCAGTTGTCGGTTTAACGATTGGTTTTGGGTTTGCGGAAACCGCCGCGACGTGCGGGACGGTCCTCGCGGGCGGGGCCGCGGCCTTCCTTGGCGTTGTTGGTGAACGACGGCGCGAGGTCGCGCTTGCCGTAAACTTCGCCGCGGCAGATCCACACTTTCACGCCGATGACACCCACCTTGGTGTGGGCCTCGACCAGAGCGTAGTCGATGTCGGCGCGGAGGGTGTGCAGCGGGGTGCGGCCCTCCTTGAACATCTCGGAGCGGGCCATCTCGGCGCCGTTGAGGCGGCCTGAGATCTGCACCTTGATTCCCTCGGCGCCGGAGCGCATCGTCGAGGCGATAGCCATCTTCACGGCGCGGCGGTAGGCGATCTTGCCCTCGATCTGTCGGGCGATGGTCGAGGCGACGATCTGAGCGTCGAGCTCAGGGCGCTTCACCTCGAAGATGTTGATCTGCACGTCCTTGTCGGTGATTTTCTTGAGCTCTTCCTTGAGCTTGTCGACTTCCTGGCCGCCTTTTCCGATGATGAGGCCGGGGCGGGATGTGCACACGGTGATTGTGATGAGCTTGAGGGTGCGCTCGATGACGATGCGCGACACTGAGCTCTTGGCCAGACGCACGTTCAAGTATTTGCGGAGCTTAGAATCTTCGAGAAGAGTATCTCCGTAGTTGCTGCCACCGTACCAGTTAGAATCCCAGCCACGGATGACGCCCAAGCGGTTGCTGATTGGATTTACTTTCTGTCCCATTTCTTATGCTTCTCTTGCTTTAACGTTTTTGTCAATAGTGTCTACAAACAGAGTGACGTGGTTGGCACGTTTGCGGATGCGGTAACCACGGCCCTGGGGGGCGGGGCGGAGGCGCTTCAACATCGGCGCGGGGTCGACGTGGAGCAGCGAGATGTAGAGCTCACCGGCCTCGGCCTTGCGCTCGTTCTTAGCTTCCCAGTTGGCGATCGCCGAGCGCAGGAGCTTCTCCATGCGGGCGGCGGCCTCTTTATTTGAGAATTTGAGGATACCCAAGGCGCGGAACACTTCCTTGCCACGCACCAAGTCGGCCACCAGGCGCATCTTGCGGGGCGACGAGGGGATGTTCAGGAGCTTGGCGAAAGCTTGCTCGCGGCGGGCTTCCTTCTTGAGATCGGCTGATTGTCTTTTTCTTACACCCATTGTATTTTAATCTTTCTTGTTTCAAAAATTATTTATAACCAGGGCCCAGATTATTTCTTCTTGTTTCCGGCGTGTCCGCGGAAGGTGCGGGTGGGGGCGAATTCTCCCAGCTTGTGACCTACCATGTTCTCGGTGACGTAAACAGGAATGAACTTGTTACCGTTGTGCACTGCGAAAGTGTGTCCCACAAATTCGGGGGCGATCATCGACGCGCGGCTCCATGTCTTGATTACCGCTTTCTTGCCGCTCTCCTCCATTGCGTTGACCTTTTTCTCGAGCTTCACGCTGATAAACGGGCCTTTTTTTAATGAACGACTCATAAGTTGCTTCTTTTTACGGGATTACTTTTTCCTTCTTTCGATAATGTACTTCGAAGATTGCTTCTTCGGAGCGCGTGTCTTGAGACCCTTGGCGTAGAGGCCCTTGCGCGAGCGGGGATGGCCGCCGGATGCGCGGCCCTCGCCGCCACCCATCGGGTGATCGACAGGGTTCATCACTACGCCGCGGTTGCGGGGGCGGCGGCCCAGCCAGCGGGAGCGGCCGGCCTTGCCTGATTGCTCGAGCGAGTGCTCGCTGTTGCCCACAACTCCCACGGTGGCCTTGCAGGCCGAGAGGATCTTGCGGGTCTCTCCTGAAGGAAGCTTGATAATCGCGTAGTCACCCTCGCGTGACACGATCTGGGCGAAGGTGCCGGCCGAGCGAGCCAACAGGGCTCCTTGACCGGGACGCAACTCGATGTTGTGGACCACGGTACCCAGGGGTATCTTGCTCATGGGAAGAGCGTTGCCTACCTCGGGGGCGGCCTCGGGGCCGCTCACTACCGTCTGGCCCACTTCCAAGCCGTTGGGTGCGATAATGTAAGCCTTAGCTCCGTCTTTGTAGTAAAGCAGGGCGATGCGGGCCGAACGGTTGGGGTCGTACTCGATCGTCTTTACTACGGCGGGAACACCGTCTTTGTTTCTCTTGAAGTCGATCAAGCGGTAGCGACGCTTGTGACCACCGCCAAGGTAGCGAACGGTGAGGCGTCCCTGGGAGTTGCGTCCGCCGGACGATTTCTTGCCGACTGTAAGAGATTTCTCTGGCGTAGTAGCAGTGATCGTACCTTTAAATACGCCAATAACCTTGTGTCGTTGCCCCGGTGTCGTGGGCTTGAATTTTCTTACTGCCATTGTTATTTTTAGATGTTGCTATAAAAGTCGATTGTCTGCCCGTCGGCTACGGTGATCACGGCTTTCTTGTAGGCCGCGGTCTTGCCTCGGAGCAGGCCGCTCTTGGTGTAGCGGCTCTTGTTCTTGCCGCGCTGCACCATTGTGTTGACGGCTACTACTTTCACCCCGTAAAGCTTCTCCACCAAGTCCTTGATCTGGAACTTGTTGGCGTCGGGGGATACGCGGAACGTGTAACGGTTGAGCTTGTCGGTCAACCGGGTGGCCTTTTCGGTCACGATGGGTTTGATCATGATGTCCATTGCTTTTTCCTCCTGTCGCTTTAAAGGTTATTCACACAGTCAAGGCTACCCTCAGTCAAGAGGATCGCCTTATTGTTCATCACCCAGTAGGTGTTGAGGTCCGACGCCGTCATCACTCGGGTGTCGGGCACGTTTCGAGCCGACAAATATACGTTTTTATTTTGGTCGGGTAAAACCAAAAGCACGCGCTTGCCGTCAACTTTAAGATTTTTAGTAATATTTACGAAATCTTTAGTCTTCGGGGTCTCGAAAGTGAAGTCCTCAACCACGATGATCTGGCCGTCCTTCACTTTCTGGGACAGGGCGCTGCGGCGGGCGAGTTGTTTTAGTTTCTTGTTGAGCTTGAAGCGATAGTCGCGGGGACGTGGACCGAACACGCGGCCACCACCCACCAATACGGGGGAGTTGATGTCGCCGATACGTGAGCCGCCGCCACCTTTCTGCTTGTGGAGCTTACGGGTAGAGCCTGACACCTCGCTGCGCTCTTTAGATTTGTGGGTGCCTTGACGCTGGTTGGCAAGGTACTGTTTTACATCGAGATAAACGGCGTGCTCGTTAACGTCGATGCCGAACACCTGGTCGTTGAGCTGTGCTTTGCGACCGGTGTCTTCTCCTTTTATGTTGTAGATTGCGAGTTCCATTATTTCTCAATTAAAACGATTGAACCTTTACATCCGGGGACTGATCCCTTGATCATCAGCAGATTGTGGTCGGCGATTACCTTCACAACCTTGAGGTTTTGTACAGTGACGCGCTCGTTGCCCATCTGGCCGGCCATGCGCATGCCCTTGAACACCTTTGCGGGGTAGGAGCAAGCGCCGATGGAACCGGGGGCGCGCAGGCGGTTGTGCTGGCCGTGGGTTGTCTGGCCTACGCCGCCGAAGCCGTGACGCTTCACGACGCCTTGATAGCCTTTACCCTTGCTGGTACCAACGATGTCGACGAAATCGCCGTCGGCGAACATCTCAACGGTCATCGTGTCGCCGAGCTTGTGCTCGGCCATCTCCTTGAGCTGTTCCTCGCCTCTGTACCTGAACTCGGCCAAGTAGCGCTTGGGGGTGGTACCGGCTTTCTCGAAGTGGCCCTGCATCGGCTTTGTGGTGTGCTTCTCCTTTTTGTCGGTGTAGCCGAGCTGGAGGGCGTTGTAGCCGTCGGTCTCTTCGGTCTTGACCTGGGTAACCACACAAGGGCCTACTTCGATAACAGTGCACGGCACGTTCTTGCCGTCGGCACTGAAAACGGATGTCATTCCGATTTTCTTTCCTAATAATCCTGGCATTTCTTGTGTTATTTAATTGGTTGGTTGGATATTTGTTCTTGTGTCAGTTCTCCGTTGGGATTACACCTTGATCTCTACCTCGACGCCCGAGGGGAGCTCGATCTTCATGAGGGCGTCGACGGTCTTGGCGGTGGAGTTGTAGATGTCGATCAGGCGCTTGAACGACGAGAGCTGGAATTGCTCGCGGCTCTTCTTGTTGACGAACGTTGAGCGGTTGACGGTGAAGATGCGCTTGTGGGTGGGCAGGGGTATCGGGCCGCTGATCACCGCGCCGGTAGCCTTCACGGTCTTGACGATCTTCTCGGCGGATTTGTCTACCAAGTTGTGATCGTAAGATTTAAGCTTGATTCTGATTTTTTGGCTCATATTTGTGATGTTTTATTTTTTACTTCAAAAGGTCGACGCGGCCTTGGCACTCGGTGAGCACCTGCTTGGCGATCGAGTTGCTTACCTCGGCGTAGTGGCTGAACGACATGGTCGACGTGGCGCGGCCCGAGGTGATGGTGCGCAGGGCAGTAACGTAGCCGAACATCTCGGCCAGCGGGGCCTTGGCCTTTACGACGCGGGCGCCCGAGCGGGATGTCTCCATGCCTTCTACCTGGCCGCGGCGCTTGTTCAAGTCGCCGATGACGTCGCCCATGCTCTCCTCGGGGGTTACCACCTCGATTTTCATGATGGGCTCGAGCAGCACGGGGCCGGCTTTCTCGGAGGCTTTCTTGAACGCGCCGATGGCGGCGAGCTCGAACGACAGTTGGTCGGAGTCGACCGGGTGGTAGCTGCCGTCGATGACGGTCACCTTGAGGTGCTCCACGGGATAGCCGGCGAGCACGCCGTTCTTCATGGCCGTCTGGAAGCCTTTCTGGATCGAGGGGATGTACTCCTTGGGAATGTTGCCGCCCTTGACCTCGTCGACGAACTGGAGGTTGCCCTCGAAGCCTTCGTCAACGGGCTCCACGCGCACGATGATGTCGGCGAATTTACCGCGACCACCGGTCTGTTTCTTGAATACCTCGCGGAGCTCGACGGGCTTGGTGATAGCCTCCTTGTAGGTAACCTGGGGACGGCCCTGGTTGCACTCTACCTTGAACTCGCGACGCAGGCGGTCGATGATGATATCCAAGTGTAGCTCGCCCATTCCCGAGATAACGGTCTGGCCGGTCTCCTCGTTGGTTTGCACGCGGAATGTGGGGTCCTCCTCGGCAAGTTTCTGCAGGCCGACGCCGAGCTTGTCGAGGTCCTTTTGGGTCTTGGGCTCCACGGCGATTCCGATCACGGGATCGGGGAAGTCCATTGCCTCGAGCACGATGGGAGCGTCCTCGGCGCAGAGGGTGTCACCGGTGCGGATATCCTTGAAGCCTACGCCAGCGCCGATGTCGCCGCAGCCGATCTGGTCCTTGGCGTTCTGCTTGTTGGAGTGCATCTGGAACAAGCGGGAGATGCGCTCTTTCTTGCCCGAGCGGGAGTTGAGCACATAGCTTCCGGCGACGACGTCGCCCGAGTACACGCGGAAGAAGCACAGGCGTCCCACGTAGGGGTCGGTAGCGATCTTGAACGCGAGGGCGCACATGGGGGCGTCGCTCGAGGGCTCGCGGGAGATGATCTGGTCGGGGTCGCCGGGCATATGGCCCTCGACGGCGCCGGCGTCCAGGGGGCTGGGCAGATAGGCGCACACAGCGTCAAGCAATGGCTGCACGCCCTTGTTCTTGAAAGATGAGCCGCAAATCATGGGCACTACCTCCATCTTGAGGGTGGCCGTGCGCAGCGCGTGACGGATCTCGTCCTCGGTGATTGTCGAGGGGTCGTCGAAGTATTTCTCCATCAGGGAGTCGTCGTATTCGGCGATTTTCTCGAGCATCTTGTCGCGCCATTCCTCGGCCTCGGCCTGGAGGCTGGCGGGGATCTCGTCGATCTCGTAGTCGGCGCCCATGGTCTCGTCATGCCAGAAGATGGCTTTCATGCGGATGAGGTCGACCACGCCCTTGAATGTCTCTTCGGCCCCGATTGGGATCTGGATGGGGCAGGGGTTGGCTCCGAGCACTTCTTTGAGCTGTCGAACGACCTCAAAGAAGTTGGCGCCCGAGCGGTCCATCTTGTTGACATATCCGATACGGGGTACGTTGTACTTGTCGGCCTGACGCCAAACGGTCTCCGACTGGGGCTCAACGCCGCCCACGGCGCAGAAGGTGGCGACGGCACCGTCGAGCACGCGCAGCGAGCGCTCGACCTCGACGGTGAAATCGACGTGTCCCGGGGTGTCAATAAGGTTGATCTTGTACTTGTCGTCGGCGTATTTCCAGAAGGTGGTGGTGGCGGCGGAGGTGATTGTGATACCGCGCTCCTGCTCCTGCTCCATCCAGTCCATTGTGGCGGCGCCGTCGTGTACCTCTCCGATCTTGTGGGTAAGACCGGTGTAGAAAAGGATACGCTCCGAGGTAGTGGTTTTGCCGGCATCGATGTGAGCCATGATGCCGATATTGCGGGTGTATTTTAAAGCTTCGTCTGATTTTGCCATTGTTCGAAAGGTTGGGATTCAATGAAAAAATTAGAAACGGAAGTGAGCGAATGCGCGGTTGGCCTCGGCCATCTTGTGCATGTCTTCCTTACGTTTGAATGCTCCTCCCTGGTCGTTGAAGGCGTCAACGATCTCGGCAGCCAGCTTGTCGGCCATGGTCTTGCCGCCGCGTTTGCGGGCATAGAGGATAAGGTTTTTCATTGATATCGATTCCTTGCGGTCGGGGCGGATTTCGGTAGGCACCTGGAAGGTGGCGCCGCCCACGCGGCGGGATTTAACCTCCACTTGGGGGGTAACGTTCTCGAGGGCTTTCTTCCAGATCTCGAGAGCGGTTTTCTCCTCGTTGGGCATCTTCGACTTCACAGTCTCGAGAGCCGTGTAGAAAATGGTGTAAGCGGTGTTCTTCTTGCCGTCATACATCAAGTGGTTGACGAACTTTGACACTCTTACGTCGTGGAACACGGGATCCGGCAGGATCACACGTTTCTTTGGCTTGGCTTTTCTCATTTGTTTAAGTCCAAATTTGTGTTTTGTCTTTTGGTTGCTTGCCTCTTGTGTCTTCAGCCCTCCACTCTTGGGGGCTTACTCAACCTGGGGTTTTAGCTCCAATAAACAAAAGCGTTTGTAATGGTTTTGTTTATCTCGTGGCGCGTTAAGTTGTACGCTTCACCTCGCGGGGTACCGCGGGATTACTTCTTGGCCGCGCCGGCCTTGGGACGCTTCGCGCCGTACTTGGAGCGACGCTGAGTGCGGTCTTTGACACCCGACGTGTCAAGGGTACCGCGAACGATGTGGTAACGCACACCGGGGAGGTCCTTGACACGACCGCCGCGAACGAGCACGATCGAGTGCTCCTGCAGGTTGTGACCCTCGCCGGGGATGTAGGAGTTCACCTCCTTGCCGTTAGTCAATCTCACGCGGGCTACCTTACGCATAGCCGAGTTAGGCTTCTTAGGGGTGGTCGTGTACACGCGGACGCACACGCCGCGACGCTGCGGGCAGCTGTCCAACGCGGGCGACTTGCTCTTGTCCTTCAAAGCCACACGTCCTTTTCTTACTAATTGCTGAATAGTAGGCATCTTAGTCTTTTTGGTTTCTAATGGGTTTCTTTATCTCTTTTTCGTTATTTTTACTTCACGTCTTACGCCACACATTACCACGCCTATCCGCCTAACCGTCAACCGATTAGCGACAGGAGCAGCACAATGTGGGCTCAAAAACTTTGCAAAGTTACGCACTAATTTTCTAATTTCCAAACATTTCCGCAATTTTCTGCGCGACTAAAGGAGGAAAGGAGTAAAGGATGAAAGGAGAAGCCACGGTGCCCCGCGGCTTGCCGCGGTGGCCTACCGGCGTTTCACGATGATGGAGATGACCACGGCGACGGCCAACGCCCACGCGTAATACATATACGGCAACGCACCCACCGGCGAGATGTCGGCGAGCGATGACGCCAGGAGCATCTGGGCGCCGTAGGGGATGAGGCTCTGCACGATGCACGAGCAGGTGTCGAGAATCGAGGCGCTCTTGCGCGGGTCGACACCGAAACGCGCCGAAATATCCTTCGACAACTCCCCAACGGTGACGATCGCCACCGTGTTGTTGGCCGTGCACAGGTTCACCAGCGACACCAGGCACGCGATGCACGCCTGAGCCCCGCGCGAGCCCTTCACCCACCGCTTCATCACCCGCAACGTCCAGTCGATGCCTCCCAACGCCTTGATCACACCCAGCAAACCCGCCGCCAGCAACGTCACAACGATCAGGTTGCCCACCGAGTCGATCCCCGAGCCCATCGAGGTCAACATCTCAGAGCATCCCTGTCCAAAGACGAAACCCAGCGCCAGCGTGGTCACGATTCCCAGCGCCAACACCTTCGTCACGTTGATCCCAGCCAGCGCCGTCGCTATCACCACCAGATAGGGCACCACCAGCCAATAATTCACCCCCTCGCCCACAGCCACATTCTCCACGCGCGTTCCTAATATTATATACACCACCAGCGTGATCAACGCCGCCGGCAACACGATGCGCAAGTTGGTCTTGAATTTATCATTCATCTTCACCCCTTGCGTCCTTGTGGCAGCGATCGTCGTATCCGAGATAAACGACAGATTATCGCCGAAAAACGCGCCACCCACGACCACCGACACCATGAACGGCAGCCCGGCTCCCCCACCCCCTTCCGACGCCAACTCAGCCGCTATCGGCACCAAGGCCACCACCGTGCCCACCGACGTGCCTATCGACAACGATATGAAACACGCCGCCACAAACAATCCCGGTACCAGCATCCCCGCCGGCAGATACCGCAACGCCAAGTCGACCGTCGCCTCCACCGCTCCCACCTGCCGGGCCAGCGCCGCGAAAGCCCCCGCCAGGATGAAAATCCATATCATATAGAGCACCGACGACCGCCCGGCCTCGCGAGAGAACGTCTCCACACGCTCGGCGAACGGCACCCTCCGCATCAACGCCAAGCCCCAAGCCGTGGCCACCAAAAAGGCCACAGCCAACGGCATCTTGTAGAAGTCGCCCATCCAAAGCGACATGCCAAGATAAAACACCATAAACACCACCAAGGGGCTCAGCGCTACCATACGTTACCTCTTTTTCCCGCGAAGTTACCACATTTCCCCCAATCCTCAAACATCCCCGGGCTTTAGCCTACATTATTCATATTCTTATGATTTCAGCAAACAGATTTAGTTAAAAT
>JAJBVP010000208.1 GCA_020859755.1 Bacteroidales bacterium | reverse complement strand
CTGCCGAAATCTTATTTACCGAAAACTTATGAAATTTTATTTGCAGATTACAGCCTTAGGGGGGGCCGGCCTTGGACGGCCATCACCAACCCACCAAGAAAAGTCCCCGCAAAAGAAATTTCTTTCATTTCTTTGGTTTTCTTCGTGATGCCCCCCTTAAGATTTTTCTCCCTAAGAAATAGCAAGAAACAAAAAGAAATTTCTTAGGGGAGCTCCTCCCTGTACTGATGGTTTTGTGTTTTTTTAGCGAGTTTACGAGCTGGATTTTTCAAATTTCAGCTGGCATGTTTGTGTTTTTTTGTGATTTTTAGTGGTTAAAACCTCACAGTTGCTTATGCTGGTGATGGCCGTCCAAGGCCGGCCCCCCTATGGCTGCCGCATACGTTCTTGGTGAAGCGCCTGGTGATGGCCGTCCAAGGGCGGCCCCCCTAAAGCGGCCCCCTAGGCTGAGCGGACGCTTGTGAGGGCTTAGGATGGGTATACACGTGTTGGAATCGGCTCGGATGAGCCGATTCCAACACGTGTATATTTTTTCTTATGCGATGATTACTTTACCGGAGCGGCGGGAGCGGCTGCGGGGGTTGGAGCCTCGGTGGGGGTGGCTACAGGAGTTGCAGCCGGGGCCGGAGTGGCATACTCGGTGCCCTCAACTTGCACGGGGCCGGCGGGCTTCACGCGGGAGCCGGTTTGCACCAGGTCGCGGGGCATTACGAAAACGGAAACGACAGCCAGCACGGCGATAGCGCCGGCGAGAGTCCAGGTGGTTTTCTCGATAAAGTCGTTGGTGTGGCGAACGCCCATGTATTGGTTAGCGCCGGAGAAGCCGGATGCGAGGCCTCCGCCTTTGGATTTCTGGATGAGCACAACTGCTATCAGGAGTACCGCCACGATGACGGTGAGGATAATTACGATTGCGTACATATTATAGGTTAAACTTTTTGGGATTTTTCGGTTGATTGGTTGCTTAGGTGCTGTATTTTAATCAATTTGCGCAAAAAGCGCAATTGGTCTGCAAAGTAAATACTTTTTTCTGGATTATTCAAACTTAACTGGCTAATAATTTCAAAAGCTTGCTCGTAACGACCTTGTTTTGTGTAAATTTTGGCCAAAGATTCGCTGAGGGCGGGGGTTGGACGGGTTGTGGCGGGATCGCTGGGCTTGTCCGGCGCGGGCGAGGGCGCCACGGCTCCTTGTTTGTTGCCGGTCGTTTCTTGGTTATGGTCGTCCAAGGTCGTCCCCTCCATGGCTGCGCGCACGTCGGTGGAGCCGGCGTTGTGGTGCTCGAGGATGAATGAGTTGATCAAGGCGTCCTGGGAGCCTTCCGGGGCTTCGTTGGGGGAGGGGAGGGATGATTCCTCCTCTTCGGCCAAAACTTGGGCGTAATCGGCCGTGGGATGGAAGATCAGTCGCTCGAGCAGGGCGTCCTCCTTGGGGTCGCGGCCGCCGTAGTTGTCGATGAAGCGATCGATCACTTGGTCGGTTGTGAGTGGCTCGGGGCCTTGCTGTGGTGGGTAAAAGTTGAGCCACCCGGCGGCCTCGGGCAAGAGGATTGAGGCCAAGGTCTCACGGGAGGGGGAGAGGATGGCGAGTCGCTCGGTGAGGGCACGGGCCATGTCATCCCCCACCCCTGGGTGCTCGCGTGAGAGCAGCAGCGTGGCCGGGACGGTGACGCCTGGGTGGAGGCGTTGCATCTGGTCGAGCCAAGCGGGATCTACCGGCTCGTTGGGGTTGTCGAGGTAATATGCGATGCGTAAAGCGGTGTCGGTCATGGTGTTACCAGTCGCCGAGAGTGGCGTTAAAGATTAGGTCGACGAGTTCCTTGGTGATCTCCTCGATAAGCTGGTCCTGGACGTCGTTGAGCATCTCGGAGGAGTCGAAATCGCGGTAGGCCGAGAAGGATTGGTCGACGTTTTTGGAGTCCTGCTTGTTGTCGGTGTACCGCACGCGCACGGTGATAGTCAACCTGGTCTGGGAGGCGTAGGCGTTTTCGGTAACAGCCTGCGGGGTAAGGTTATAGCCAGTGATTTCGCCTTCCATGACAAGGTCGGAGTTGCCTTCGACCGTCTGCAGGCGGGTGTTGCGTTGGATGTAATCGAGCAGGGTGTTCTCGAAGGTTTGCTGAAGGGGCGGGTAGACCAGGGCGGCGCGAATGGGGAAGTTGCCCACGTGGATCGTCTTGTAGACTGTATAGTCCAATGCCGCGCCGTTGAACTTGTAGCTAATCGAGCAAGCGGCGAGCAGGGTGGAGATGATTGCTAAAGTGGTGATATATAGGATATTGCGTTTCATTCGAGGCCGTATTCTTTGATTTTGCGGTAGAGGGTGCGCTCCGAGATCTGGAGCTCGCGTGCAGTGAGCTTGCGACGCCCCATGTTGCGCTCGAGGGATCGGCGGATTGTTTCTCGCTCAGTATCCTCGAGGGATGGGGGCTCGGTATCGACCCCTCGATTACTCGATGGGGAAGCGACCGCCTGGGCGCTATCGCTGGAGGAGGGGAGAGTGGATAGCGTGGGGGTGTATTTCACGAGCGACTGCACGGTGGTAGAGGGGTCGTCGATTTCGGCTGCGGGTGTGTAGCCCGAGGAGTGTCGGAGGTCGTCGAGGCGGGTGCGAAGCTCGTCGATCTCGCGCTGGAGTCGGAAAATCATGTTGAACAGGGCCTCGCGCTCGTTGTCGTAGCTGTGCACCGAGGGCCTGGCGGTGGATGTCAAGGCTGGCGACATTACGGTGGCGCCGGCGGGGATGTAAGCCTCGATAGTATCGGAAGAGACCTCGTTGCCGGCCTCGAAAAGGGCCAGCTGCTCGACCACGTTCTTCAATTGTCGCACGTTTCCGGGCCAGCGGTAGGTGGTCAACAGACGGCGCGCCGAGTCGTCGAGGGTAAGAGCGGGCATACGGTAGCGCTCGGCGAAGTCGGCGGCGAATTTTCGGGCAAGCAACACTATGTCGTTGCCGCGCTCGCGCAGGGGCGGGATGGAGATCTGCACGGTGGAGAGGCGGTAGTAGAGATCCTCGCGGAAGCGTCCTTGCTCGACGGCTTTAACCATGTCGACGTTGGTGGCGGCGACGACTCGGATGTTGGTGCGCTGCACTATCGACGAGCCCACTTTCAGGAACTCGCCGCTCTCGAGGACGCGCAGCAGCCGGGCCTGGGTGGTGAGGGGCAGCTCGGCCACCTCGTCGAGGAAAATCGTGCCCCCGTCGGCTTCCTCGAAGTATCCCTTGCGCGACGACACGGCGCCGGTGAACGCGCCCTTTTCGTGGCCGAAGAGCTCGGAGTCGATCGTGCCCTCGGGGATGGCGCCGCAGTTGACGGCGATGTATCGGGAGTGCTTGCGGGCGCTGTACTGGTGGATGATTTGCGGGAAAAACTCCTTGCCGGTGCCGCTCTCGCCGGTAATAAGCACCGACAGGTCGATTGGGGCGACCTGGATGGCTCGCTGCACGGCGGCGGTGAGCGACGGAGCGTTGCCCACGATGCCCAGGCGTTGCTTGGCTTGCTGCACCTGCGGGGGGATGTCGGTAAGGTTTATTTCCACTTGCGTAGGGCGTAGGTTTTACTTTTCAGGAATTGGCCAAACTCCTCGACCGATCCCTGGTGTTGTTTCTGCTCGTCGACAGAGATGGGCTCTCCCACGGAGACGCGCAGCACGGTGTCGTGCTTGAGGAACACCTCGGCGGGCAAGCGCAGCGTGCGCAGCTGCCAGCTCACCATCCCCAGGAAGTTGAACCACCAGGAGTTGCGCCCGTGGAAGAAGATGGGAATCACGGGGACCTTGAGTTGCTGGATCAGTCGGATGATCGAGGGCTGCCAGTCGCGATCCTCGAGCTGCAGCTTGCGGTTGACCTTGCTCACGGCGCCGGCGGGGAAGAAGCCGATGGGGTTGCCCTGCTTCACCTGCATGATGGCCTCCTTGATACCGCGCATCGACACGGCTTTTTTCTTGGGGTCGTCGCTGGCCAGGGCGTCAACGGCGATGAAATTGGGGCGCATGGCCGTGATCTTGTTGAGGATCATGTTGACCATCACTTTGTACTTGGGCCTGCGGGAGCCCACGATCGAGATGAGCGTGATGCCGTCGAGAGCGCCGAACGGGTGGTTGCTGACGGTGATGAACGCCCCCTCGGGGAGGTTGTCGAGGATCTCAACGCCGCGGATTTCGACGGTGGAGTGCAGGTCCTCGATAAGGCCGGTGCAGAATTGCGGGCCGGGGGTACGGCAGTTGCTGCGGTGGATCCAGTTGACCTTGTCGAGGGCCAGGAAGCGCAGCAGGCGGGTAATGAGCTTGCGGTGCTTGGCGAGCTTTGGCACCATCTCCACGATGTCGTCCTCGTCGAGCACATTGGGCTTCACCCAATAGCTTACCCCGTCGATTATATATTCCTTTAGGGGCTCAAACCCCTCCAGGGCTATTTTGTCTTTCTCTTCAATCATAGTAATCAAATGTTTATAACAGGGAGCGGCGGATGGCGTAGCGGGGGCGGTGCTTGACCTCGATGTAGATCTTGCCCACGTATTCGCCGACGATGCCCACCCCCATCAGCAGCAGGCTCCCCAGGAACCATATCGATAGGAATAGCGATGCCCAACCCCATACGAGCGAGTGGAAGTAGTAGCTGATAGCCACGTAGATAGCTGCCAATACGTCGAGGATTAGGAACGTCAAGCCGGTGAGGAAAATCATGCGCATCGGTTTGGCCGAAAACGAGGTGATGCCGTCGATGGAGAACGAGAGCATTTTCCCCAGGGGGTATTTCGACTCACCGGCCACGCGCACGGCGCGGTCGTAGCCCACGGTGGAGCTGTCAAGGCCGATCTGCGGGATGATTCCTCGCAGGAAGAGGTTGCTTTCGCCGTACTCGCTCAGCAGGTCGAGGGCCTGAGCGCTCATCAGGCGGTAGTCGGCGTGGTCGTAGACTGTGTCGACGCCCATTGAGCGCTGGAATTTGTAGAAGCCGCGGGCGGTGGTGCGCTTGAACCACGTGTCGGTGGCTCGGCTCTGTCGCACGCCGTAGACGATGTCCTTTCCTTGCTGGAACTCCTTGACCATCCTGGGGATAGCGTTGATGTCGTCCTGGAGGTCGGCGTCGATTGAGATTGCGGCGTCGCAGTTGCCGCGGGCGGTCATCAGTCCGGCCAGCAGCGCGTATTGGTGGCCTCGGTTGTGGGCGAGGTCGATCCCCTTGAATCGCTCGGGATGGGTTTCGTGGAGCGATGAGATGACGCCCCAGGTGTCGTCGCGGGAGCCATCGTTGACGGCCAGGATGTAGCTGTCCTGGGTGACGAGGCCCTCCTGGATCATGCCGTCGAGGAGGCCCAGCAACTCGCGGGCCGTGATGGGCAGCGCCTCGGCCTCGTTATAGCACGGGATTACAATCGCCAGCTTGGTCATTTTCTGTTGAGTTTTTAGTAGTTAGTAGTTTTTAGTAGTTAGCAGTTTTGATCGGGAACTTGCTTCAAGCAACCCTTCACTAGGCTACCAGCCAAATTCTTGTAACTACTACAATCTACCAACGGCTTTAATAGTTACGGGCGAAGATTACGCGCTGGGCCGAGGGCTTGCCGGTGACCATGCACTTTCCGGGGGTCTTGTCGCCGTCGAGAGGGATGCAACGGATCGTGGCCTTGGTCTCCTCCTTGATCTTCTCCTCGGTCTCGGGGGTGCCGTCCCAGTGGCACAGCAGGAAGCCGCCCTTCTCGATTTCGCGCTTGAAGTCGTCGTAGGTGTCAACCTCGCGGGTCATCGACTCGCGCTGTTTAAGGGCTTTCTGGTAGATGTTGTCCTGGATATCCTCGAGGAGCTGCTCGACGTATTGGGCGATGCCTTCGAGTGGCGCCGAGTGTTTCTCGAGGGTGTCGCGGCGCATGATCTCGACGGTGCCGTTCTCGATGTCGCGGGCACCGAGGACGAGGCGCACGGGCACGCCCTTGAGCTCGTAGTCGGCAAATTTGAAGCCGGGGCGCTTGTTGTCGGCGTCGTCAAATTTCACGCTGATGCCGGCCTTGCGCAGGTCGGCGACAATCGGGTCGACCTTCTCGCGGATGGCGGCGAGCTGCTCGGCGTTTTTGTAGATGGGGATGATAACAACCTGGATGGGAGCCAAATGGGGAGGCAGCACCAGGCCGTTGTCGTCGCTGTGGGTCATGATTAAGGCGCCCATCAAGCGGGTGGAAACGCCCCAAGAGGATGCCCACACGTATTCGAGCTGGTTCTCGCGGTTGAGGAACTTCACGTCGAACGCCTTGGCGAAGTTCTGGCCAAGGAAGTGGGACGTTCCGCTCTGCAGGGCCTTGCCGTCCTGCATCATGGCCTCGATGGTGTAAGTCTCAAGGGCGCCGGCGAATCGCTCGTTGGCCGATTTCACGCCCTTAACGACAGGGACGGCCATGTATTTCTCGGCGAACTCGGCGTAGACGTTCAACATCTTGATGGCCTCCTCTTGGGCCTCCTCGGCGGTTGCGTGGGCGGTGTGGCCCTCTTGCCAGAGGAACTCGGCTGTGCGCAGGAACATGCGCGTGCGCATCTCCCAGCGGAACACGTTGGCCCACTGGTTGCACAGGATAGGCAGGTCGCGGTAGGAGTTGATCCAGTTTTTATAGGTGTTCCAGATGATGGTCTCGGATGTGGGGCGGATGATCAGCTCCTCCTCGAGTTTGGCCGAGGGGTCGACCTCGACGCCGTCATGGGTGGCGTTGGTGCGCAGGCGGTAGTGGGTGACCACGGCGCACTCCTTGGCGAAGCCCTCCACGTGCTCGGCCTCGCGGCTGAGGAAAGATTTGGGGATCAACAGCGGGAAGTAGGCGTTGACGTGACCCGTGTCCTTGAACATCTTGTCGAGCTGTTGCTGCATCTTTTCCCAGATCGCGTAGCCGTAGGGCTTGATCACCATACAGCCGCGCACGGCCGATTGCTCGGCCAGGTCGGCTTTCACCACCAGATCGTTGTACCATTGCGAGTAGTTGTCGGCTCGCTTTGTCATTTCCTTGAGCTCTTTTGCCATATCGTAGTTTTCAGTTTTCAGTTTTCAGTTTTCAGGGGCGGGCGCATCCTTTATTCCTTTCATCCTTTTATCCTTTAAAGGAGGAAAGGATTAAAGGAGTAAAGGATTAAAGGGGGCGTCAACCACTATTTTACGCGAAATTACGCAGAATTTCGCAATTTTCGGCGTAACTCATTGGTTTTTTCGTAACTTCGCGATAAATACACCCCCTAAAGTGAAACGACAAGGATGGAGCGACTGATGCATTACGTGTGGGCCCACAAGCTGTGGGACGGTCGCCCCATGGCCACGGTCGACGGGCGCCCGGTGAAGGTGGTCGACCCCGGGCGCTGGAACACCGACGCGGGGCCCGATTTCTTCAACGCCAAGGTGAAGATCGGCGACGAGATGTGGGTAGGCAACGTGGAGATGCACCTGCGCGCCAGCGACTGGTACCGCCACGGTCATGACGACGATCCTGCCTACTCGTCGGTTATCCTCCATGTTGTGGCCCACGACGACTCGCCGGTGCCGCGCCCGGGAGGCAAAGGCGACGATGACCTTATTCCCCAAATGACGATGCAGATCTCGCCCGACATTCAGGCACGCGCCCAGGAGCTGGAGCGCGCCCCGGTGCTCTCGCTCCCTTGCTCGCGGTGGATGGCCGAAATGCCCCGGCTCTACCTCATGGACTGGCTCACGTCGCTGGGCTTCGAGCGCCTCTACGGTAAGGCCGACCGCCTGCGACAGCAATGCGAGCGACTTCACGGCAACTGGGAACAAGTTGCGTATCAAGCCCTTAGCCGTTCGATGGGGATGAGTGTCAACAACGACACGTTTGAGCGGCTCGCTATGGTCACCCCAGTGAACATGCTGCGCAAACACGCCGACAACATCCTCGCCGTAGAAGCACTGCTCTTCGGGCAAGCGGCATTGCTCGAGCCTACACAGGGCGACCCCTATGTGGAGCGCCTAACCACTGAGTACCAATTCCTTGCGCATAAATACGGACTCCGCGCACTCGATCCCGGAGCATGGCGAATGGGGCACATGCGCCCGTGGAATTTCCCCCATCGCCGCATCGCCACCCTGGCCGCGCTCATTACCACGCGGCCCAACCTGATGGCCGACCTGACGGCGATCACCACCGTAGCCGAGTGCCAGCGATATTTCGAGATCGAGTTATCGGGGTACTGGGCCCACCGATTCCGATTCGGGGGTGTGGCCGCGACGGGGACTAAGGCGTTTAGCGGGGATGTATGCAAGTTGCTGATGATCAATGTGGTGTCACCGTTACGGGTGGCGTTCGGACAGGAGCGGGGCGACAGTGAGGCTGTGGCGCAGGCCGTGGAGATGCTGCAGGACTTGCCGCCGGAGCGGAATTCGATCGTGAAGATGTTTGAGGAGGCTGGAGTGAAGGCTACCGACGCCTTCACGTCGCAGGCGCTGATTGAGTTGCGCCGCGCCTACTGCGAGCCTCGCAAATGTCTGTATTGCCGCATCGGCCACCGCATGCTCTCGCAAGCCGCCTGGCGCCCCAGCTAACATATGCGCAGTTTAGGGGGGCGGGCCTTGGACGGCCTACGCCATGGTTGCCTCCTTGCTGTGGGCCGCCGAACGTCGGCACTCCCAGGCTCCGCATACGTTCTCGCGAGTCAGGCTCCCTTCTTAAAAACAAATGCTCCCGACAGTGGACCTGTCGGGAGCTTGGTAGCGAATCCGGGATTCGAACCCGGGTTTCCG
The DNA here is from genome assembly GCA_020859755.1 of Bacteroidales bacterium. Taxonomy (GTDB): domain Bacteria; phylum Bacteroidota; class Bacteroidia; order Bacteroidales; family Muribaculaceae; genus JAJPXC01. The sequence continues at coordinate 5,690 of JAJBVP010000208.1, read as the reverse complement.
CCGTGAGAGGGCGGCGTGCTAGGCCTCTACACTAAATCGCCGTGCTTGGCTCTTGCGTCTCGTGACACTTTCGCTACGTTTGTGAGTGCAAAAGTAAGCACAATCTTCCACCCCGCCAAATTTTCCCCGCCTTTTTAACCACCATTAACTATTTCCTTTTTCCTTTTTTCAAAAGAGAGGGGTAAAGGATTAAAGGAAGAAAGGAAGAAAGGATGCATCCACAAACAAGGAGCGTGGGCGCCCGCGCCCGCGCCTGCAGGCGCCCCCACAAGCGTCCGCGGCAGCTTAGGGAGGCGGGCCTTGGACGGCCAACGCTCTTAGGCATCCGCGTGATGGCCGTCCAAGGCCGGCCCCCCTAAGGCTGACGCGTGGATGGCCGTCCAAGGCCGGCGCTCCTAGGCATCCGCGTGATGGCCGTCCAAGGCCGGCCCCCCTAGGCATCCGCGTGATGGCCGTCCAAGGCTGGCCCCCCTGGGCATCCGCGTGATGGCCGTCCAAGGCCGGCGCCCCTGGGTATCCGCGTGATGGCCGTCCAAGGCCGGCCCCCCTAAGGCTGACGCGTGATGGCCGTCCAAGGCCGGCCCCCCTGGGCATCCGCGTGATGGCCGTCCAAGGCCGGCCCCCCCTAAGGTTACTGGATGGTGACGGATTGCTGGGAGGAGGCGGCGTCGATCTTGGCGATCAGGGCTTTGGCCTCGGAGACGTTGACCTGGGCGTCGATCGATTTCTGGGCGTAGCTGCGGGCGGCACTCATCGAGCCGTTGGCGTAATAGCGCTGTGCCACAGGCAGGTAGGCTGGAGCGTAACCCTCCTTGGCGAGGCGGTTGATGGTCTTGAAGTCACCCTCCTTGCGTGCCTGGGCGAAGATCTCAGCGTTGGTGAGAGGTTTGGGTGCGGCAGGCGTGGCGGCGGGAGCGGACGTCGTGGTAGTTGCCGGAGCGGTCGCAGTGGTAGTGGCGGGCTTGGAGGTCGATGCAGCAGTGGCCGGCTTGGCCGGAGCAGCGGCAGGAGAGGCCTCCACGTTGGGAGCCGGAGTAGCTTTCGCAGGTGCGGCCTCCTCGTTGGGAGCGGGTGCGGCCGGGGTTTCCATATCCTCGTCCTCGGCCATGATGGAGGCCTTGTCGGCGCCATCAGGGGTTACCTCAGCGACGATAACCTCCTCTTGGGGTTTCTCAGAGCGGTCGAGCAGTCCGGGGATCAAGAAGAAGCAACCCACCAGAGCGCCCACAATCACAACGGCGCCAATGATGGCCATAATCAGCTTGGAATTGGATTTCTTCTGGGGGTCGCCGTTGAAACCGCCCGAACCGGGGCGACCGGTCACCAGGCCTTTCTTGGGGGCGGAAGTTGTGACTTTGGACGACTTGGCGAATTTGCCCGACTTGGCGCTGGGCTTGCGTCCAGCGGTCAGTACCTCGGTGGCGCCACCAGCGGCGGCAGCGGCCACGGCACCTGAAGCGGCGCCCGTGGGCAGGTTGGTGGGCAGCTGGGCCGAACCGGTCAACTGGGCCACAAAATCGGCGATCGACTCGGTGCGCTCGAATGCCGACGGCTTCATGGCACCCAAAATGGCCGCGCGGGTGGAGGCGGTGACGCTCGCGGGGATCATGGCCGCCAGTTCGGCCTGGTTGGGGGAGATTTTGAACGCCGACGGCGGATTCTTGCCGGTCAACAGGAACAGCAGGACGGCACCCAGGGCGTAGATATCGTATTTGGGACTGAACTCGGTGATGCCTCCCTCGTCGTATTGCTCCTGGGGAGCGTATCCGGCCGAGGCGCCCTTGGCCTGGAGATGGGATGTGGGCTTGTTGTCCTTGCCGAAATGCTTGGCCACGCCGAAGTCGATCAACACGGGGTACACCTCGCCCGAATCGTTGGTTTTCATCACGATGTTGTCGGGCTTGATATCGAGGTGGAGTAGTTTCTCGCCGTGGATGGTGTCGACAGCCTGAGCCACCTGGCAGATGATGTTAATAGCGTCACCCTCAGGCATTTGTCCAGGCGAACCGCCATTGAGGAACTCCATGACGTAGTAAGCCGTGTTGTTGGCCTCGAACGTCTCGTTGACGTGGACGATTCCGCGCGACTTCTGGCAGAGGGTCTGGAGGCGGCGAGCCTCGATGAGGAAGTCGTTGCGCGACAGCTCGACGTCCTCCTTGGAGGCGGGAGTGCACAGCACCTCGGCGCCGTCGTCGCCACGGTAGCACGACATCGACATGAAATGCTCCTTGACGGCAAATTTGACGGTAACCGACACGTTGCCCACCTGCACGTCGGCGGTGGCGAGATATGTGATTCCAAACGAACCGGCCCCGAGCACCTTCACGATTTTGTAGTCGTAATGCTCGGAGGAGATGACGGTGCCCGGTCGCAGGGCTTGGGAGGCTGATTCAGTACCCATTATTCAAAGGCTTTAAGAACGTTTACGAGATTATCTTCACGCTTTTTGTCACGCAGGGCTTTGGCGGCTTCGGGATCCTTGGCGAGTCCACCCTCGCCGTCCTCGTAGCACTGCGCCAGGCGCGTGAGGGCGGTTTCGGTGAGTTGCTGCTGGCGCTCGGCGTCGCGGTAGAGGGAGACAGCCTTGAAGGTGTCCTTGTCGACTCCGCGGCCCTCGTAGTAGATATCGCCCAGAGCGCACTGTGCCTCAGCCACTCCAGCGTCGGCGGCTTGCTGGAGGAGTTGGACGGCGGTGGCCATGTTCTTTTCCACACCGTTGCCCTCCTGGTACATTTCGCCGAGGTAGTAAGCGGCCACAGGAGAGGTTTTAGCCACTTTCTCGAGGCTCTTGGCGGCCTTCTTGGCGTCGGCTTTGGGGTTGATGTTGCCGTCGGCCAGGAGCACGTATTGCATCACGGCGGCGTCGGTGCATTTGGCCTTCTCGGCCTTCTTGAAATAGTCGTTGGCCGTGGTGTAATTCTTGTTGACCTTCCACTCGCGCATGCCGCGGATATAGTTGGGGAACGCCTTGTCGCCGATGGAGTCGCGCTGGTGGACGAGAGTCTTGACGGCGCGCTTGTAGCCCGAGGGATAGGCTACTGCCATCCATTGCACGACCTCGTAGCAGTCGGGGGTGACGCCGCGGCCGTCGAGGTAGGCGTTGGCGATCGACCAAGCGGCCTCTCCGTTGCCCTGAGCGGCGGCTTTGCGCCACCAGGAGAGCGCTGTCTCGTCGTCCTGCTTAACCACCTTGCCCGTAGAGTAGAGGTTGCCGAGCTTGCTCTGAGCGGCGGGGAAACCGGCCTCAGCGGCTTTGCGCAGGTACTTCTCGGCCTTTAGGTCGTCGCCCTGCATGCGCTCGCCGAGCATAAGCCAGCCAGCCCAGTAGGTGGATGAGATGTCGCCCTGCGCGGCGGCTTTCTCGAAGAGCGGGAACGCGTCGGTGTACTTCTTGGAGTTCAACAGGGCTAAGCCGGCGTTGCGCATACCGTCGACCGAACCTTTATCGGCGGCCATGAGGAAATATTTGGAGGCCTCCTGGGGGCTGCGCTTCACGCCGTAGCCCTTGTCGTAGCACACGCCCAAGAGCATGGCGTCGAACGGCACGTCCTGGGCCGACTGCGCGCGCTGGTTGATGAGCTCGCGGTTGCCTTTCTGGATTGAGTTGATATACAAGCGCATAGCTTGCACTGAATCCTGGTCGCAGCCGTTGCCCAATTGGTAGCACATGGCCACGTTGGCCGTCGCGGTGACGTCGCCCTTGAGAGCGGCGCTTTTCCACCACTCATAGGCCTTGCGGTAGTCCTGCTTGACGTGACGGCCGATGTAGTACCACTTGCCCACCTCGTTCATCATCGCCACGTCGCCGTCCTGGGCGCGCTTGAGGATGTTGTTGAGCGAGTCCTTTACGGCTTGCACTGATTGCTGCTTTACCATCTCTTGGGCTGTGGCTTGCCCCTCGGAGGGTGTTTCGTCGACCATCACAGTGTCCACCTGAACGGGGGCCTCGGCACCCTTGGTCTGCTTGGGCTTTTTGGCGGCTGTCGCGATCATCGCCACCGTGGCCACGCAGGCCAGAGCCAGAAATATTTTTCTCATAGCTATATTACTTTTTGAATTTTCGGGAATATCGGGATTTCCGGGATTTTCGGGGGATTATTTCTTGAAGATTTTGCCTAAGAATGAGCGGAGGCCGCCTTGTGGCTTCTGGCCGGAGACCTCGTGGACCATCTCCTCGCGGCGGTTGAAACGCTCGGTGGCGGCTCCGGCGGGGGCTGGCTCCTCTTGGGGCTGGGGAGCCGGCTGTGGAGCCGGCTGTCGATCAGTCACCTCGGCGATGGAGATGATGATGGCGGTGTTGTTGTCGTCGGCCACGGCGCAACGCTCGGCCAGTCGCTGGGCCTTCTGCTCGTCGGAGAGCGTGGGCTCAGAGAGGATGGCGCTGATAGTGTCGTCGTTGACGGTACCGTGCACGCCGTCGGTGCACAGCAGGAAGTAGTCGCCCGGCTCCACGTCGTAGGGGATGTGGATCACCGAGGCCTCGTCGCGGGGATGCTCGGCCGTGGGGCGGGTGATGCAGCGTGTGATGACGTTGCGCTTGGGGTGGTTGACGGCCGCCTCGGGGGTGATGTTGCCCGAGCGGATCAAGGCGTTGACCAGTGAGTGGTCCTCGCTACGGTATAGGATGCCCTTGCCGGGGCGGATATGGTAGATGCGGCTGTCGCCCATGTGGGCCATGGTGACGCCCCCGCCGTGGAAGGCCACGAAGGTCAAGGTGGTGGCCATGCCGTCGTTGGAGGCGTTGGAGGCGCTTTCGATGGCGTCGTACACCGAGGAGAGCATGCGCTGCAGGTCGTCGTCGGTGAACGGCTGCTCCCACTTACGGTTGCCCAACGCTTTGCCGATGGCGGCGCAGACGGTGCCGGAGGCCACCTCGCCTTTCTCCTCGCCGCCTACCCCATCGCACACGGCGAAACAACCGCCCACGGCCAGCGGCTGGGGATTGTCCTGATCGGGGTAGCGCGAGTCCTCCTGATTGGCGCGTCCACCGATTTGGCGGAATGAGTGAATCTCTTTTATCTTGATTTTCATTGCTTTTGCACTTTAATGGTGGTGTTGCCCAGTTGCAGCACGTCGCCGTAGTTGAGGTAGACGATGTCGCCCTCCACAAGCTGTTTCTTGTTGTGATAAATGGGGTTTGTGGCCTTGAGGATGGTCATTTTGTAGACGAGGCCGTTGCCCGACTGGTTGACGTCGACTCTCACCGATCGGCGCGACACGGTGTTGTCCTTGAGGGCGAAGTCGGAGTTTTCGTTTTCGTCCCAGCGGCCGATGAAGTGGGTGCCTTTGTAGAGCACGTAGGTGGTTTTCTTGAAGAAACCGCCGGTGGATAGCATCATCGGGGTGAGCGAACCGCGGTCGACGGTGCCACCGGGCTTGGTGCGGGCCGAGATTTTGGTTACGCGGCCACCCTGGACGATCATATTGTAGGGTTGCTGGCATTGGTCGCACTCAACTGAGTAGAGGCCGTCGGCGGCGGGTTTGGTCAACGGTGCGCCGCAGCATTGGCATTTCAGGAGGTCGTCCTCCGAGGGCTGGATTTCGAATTGGTTGGGGTTTTTGCACTTGGGGCATGTCAGGCGGTTGATACCGGGCTTCACCTTAGGCACGACAAGCAGCTGCCCGCAGGAGGCGCACTGCAGGCGATATGTCCCATCCTCCTGCAGGCCGAGCTTGGGCTGGGGCTGGGG
>JAJBVP010000118.1 GCA_020859755.1 Bacteroidales bacterium | reverse complement strand
ATTTCGCCGTTTTCTTATTTGCCGAAATCGACGATGCAAAATTACCGATTACACCCGCGACCCTGGCGTAGCCGAGCTGATGCCGTCGCCCTTGAGCGCCCGGGAGGAGTGTGGCGGAGGCCCCTGCACAGCCACTCTCCTCCTGCGTCCACCGTCACCTCGGGCGGGTGAAAACTAAAACAGAGTAAATAATGGTCATCGGATTTGGTCAGCTAAGGATTTCTTTATAATTTTGCATCGTTATAAAACACATATATAACGATGCAGATTATTAAAGATGACTCTATCTCAATAATGGGTCGTAGTGTTGCGCTTAAGCCCGTCCTAAAGAGGGAGATTAAAACGTTTCCTGTCGGAGAGGTTGTGTCTTATGACTTCTATGAAGGTAATTACCAGGGGAAATCCTATGTCTTTGCAAGCCCTAAAGGCCGAGTACCCTCTCCGGCTGTTATGGCCGCCACCGCTCAAACCGTCAGGTCTAAGACAGGCAAGGATGTGGTTTTCGTCCTACCCACCGGACCATCTTATCTGCGACAGCGATTGATTGACAAAGGGGTCTACTTTGTTGTATCCCGCCGCTTTGCTTTCTTGCCGGATATTATCATAAACGAACGACAGCGTACCCAGGCGGTTGCCACCAAACTTACTCCTGTGGCCCAGTACCTACTACTATACCACTTGCAGCTGTCCTCAATAGAGGGCCTTTCGGCACGGGAGATAGCCAACTGGATACCTTATTCCTATCCCAGCGTAACGCAGGCTCTTCAATGCTTGGAAGATGTGGGATTGGCAATTCGTGTACCGGACGGCACAAAGAACAAAATTGTAAAATGGAACGTTGCCGGTCGAGAATTATGGGACCGAGCACTCCCTCTGATGATGAACCCTGTGCAACGGGTGCTTTTCGCCGACGAAGTAATTTCTGATCTTCAATTTCCGACTTGCGGAATCAATGCCCTCGCTCACTACTCACGATTGAATCCGGATCCGGAGAGGATGATAGCTATAAGCGCCGGGGAATTAAAAAATCTTATCGCCGATGACTTGTTGGAGGGTCAGAACTCCTACGATGGCAACTACCGCATCGAGGTGTGGAAATATCCTCCCGTAACCAAAGAGGGATACGCTGGAACATGGGTAGATGCGCTATCATTGGCATTGTCGCTGCGCGAAGACAAAGATCCTCGAGTAGAAAATGAAGTCGAATATATGCTTGACAACATAGAATGGAAGGGTTAGACAAATTCAGGGAGGCATTCCTGCCTTTCTCCGACAGCTACGTTATAATCGGAGGCACAGCATGCGAGATGGTTCTTTCAGGCACAGCCATGCGACCGCGAGCCACCCACGACATAGACATGATTATCGTTATAGAGAAACTGGTGCCTGAGTTTGGCAGCCGATTTTGGGACTTCATCAAGGAGGGTCAATACCGCCCGGAAAAGTACAAGCCTGCCGAGGGTGAAGCAAAGCGTTACCAGCTATACCGTTTTGTGGACGGCCTTCCCGGTTATCCCCAGATGATAGAACTGCTGGCACGGCATCACGACGTGCTCGGTGAGCCCAAGGGGCTACTCATCGAGCCAATCCCTTTCGACCGTTATGTGTCGAGCCTCAGCGCCATCATCATGGACGATGATTTTTACAACTTCACCGTTAAGCACAGCGTGTTGACCGATGGTATCCGCCATGCTGATGCCTCGGCGTTGATTGCGCTGAAAGCCAAGGCATATCTTAATCTCCAGGAGATGAAAGCCTCCAACAAACACGTCAATACTCGCGACATTAAGAAACATCGATCTGACGTGATGAAAAACCTGGTGGTTATGCCACAAGGCGAGGTGCCGGCACCACAATCGGTGGTCGATATCATCCATGCCTTTGTCGAGTCTCTCCGCCAAGAATGGGACACGTTGGCCTCTGCACTTGCCACTGCACTGGAGATGGACGAAAGTTCGGTCACAGTCCTTCTCGATATTCTTGACAACACCTTCACGCCGGAATCCTAATGAAACTGCAATACGCCTCTGATCTTCATCTGGAGTTCGGTGAGAATACCACCTGGCTCAAGCACTTCCCCCTGATACCGGAGGGAGAGGTGCTGGTGCTTTGCGGCGACATCGGATATATAGGCGACAACAACTATAGCCGCCATCCATTTTGGGATTTCGTATCGGAGAGTTTCCGTGAAGTGATAGTCATTCCTGGCAATCACGAGTTCTACAAATTCTCCGACATTAACAATTTCCATGCCGGTTGGCAAATGGATATTCGTCCGAATGTGCGGGCCGTTTACAACCAGGTAATTCCACTTACCAAGAAGACTGATCTGATATCCACTACCCTGTGGAGTCACATCGAGCGAGATGACGCTTATAAGACGGAACGCAGCGTCTCCGACTTCCGGCGCATCCTTAACGGCGACGAGCTGCTCGACAGCGCGCGTTTCAACGCCGAGCATCGCCGATGCCTTGCGTTCCTCTCCACCGAGTTGGGCAAGCGACAGGAGAAACAGGTAGTTGTAGCCACTCACCATGTGCCGAGTTTTCAGCTTGTAGCTCCCGAGTTTCAGGGCTCGCGTATAAACGGGGCCTTCACCGTAGAGCTCGCCGACTTTATAACGGCCCATCCGCAAATCCATTATTGGATTTACGGCCACTCCCACCGCAACATCAACCGACAGATTGGCTCGACGCGATGCGTGAGCAATCAGCTGGGCTACGTCTTTGCCAACGAAGACCACTCCTTCAACCGAAAGGCAGTTATTGAAGTAGAGTAGCAAGGAAGCCATTCCTAAAGAAACCTTTGCTTGGCTTGGATATTGCACCAATCAACCCAATATGGCATTCAAGCGTTCTAAGGGTATGGAAAATGATATAATCTTGGAACGTGTGTCGGTGCGGGAGTACACCGACGAGCCTGTGAGCGAGGAGCAGCGGAAACGGTTGCTTCGCGCCGCGATGGCCGCGCCGTCGGCCTGTAACCGGCAGCCGTGGCAGTTTGTGGTGATCGACGACCCGAAAATCTTGGGCGAGATCGCCGACAACGAGCAGTATATGAAAATGGCGCGCCACGCGCCGCTGGCAATCCTTGTCTGCGGCGATACTTCGTTGGCGTTGAAAGGCGACGAGGAGCCGTTCTGGGTACAGGATTGCTCGGCAGCGACTGAGAACATCCTCTTGGAGGCTCGTGAACTGGGACTCGGAGCCGTGTGGACTGGTGTTCACCCGATGCAAGACCGTGAGGACTTCTTCCGCAAACTCTTGGGAATGCCCGACACCATCGTCCCGCTGTCCTTCGTGGTCATAGGCCATCCTGCCCGCGATCGCCATCCCATCGACAAATGGAAGCCCGACCGCATACACCAAAACAAGTGGTGATTCTTCAAACTTAGCTCATTCTTTTCCAGATTATTTGGCAATAATCTCAAAAAGGTGTAAATTTGCGCATTCAATAATCTCAAAAACGTGGGAAATTATCGCCCCCAAAACCTCAAAAACGTGAGACAACCGAATGAAGCGCAAGATTTACAACCAATTGAAGGATTGGAAACGCCAATCAAAAGGTAAGCGGGCGTTGCTTATCGAAGGAGCCCGACGCATAGGCAAGAGCTATGTGGCGGAGGAATTTGGCCGCAACGAATACACCACCTTCCTCCTCATAGATTTCAGCAAAGTGCCCCGGGCGATTCATGAGCTATTCGAGAATTATCTCGAGGACTTAGACGAGCTGTTCCTGCGTCTTGGCGCCTATTACAACGTCAAGTTCATCCCTCGCCCATCGCCGGATGCCGAGGCACAAACACTTATCATTTTCGACGAGGTGCAGTTTTGCCCTCGCGCGCGAGCCGCAATCAAGCATCTTGTGGCAGATGGTCGGTACGACTATCTGGAAACAGGATCGTTGGTGTCGATTAAACAGAATGTCAAGGACATAATGATTCCCTCCGAGGAACACCGTATCGACATGTGGCCGATGGATTTTGAGGAATTTCTATGGGCAAACGGTGAGGAGGAGCTTTATGGACTGATTGCCTCTTGCTTTGAGCGTAAACGCACCGTTGACACTCTCCACCGAAAGTGCTTGGACCTGTTGCGCAAGTATTTTTTGGTTGGTGGAATGCCGCAGGCGGTTTTGGGATATGTGGAGCAACGCGACTTGGATGAGTGTGAACGCATCAAGCAGGATATCCTTGACCTCTACCGTAATGACATCCACAAATACGCTGGCAGCCAGGCCACCAAGGCTTTGGCCGTGTTCGACGAGCTGCCTGGGCAGTTGCAGCGTCACGACCGCGTGTTCCGTTTGGCATCGCTTGGTGAGGATGCCCGAATGCGGGAATACCAAGAAGCGTTCCTGTGGCTCTCGGAGGCGAGGATCGTCAACTGCTGTTACAACAGCACGGCGCCGTCAATCGGACTGAGATTGAACGAGGACCGACAGACCGTGAAGTGCTATATGGGCGACACCGGGCTGCTTTTTACCCAGGCCTTCAGCGAGCGGGGAAAAGCGGATCCCCGGCTATACTTCAAAATATTGTCCGGAAAATTAGAGGCCAATTTGGGTATGCTCACGGAAAATCTTGTGGCTCAAATGCTCCGCGCCGCCGGCCATCAGCTTTATTTCTATAATCGCGCTTCCGAGGACAAGGATGAGCGCATGGAAATCGACTTCCTAATCCGCAAACCCCAAATCACGAGCCGGCACAATATCTCTCCAATAGAGGTGAAATCGGGTACTCGTTATGCTCTATCATCGCTTAGAAAGTGTATCAAGCGTTTTGACAATTACCTCTCCACGCCTTATGTGCTTCACGAGGGAGATCTACGTGATGAGAACGGCATCCTCTATCTGCCGCTTTATATGGCACCTCTCCTATAAACCGAGGTGCGCTCGTCATCACGACGGGCGCACCCCTTACCTTTGTACAAAGGTTGAAAAACGCACAAATATCAATAACTAATCTTGTTATTTGGAAAACACACTGCTTATGCGGGTTTTAACGCTCCATCAGGGGCAGGATGCCGTGCTGACGGAGCAGATGGTAGAGGAACATGCGTCCCTTGCGCACCTTCATCGTCTTGACCACCGAGCGCGTGGGGTTGTCGTCCTTCTCGATAGAGAGGATTGCCGCGGCCTTGCGCTGGAGTTCCGAACCGATATGCCCACGGATCTTGTAGCCGTTAGGTACAAGGTGTAGCACACAGACAATGCAGGTGGTGGAAACGATCCATCGCGTCGCGAATCATTTGCAAGCGCTTGGAGCGAGAGAGTGGGGTCGGGTAGAACGAATGGTAGAAGTCGGGCCGTGTTCTCCAACCGACGAGTAAACCGCCAGCGAGGCCACATTATATTTATCCAGGGTTTCCTCCGTGATTCCGTAACGACCCCAGTAGGCCAGCTCATGCTTTGGCCAGGGCTGCACGGAGTAGTCGCACGGCACGCCGGGCGTCTTGGCCTTGGCTCTACGGGGCTTAGGCTTGACTAAAGAGGGAGCCGCTTGCCCTATCTGGTCGTTCCCATCCGATATCGGGAGGGACAAGTCACGGATTATCGTGTCCATGATCTTGCCGAAGTCACGCTTGGGGTCGAGGCCCAACCGCTGGCCGACGAACCAGAAGCAGTCGCCGCCGCAGTCGGGATTCCCGAAGTCATAGAGGCCTTACTTCCCCGACCGTGGATCCTTCGTGACGTGACACGACGCCTTCGTATCGTCGTAGAACGGGTTGCGGAACTTGCGTTTCACCTTAAAGTCAGGTCCCAGGTAATACGCGAAAACGTGTCTCCCGCCGTCCGTCATCTCGAGTATGCGCTCCCGCTTCTCATTCCTGTTCATAATCGATCTCCGGATTATAGGTGCGGCCAAGCTGAAACGCGCGCATCTTGGCAATGGCCTCGCCGCATTTGATCTTCGAGCCTCCGAATTTGGACATTTTCAACGCCTCCAGCACTTCGCTGAAGTAATAGTAGATCACGCCGCTCTCATGGCGGTGGTAGGGGAGATTGTTAGGCTTCGGCTTGTTACGCCTGCGGCGCAGCGTGGAATCGGACACTCCGATGAGATCCTCGGGGGTCAGGTTGTCGAGAATCATGTTGTCGATCACGCAATCCTTGCGCCGCCGAAGGGCATCCACGCTCTCGCGCAGACTATAGAGGGTGTCCTCGATGGCGGTGAGCCTTCGAAGTATCTACGAATGCTTAGCCTGTTCTATTTCTTGCGCAGTCATCATAATTGCCTGAGTTAGTTAAGATTGTAGCGCAAAGGTATTGAACAAAATTCGGGGTAAAGGGTAATTGCGGTAACACCCCCCTAAACGTTACCTTTCGTGGGTGTTACCATTTCGGCTTGTCTTGGATGCGCTTCACATCTTCTGGTTTGTGTTCACTGCAAGGAGTCGGCCGTGGGGATCGTCCTTCATCATCTTGGCGTACTTTTTCAAAATACGCTGGGGCACATCGAGAAGCAGGATGTTGGACACCACGTCGGTTTTCTGACGCTTCTTCAAGATCCACATCTTGCCGTCGATCTTCACGATATGCTCCTTTGAGAGCTGGAACAGATCGATGTAGGCCAGACCTGTGAAGCAGGAGAACACGAACACGTCGCGCACCTGCTCCAGGCGTTCCACTGGCATCGGCTTGGAGAGCATCATCTCCAGTTCTTCCTCGGTGAGGAAGCCGCGGTCGGTGCGTTCCATCTTCACCTTGTAGTTGGCGTAGGGATCGCGGGTGATAAGGCCGAACTTCATCGCTTGAAGAACGACGGTCTTGAGGTTGCGCATGATACGCATCGCCGTGTTGTGCTTGTACTTGCACTCGGTGATGAGGTAGTGCTCGAACTCGCTGACGTGCATGTACGACAGCTCGCCCATGTGGAGATCCTTGCGCTTGTAGCGGCTATAAATGAAGTCGGCGAAGCGGCGGCGTATCACGTCGTACTTGGGGAACGACGCCTTGGTGCGTGACACACCCACCTCGGCCTCGGTCTTTTTGAGGAGCTCGTCGAAGAAACCGAGGAACGAGGACTTGTCGGAAGTCTTGCCAAGATACTCCGACTTGATGAACTCCACCGTCAGGAAGTCCTCGAACTCATGGCGGCGGAAGATGTAGTTGAGATCGGCCTCAATGCGGTCAAGCTCGGTGTTGGTAGCCAGGGCGTAGCCGGAGCGCCCCTTGATGCGGCTCGTGGTGCTGATCCACAGCTTCGGGTCGGTGAAGCACCCGGTGGATCCAACTGTGACGCGGTCGCCGCGAAGGGAGATACGCGTCATGATAGGCAGCTTGCCTTCTTTCGTCGTGTGATTGCTCCGCAGGTAGAAGGAAACCTTGAAATTTTTGCTCATAATGTAGCCAATTTTTAGTGGGTACTAAGGGCTCGGGTCTCAGGTGGACATCTGCCATTCCGGCTACAAATTTCGGGGTGATTTTTCGGTCTAACCCTGTCAACGACACGTCATTACCCTGTCATTGGCTACACCAATCAAAAAATCGCTTTTGAGTGTAGCCACCGTGTAGCCCAAAATTGACTGAGAAGTGGCAATCGGGGCTGCCATTGGGCAGTCAACCGGCAGTCATTCTTCCAAATCGGCGATTTTAGAAACGATTAGTAATCAGCGTGTTGCGAAAGCGTAACGAGCAGCAAAAGCATGAAAAAAGCCTCTTTGGATTGCTCCTAAGAGGCTTCTGGGCGGAAAGACAGGGATTCGAACCCCACGTTTTTCGGAGTTTCATGATGATACTTTATGATACATTAAATTGCTAATATTTAGCGTATTATAAAAATTGGCGATTTCACGAAATTTCTTGGAATTTGCTTGAATTTCTCAATTTTTGTATGTAAATTTGTATGTAAATTTCAGCCACGGAAATTTGTATGTGAATTTTTTAATTTTTAACGGAAATCGCTGAGTATGAGTAACTATAAGTACAACCTAAATTTCCGCATCGAAAAGCGGAAATCTTTTAAGGATGGCGATGAATTGCCCATCAATGCCGACATCACCTTCTGCGGCAAGCGAATCTTCTACTTCATCGGCCATCGGGTAGCCGAGAATCAGTGGGACAAAGATGCGCAGACGGTGCGCCGTAACAACTTCAACCAGGCGGGTGTCAGCGCCTCCGACATCAAAGCCCGTATGTCGAGGATCCGTACGGCGGTCGACTCGGTGTTTTCCACAATGGAGCATTTGGGGATAACGCCAACACCCAACAGCGTGCGCGAGGCTCTGCGGAAGGAGTTGGCCGAGGAGAAGGTGACACGAAAGACGGTGGGGGAGTATTATCGCATGCTTATCGACGAGCGTGACGAAGAGCGGCGTGTCGATCCTAAGACAGCGAAGTGGAGCAAGCCCACCTCGACCAAGCACAACACCATCTTGACCCGCCTTAACGAATTTCGCCGGACACTTTACTTCGAAGACGTCACCGTTGAGCTGCTTGAAAAATTTGAGGTATTTCTCATCCAGAAGAATCTCACTAACGCCTACGTCACTCAGCTCATGAAGTCGATGAAAGGCTTCTTCAACTGGGCCACGAAAAAGGGGTACAATGCTAATTTGGCGTTCAAAGATTACACGCCGAAATTCCGCGACGATTCCAAGAAGTCGGGTCGCTCCAACCGATTCCCCCTCACGATAGAGGATTTGGAGGCAATCAAAGCATTTCAAACGCCAAGCCATGCGATCGACCGCACCCGCAACGTGTTCCTGTTCTGCTGCTACTCGGGCATGCGTTTCGGCGACGCTATGCAGATGCGTTGGTGCGACATCATCAACGACTGCGTTGACTTCGTGGCCGAGAAAACCAACCAGCGCATAGCCTTCCCGCTTAACAATTTCCTCCGTAGCATCCTCGCCAAATATGGCCCGGCTGAAAACCCCGAAGACCGGGTGTTCCCGCAGATAAGCAACCAAAAATTCAACGAGCAGATGAAAATCGTGGGGCAGTTGGCTGGCTTAACCGATGACTGGAAACTCACCCGCCAGGTAGGCAACCATGTCGACGAAAAAATTGTGCCAAGATACGCCAAACTCTCCTCCCATCTTGGTCGCCACACATTCACCTCTCGAGCATCGTCGCTGGGAGCTCCATCTGAGACCATCCGCTCGATCACGGGCCACACCACCGACAAGATGATGGGCAACTACGTGCATCTGAGCATGAAGGACAAACAGGGGCTGATGGACAAGCTCGACGGCTCCGAGCCCGACGATGTCAAAGCCAATGTTGAGCCAGCCTCGGTCTACGACTTTGCCAAGACCAAGAACGACGAGCGAGCCTTGCAGCGCATGCTCTCCATCCCAGCCAAGAAAGAATACTTCGCTCAGGTAGAGAAAGACCCCGTCATGGCCCAACTTCACCTCGCCGTCTACCTTTGGAACATCGAAGGCGCAGCCGCGGCATCAAAATATATCGACCGCCTCCCCAAAACCCGCCTCTCCGAGTTCTATCAGCTCCTCGCCGCCACCCAATCCTGGAAACGATAAAATTGGTACGCAATTCCAAAGATTTTAGTTACCTTTGTGAAATCATCAAGAAATCAGAGCAATGACTATAGACGATATACAACGGCTCGTTAATAGTGGCGAGTCAAGACACTTGGAGCTGAAGAAAACTACCGGCGAGCTGAAAGACGGTATGCATGCGGCGTGCGCTTTTCTCAACACCGATGGTGGCTGGCTGATATTCGGCGTCACGCCCAACTCAAAGCGTATCCTGGGCCAAGAGGTAACTGATGCCACGCAGCGAGAGATAGCCCAAGCATTGAGCGGCATCGAGCCTGCCGTGTATATCCCTGTGGAGTATATCGACGTTCCCGACCATCCCGGCAACAAAGTCATAGCTCTGCGCTTTGACGGATGGGTGCGTGGCCAACAACCCTTCACATATCACGGTGCGCCATATCTGAAAATGGAGAGCACGACCGTGCCAATGCCACGCGATATGTTTGAGGAGAGAATCCGTGCCTACAAGCCGCAACAGTATGCTTGGGAGAAAATCATGTCGGACACGCTGACGGTAGCTGATCTCGACGAGAACAGAATCCGAGGGTTGGTGCGTCTGGGCG
Source organism: Bacteroidales bacterium (assembly GCA_020859755.1). Lineage (GTDB taxonomy): Bacteria > Bacteroidota > Bacteroidia > Bacteroidales > Muribaculaceae > JAJPXC01. The sequence goes on along the minus strand of JAJBVP010000118.1, from coordinate 4,352 downwards.
TTGACGGCGGTCGTATTCCCGAGTCTGCAATGTATGAGTCCGTCGACACGCTTTTGCGAAAATCAGAGATGCTCGTCAATGGCCGTCCCAACAACGCCGCCGCGGCTCTTTTCACCACCAAGTTGAGCGACTATCCCCAGATGCACCTGCAAATGGCTCGGTTCTACGGCACAACTAAAAGTGAGTTCATCGACAATCAGGTGGCCGACGGCAACTTCTTCGACTTGCTTGATGCCGGTATGTCGTTTTGCTTCAAGCACCTCAATCTCAGCGGAGTTATCAACGGCTTGTATCGCGAGGAGCATCTTGAGGTGCCGTACAAAGCCCTTCGAGAGGCATTGATCAACGCCCTGTGTCATCGCCAATACGAGCGTTACAACCTCACGCCCAGCATCGCCATCTACGACGACAGAGTGGAGATAGCCAACCCCGGCCACTTCCCTCCTGAGATCACTCCCGACATCCTCAAAGGCCCCCACGATTCCTATCCCTACAACCCTGTGATGGCCTCGTTCCTCTACCGCACCACGATATTGGAGAAATGGGGCTCAGGATCCCTGCGCATCATCGAGGCTTGCGAGCAACAAGGCGTGACTCCTCCCACCTGGTCGCTCCGCGGCGCCTTCGTCGTCGTCACCTTCCCTCGACCCCACCAGTACCCCGCCAGTACCGATACAGTAGCCGATAGAGTTACCGATAAAGTTACCGATAAAGCTACCGATAAAGCTACCGATAAAGCTACCGATAAAGCTACCGATAATAGGGTAAACAACAATACAAGCAACAATACAAGCAACAATACAAGTATAGGCTCAGTTACCGACCCTGTGCGTCATTTGCTCGCTGTTATTGGGACCGGAGAGCTATCGCGCGCAGAAATGATGGAGGCCTTAGGCTTAAAACACATGATCCATTTTTTTCAAGCCTATCTAAACCCAGCATTGGAGGCGGGTTTGATCGAGCCGTTGTATCCTGATCAGCCTCGCCATCCCCGCCAAAAATACCGCCGTAAGAAAAACTGAATTTACAGCTTCGCCCGCAAATGGAAAACTTCAACGACTATCTCCAAGGACTTGACATGGATGTTTTTCGCCGTTGCTGCGAGGAGCATGGGGAGGTCGTGACGTTTAGTCCCGGCGAGCATTTCGCCACACGGGACAATGTCGGCAGAAGGGTAGGGATTCATCCTTGAGGGAGTTTTCACATATTCCATCACCGACAGCGAGGGGAACGAGTGCATTGTTGGCTTCACCTTCCCGGGAGCATTGGTGGGCGATTACTTAAGCTGCGTGGCGGATCGCCCGGCAATCGTTGACATCAAAGCGGCCACCAGGGCGCGAGTGCTGGTTTGTGCGGCTTCGCGATTCAAATCCATGATAGCCGAAAACGATAACGAGTTGCGTCTGAAGATGTCGGAAGGCCTTTTCAACGACGCCTATACCCGCTTGCTCGACCTATATGCTCTTTCCACAGCCGAGCGTTACCGCAAACTCATCGCGAAATGGCCCGCGCTGTTGCAGCACGTGTCGCTCAAGCAACTGGCCTCTTATCTTAGAATCACGCCGACCCATTTGAGCCGAATACGCAAAGCAATTAAATAGGGAGGCGCATTTCTCAACATATGTTGAGAGTTTTGACGAGAGTTGGGTGTAATTTTGCCCAATGCAATTAACTGAAATTTCGGTAGAGGCAAGATTTGCTTTGACAATAGCTCTCATGTTTATTGGGCTGAGCGCATCATTTGCGCAGTCCAATATATCGGGCTGTGTCAAAACGACAAGCGGGAGATGTGTTGACTTCGCAAGTGTGACGGTGGCCCCGGCAAACACACCACGGTCATTCCTCACATCAGCATTGACTGATGATAGCGGACGATTCTCAATGACCGTCAACTCGCAATCCGACAGTCTTGTTCTTCGTGCGTCAAGCGTGGAAATAACACCTGCTTCGATTGTCATACCAAATCGCACTGGCAGATATGATATTGTTGTTGAAGATAAGACGGTTGAGCTTAGGGAGGTGGTGGTGAAATCAAAGAAAATTTATTCGCAGGGCGATACCATCAACTACAATGTTGCTTCTTTTCTTTCTCAAAATGATCAGGTACTCGCCGATGTATTGAAAAAGATGCCGGGGATTTCTGTGTCTGACGTCGGCCAAATATCATATCAAGGCAAGCCTATAAAAAATTTCTACATCGAAGGGCTTGACCTTATGAAAGGGCATTATGGTATCGCTACAAATAATATCGACCCTAACAACATCTCTACCGTGCAGGTACTTGAAGCGCACCAAGACATCAAGGCACTGAAAGGTTTACGTCCCGAAGAACAGGCGTCTATCAACATTCGACTGAAAGAAGGTGTTAAAGGTGTGTTCAATCTTATTACCACCCTCGGGGGAGGATATGGAGGCGAAACGCTCTGGAACAACTCGGTGATGGCAACGTGTTTCAAACGCAATAGCCAGTTTCTTGCCACATACAAGGGTAACAATACAGGTGAAGATTTGTCTCAGGAACTTTATTCTTTTGATAATGATTATTCTCGCACATCTGAAATAAGCAGAATATCTATGCCTTCGGCACCAGGGATTGACAAACGCTTCTATTATTTCAACCGCTCGCACAGCGCAACTTTCAACAATGTCTATCGCGTAGGACAGTCGGGCGAGTTCGGCATCAATACCGCGTATCTTAATGACCGCGATACACGCAGTAGCCACTCATCAACAACAAACATTCTGCCGGATGGGTCGGAAAATATTGTGGAGGAACAGATGATTGGAGTTGCCCGAATTAACAAGGCATACGGAGATTTGACTTACCTCTTGAATCTAGACCAAAGGTATCTGAAAGAGCAATTGAAGTTCGATTACCTCAATCTCGATGCCGACAGCCAGATTCTTGCGGAAAACAACGATATTTCCCAAATTGGGAAATCAGAGTCTTACCGCCTACTCAACAAATTTCATTTCACCGACCGTACTTCGGAATACCGGGGGTACGAGATTTATTCCATTATCAACCTTGAAAAGCGTCCGCACGGTCTGAGTGTAAACCCTAACCTTTTCACGGATTTGATAAACGAGAACATGCTTTATCAGCATGTGGATTCGCGTAACTTTTCTACAGGGAACCGCGTCGGGCTGCTTTCAGCATGGAGAATCGGTCACGTTGCCATTCATCCAAATCTTTTCGTCAACTATGACTACAACAGCCTGTCAAGCCGACTTGATGATTTCAGGAATGATTTATGGCTCGGCAACTTCTCAACCGGTCTCGGCGCAGAAATTTCCTGGCGCATACGTAAAGTGGATTTATCGGTGTTCCTGCCGATAGCCTACAAGAACTTCAGACTGAAAAACAGATTGTCTGAATCCGCCACAGACAAGGATATATTGAGAGTTGAACCCCGGCTGTTTTTCTCCTATAAAATCAACAGCAACCATTCCCTCAATCTGAAATCGGAGCTATACTATTCCACTCCATCAATTCAGACACTTTACTCAAATTATGTGCTTACATCCTACCGACAGCTTTCAGCATACGAGGTATCCGGGCTGTTCGAGGGAATTAACCTATTCAACTCTCTTTCATATGACTACAAGAATATATTGACGATGAGCTTCGCGGGATTGGATATCTCTTGGAGCCACCAAAAGCTCGATGTGCTTTACGGATATTATTATGATGGATTGGTGGAAAGAGTCATAAGTCAACGCACCGATGAGCACTCAAGTATGTTTTCGGCCAAATTGCGCGGCAGTCAAGGCTTCAACTGGCGACGGCTTAAAATAGGTCTCTCTGCGACATTCAGCCGTGTGGAAAGCCCGCTGCTTGTGCAAAACTCCATTCCAAGATATTCAGTTGATTCGTATGGCATAAACGGCGACATCAGCCTTTCTCCGTTCAAATGGCTCTCGGTGGGTTATGAGGGGAAATACTATATGTCGGCATCCAAGCAACAAGGCTTTGGGCGAATGGCTTGGCTAAAGACACTAACAAACAATACCAAAGTCGATTTCAATCTGCCCGGTGGCATCAGTATCGGCGCATCGCTCTATCATTACTACAACAATTTCAATGACGGCGACAAATCCTTCCTCCTTCTCAACGCCGAGGCACGATACAGTATAAAACGTTTTTCTTTCACTCTTTCGTGTGATAACTTGCTGAACAGAAGGCATTATTTGTATTCCAACCAATCTGCGCTTACAGAGGAGCGCTCGGTCTACAATATCCGTCCGCGCAGCATACTCCTCAAAATAAGACTCAGAATTTTCTAAAACTTCAAGACATCAATACTTCGGTAAATTTTTAAAGTTCACGAGGCATAAGCCTCAAAGTTGTT
>JAJBVP010000138.1 GCA_020859755.1 Bacteroidales bacterium | reverse complement strand
CTGCCGAAATCTTATTTACCGAAAACTTATGAAATTTTATTTGCAGATTACACGCGTACTCGCTAATAGACGCCACGGTTTTTCCAAGGCTATCGGTTTTGAGGAGGAGCGCCGCGACACTGATAGCAAGACAATAGGGAACGTGACCCTTTTGGGGCAGATAGCGTCTTTCGCGGAGGCTCTGGGTCTCGGTTACAACGAGATCGTCCGCGAGATACCCTACCGCCAGTTGCTGCTGATGCAGAAAGACAAGGCCCGGGTTTGCCACGGGCAGAAAGTTGTGAGGATGACGGGCAAGGAGATGGCGGCTAAACGCGGCCGCAGGGACAACGGGGGATAGTGTTACCCCCCCCAATATGGCCTTGGTGAGAAAATCCTCCTTTGGTTTGTTGAACATTCTCATTTGGCGTCCCCCTCCTTGGAGAGCGTCAGGGCGATGGGCTTGCCGCAGTATGGGCACCGGGCAGAGGTGACGGCCGGGGGCGCGAAAAGGTCGGTGATGGGGACCCCGAGCGCGCAGGCGATTCTCTCCAGCGTGCCGATGGTGGGGTTACCTTTCAGGGACTGCCGCAACCCCACGTCAGTGATACCCAGAGACGCGGCGAGATCTTTAAAAAGCACGCCTTTCTCTTTGCAGATTTCTTTTATACGAAAATTCATAAGCTGAATGTTTTTGTTTTCACGGCACAAAATTACAACAACAAAACGTATATATTTTGGTCGAAAGTGTTAAAATAATGTTAAAGTTTTGTTTTTCTCTTGACAAACAAAATTTATGCCTTATCTTTGCATCAGAAATCAAAACTTAAACGTTTCACTTAACCGAGTAGGCCACTCGTAAAAACGGCCACCACTATTATGAAGTTAATGACCGCCGCCATCGAGAAGAAGCTCAACATCGTTTCACCTATAAACACCCCTACCGCCATGCGTACATTCAACAGCCCCGCCACCGAGACCCAAATCGACCTCATCTGCAAACTTTACGCCAAGCCGCTGATTGACGGCACGTCAGAAGAGTGTTACCCGCGCTTCGTGCGCGTGGTCAACGAGGCGCGCCTTACCGCCCGCGAGGCCTATGTGCTGATGTTGGCCCTTGCCAACCTGAACAACTGTTTCGCCGAGTGCGAGCGCAACCTTGGCCTTGACTGCGAGGTTTGGCAATACGACCTTAATAAGGTCTATGCAGAGTTGAGCGAGGCCTACGACCTTTGCGGCATCAACCCTTTCGCCCTCGAGTTAACCCCCTACCGCTACTTCAAGGTTCGCGGCGAATTATAAACATCGTTTCACCCCTAAACACCCTTACAGCTATGCGTAACATCGCCACCACCAACGTCACCCGCGCCAACCGCGTGTCCATCTTCACCCTCGCTTGGCAGTTCGTCAAGCGCAACGGTTACACCCTCAGCGAGGCCCTGAAATGCGCTTGGGCCAACTTCAAGCTGAAACGCGCCATGGCCGCGCGTATCGTGAAATTTTGGTTTACCAAGGTCGACGGCTCGATCCGCGAGGCCTACGGCACACTCAGCGAGCGAATGCTGCCACCCACGCAAGGGACCGGCCGTCGCCCCAACGACACCGTGCAGGTGTATTTCGACACCGAGAAGAACGAATACCGGTGCTTTAAGCGCGCCAACCTGCTTCGCTTTGTCTAACCTTTAACCCCCATCTTGCCCTATGTATTACTACGCCCAACGCCCCTACCGCCTTTCTTACCTGAACGCCGACGGCGTTTTCGTCGACGCGCGAGACTTCGCCACCTACGCCGAGGTTTACGCCGAGCGAGCCAAAATAGCCCGCAAGCACCCCGACCACACCCTTATCGTGTGGTATCGGGGCGCCGAGCAAAGCCGCGCCACCGGTGACGAGATCAACAACCGCAAGTACACCATCGACCCCGGGCTGGCGCGCCTACCGCGCTGACCCCGGGGCAACCCCTTTTCTCAACCCCACAACTACCCCTTATTTCTTCGCTATGGCACAAGACTACCAACTTACCGCCCGCGCCCGCAGAACGCGGCAGAACGCGAATAAACGCCTTTGTCGGGCTTTCGCCGAGATCATCGCCGTCGTGGCCTTGGGCGTTTCGCTCTGGGCTATGCTCTGGCTTGGCTACCTCGCGGGCTTGCCGATGTAGCCACCGGGCACCACAAGGTTAAAACGTGTTAAAAATTTGGAGATATCAAAATCGTGTTTTAATTTTGTGGCATAGAAATTAATCATCGTTTAATCTTAACTCAATCAGTCATGCAAGCAATCACACTGAATCAGGCCATGCAGAGCGTCGCAAGAGCGCAGGCAGCCTACACCGCACAGGTAAAGGCCGAGAACGGCTACCAGACAATCACCACCTTTTGGGGCGACTTTCACATCGCCGACGCTTTCGGGGCCAAGGCGGTCCGCGACACCTACCGCAGGGCGATGGCCTACGCCAAGACCGACTACAAGGCCATGACCGAGCTGGTGCTGGTGCTCAACCACCGCATATGGTTTCACTACGGCCGCGGCGACCAGAAGATGACCGCCCTCTACGACGAGCTTTGGCGTAAGGCACAGAGCTGGGGCAGAACCCACCTCAAGGGCGAAGAGTTCGCCTACTTCTACAACACCCTCGACTGACAACGACACCACCGCCCCCGGGCAGGCAACCCGGGGGCCGGACACCCCCCACAGCGCGCCTGACCCGCCCGGGACACCCCACCCCGGGCCGGGTTCGGGAGGCGCGAGGACAACCGGGGCTACCTCTCCCGGACGCATGATTGTGTTAAGGAAAACAACGACAGCGCGCGGTTTGGCCGGGAGGCCGGACCGCGCTTTCCATACCCTCGGGGCTGTG
>JAJBVP010000133.1 GCA_020859755.1 Bacteroidales bacterium | reverse complement strand
CGAATACTTATCCCTACCCCACAACCCCCTCAACCACTCTCGCTTCCTCATGGGCGTCTCCGTCGACTTCGCCAACTAACCAATATTCTTTTTAACATGGAAGACAATCAACATACCCTAGAACAATTAGCTCAGAAAATCATCATTCTGCGTGACCAACCCGTCTTGCTAGACCGCGACGTGGCTCAACTCTACGGAGTAACTACAAAAGCAGTAAACCAAGCTGTAAGAAATAATCCTGAAAAATTTCCATCAGGATACATTTTTGAGTTGCAAAGTGCTGAGCAACAGCATGTGGTCAAAAATTTTGACCGGATCCAATCTGCTAAATACTCTACAGTCATGCCCAAAGCCTTCACCGAAAAGGGTCTCTATATGTTGGCCACCATCCTCAAAAGCAAAAGGGCTACGGAAGCAACGTTAGACATTATTGAAACCTACGCCCATGTCCGCGAACTACAACGCAACCTCATAGCCCTGAACAGAGATAATGACCAAAAGAAAGGAGCCTCCTTGATGGAGCGGTTCGCCGATTTGCTTTCAGGTATTGTGATGCCCGAATTACGGCCTGAAGAATCAGAAACGTCCTTAGAACTTAATTTCTTCATCGGCAAACTGAAGTACAAGGTCAAAAGAACCCGTACCCACGATGGACCTGACATTGTTGAAGAAGAAGCTCTCCCTTATGGGGAATAGCTTGATTTGCAGGTGTCGGGGATTGTTATTACCTTTGCCTATCATCAAACTGATTATTTTATGAGAAAATTGATCTTTGCCATGATGGCGGTGGCTGTGGCAGCGCTGACCGCCCGCGCCGAATCCACAATCTACGTGTTCATGCAGGCCCCGCCCCAGTGCGATACCCACCTGTGGGTCAACGGTGTAGATACCGGCTCCCTGGCTGGTCCCGTCAAAACTCACCACAAGGAGAACAAAGCCGCCAACCTCCCCGCCTGGGACGAGATGCAGGAAACCGTCAAAAAGGTCGTGGTCAACTCCGATGGTCTTACTCCCGTTGTCGCTAAAGGAGAATGGGACCATTTCATCACAGGACAGCATGTAAACTTCCTACTCGAAACCTCCATCGAGGTCGAGGATGGCCAAACGTACTATCTCAAAGCCAATAACGACCATTTCGACAAAATCAAAGCCAAGGACGGCGAAAAACTCCTGAAGAAGGGCGACTATTACGTACTCCCCGACTATGTGGTGGAATAAACTACTTGTACTTACCGCTTTAGCGCTCTGCGCTCCGGTTCTCGTTGCTGAGAACTGGGCGTACGTCTACCTTGAGGAGGCCTACGAGCTCGACCCCGCAGGCAAGGACTACCGGGGCCAGCTCAGTGGGGGCAAGCGCCGAGGCCTTGGCACTCTGCGACTTAAGGACGGGGGCATTTACGCTGGCGGCTTCGAGGAGGGCAAGATGACTGGCCGTGGCATCATCCTTATGCCCGACGACGGCAAATGGATCGCCAACTGCGACAGTTGTGCCTTCTACGTCGGCGCTGTCCAGGACGGCAAGAAATCGGGCCGAGGTCGTTGCTATAACCCTCAGGGACAATTGATTTACTCAGGGGAATTCGTCAAGGACAAGCCCGTGGGCGCCTATCCCTCAACGGCCATCGACGACGCTCACGAATTTGTTTACACCGAGATGGACAGCGACGTGCCTATGTACTTCTTTGGCGAAATCCTCAACGGCACGCCCGACGGTATGGCCTGCATCTACTCACCGGCAGTCGATGTCGACGGCATGATCACGCTCCAAGCCGCCTTGTGGCTCGGTCGCTACAAGGCTGGCACTCAGTCGGGTACCTCCCTCTATCTGTATCAAAACGGTGCTTGGGAGACCTACTATTTCAACAAGGAGGGCGAGAAACTCGCCGTCAGCTCTTCCCGCGAATACGACCAAATGGAGGCTGCCTATCAGCGCAACAAGGACATCATCTACCAGCGGCAAGCCCAGCGCCAGTCCACCCGTCAGCTTTCCGGCTTCCTGCAGGCGTTGCAGGACGTTGGCAATGTGTTGATACAGTTGGGTGAGAATATCCAGACGTTCCAGGACATCCAGCAAAGCGGCGGCATGGGAGCGGGCGGCGTAGGTAGTGGCGGTAGCTACCAGTCGCGCTACAACCAGTGGGCGCAGCGTGCCGAGGCCAACTACAACTCGCTCACCAACCTGGGCGTGCGCGCCAAGAAGGATGGCAAGGATGTGGGTGGCACCGCCGGTCAAGGTATGAGCAGCTCCAACTACACGAGCATGAAGAAGTCGCTGCGCGAGGCCCAGCGCGAGATGAAGTCAATCCGCCAGAAAGCCCGCCGAGCCGGCATCACCATACCCAAATCCCAATACGAGGACATCACCGTCAAATACTGATCACTCGATCATTTTGAGGAAGTCGTCCTCCGAGATGATGGGGATACCCAGGGCAGTGGCCTTCTCGAGCTTGGCCGGGCCCATGTTCTCGCCGGCCAGCACGTAGTCGGTCTTCTTGGAGATCGAGCCCACGTTCTTGCCGCCGTTGCGCTCGATCATCTCCTTGTACTGGTCGCGAGAGTGCTTGGCGAACGTGCCCGAGATGATAATCGACTTGCCCTGCAACTTGTCGGTGCGACCCTCGGTCGACTCTTCGGGCATCGCCATCTGCACGCCAGCCTGGCGTAACCGCTCGATTATCTGGCGGTTAAGCGGCTGGGCGAAGTAGTCGATGATCGACTCGGCGATACGCTTGCCGATGTCAGGAATGGCCTCCAGCTGCTCTTGCGACATGGACATAAGCGTATCGATGTCGTGCACGGCGCGGGCGAGTTTCTTGGCCACCGTCTCCCCCACGAACGGGATCGACAGCGCATAGACCACGCGGTCGAAAGGCACCTCCAGCGAGTCCTTCAACCCCTGCATGATCCTCTCGGCCGTCTTGTGGCCGATGCGAGAATCCATGGCTATCAGTTTGTCGTAAGTGAGGTCGTACAGTTCGCCGATATTGGTCACAAGTCCGTGATTATAAAGCAGTTCGGATGTCTCTTCGCCGATTCCGTCGATGTTCATCATGCGACGGCCCACGAAGTGCTCCACGCGCCCAGCGATCTGCGGGGGGCAACCGTACTTGTTGGGGCACATCCAAGCAGCCTCGCCCTCGACGCGCACCAGCGGCGTGCCGCACGCCGGGCAATGGCTCACAAATTTTACAACCGGTGCGTCCTTGGGTCGCTGTGACACCTCCACGCCGGTGATCTTCGGGATGATCTCGCCACCCTTCTCCACATAGAGCATGTCGTGCTCGTGCACGTCGAGTCCGCGCATAATGTCCTCGTTGTGGAGCGACGCGCGCTTGACGATGGTGCCCGAGAGCAGCACCGGCTCCAGATTGGCCACCGGTGTGACGATACCCATGCGACCTACTTCGAACGACACGAAGTCCAATCGGGTTAACGCTCTCTCAGCCTGAAACTTATATGCGATAGCCCAGCGGGGCGACTTAGCTCGATAACCCAGGTTCAACTGCTGGCGCAGCGAGTTGACCTTGAACACCAATCCGTCGGTGGCCACAGGCAACTCCTTACGTGCTGTGTCCCAGAAGTTTATGTATTTGTCCACATCGTCGATGGTTTCGAGCTTGCACATCGCATCCGACACCTTGAAGCCCCACGAGCGCACGGCCATCATGTTGTCGAAATGGTTGTCCGACGGAAGGTCCTGCGGCTCGGCCAAGAGGTAGTAGAAATAGGCGTCGAGCCCGCGTCGCGACACCTCGCGGGGGTCCTGCAACTTCAGCGTGCCAGCGGCGGCGTTGCGGGGATTGGCGAACAGTGGCTCCTCGTTGAAGGCGCGCTCGGCGTTCAGGCGCTCAAACTCGCGCCACGGCAGCAATATCTCGCCGCGCAACTCGAAACGGTCGGGCCATCCCTCGCCATGCAATTCCAGGGGGATGGAGCGGATTGTCTTGACGTTGTCGGTAACAACGTCGCCCTTCTCGCCGTCGCCGCGTGTCACGGCGCGCACCAGTCGGCCATGCTCGTAGATTAACGAGATCGACGTGCCGTCGAATTTCATCTCGCCCACCAAGGTCACCTGCTCGCCCATCAACGCACCCTGGGTGCGCTGCACCCATTCGTCCACCTCCTCCACCGAATAGGTGTTGGCCAACGACAGCATCGGGTACAAATGCTTGATTTGCTGGAAGTTTTTATTGATATCCGAGCCCACGCGGCGGGTGGGCGACAGTGGGTCGTCCATCTCGGGGTAACGGGCCTCAAGGTCCTCCAGCTCCCGCATCAGCCGGTCAAACTCCTGATCGGAGATCTCGGGCTGGTTCAACACGTAATACTTATGATTGTGCTCATGGAGCAACTTGCGCAGCTCTTGTATCCGTTCCTGATCAGTCATGGCAGTAAAAGTTGAAATTCAGCATACAAATATACAACAAAAAATTCCGATTTTTAGTTCCACCCCCAAAAAAGCTGCCCTCTCCTCCCAGTCTATCCTCCACAAACAAGGAGTGTGGGCGCCCCGCCCGCGCCAGGAGAGGGCCCACGGCCGCGCTCGCCAAGGCTGACGCGGACGTATGCGGAGCCTGGGAGGGCCGACGTTCGGCGGCCCACCGCAACTGTGGCAACTCTCGCCTGGTGAGGGCCGTCCAAGAGCCGGCCCGCCAAGGCTGACGCGGACGTTTGTGGGGATGCTTTTGGGCGCGGGTATCCTTGCCCGCGGCCAGGAGTGTTAGAAGAGGCCCTGGTCGGCTTCCGAGAGGACGCGCTTGGCACCGATGTAGCGGCGCGACCAGTAGGGCTCGCTCTGGAGGTCGTCGATGCGCACGCCGCGCGAGGTGGAGGCGTGGATGAATTTGACACCCTGGGTGACGGGGTCGGCCTCGACGACGATGCCCACGTGGCCGACGGCCTTGCCAGCGGCGCTGCCGCTGAAGAAGATCAGGTCGCCAGGCTGGAGCTCGTCGCGGTTGACGGCGGCGCCGAGGCGGTATTGGTCGCGGGAGGACGCGCCGAGGGTGTAACCGAATTGCTTGTAGACGTAGCTGGTGAAGCCGGAACAGTCGAAAGTCTTGGGACCCTTAGCGCCGCGACGGTAGCGTGAACCGATGAAAGAGCGGGCATAGGAGAGCAAGTCGGGGACGATGCCCTGGTCGACAATGGCCTCTTGCACCACTTTCTCGACCACCTTCTTGGGGGTGAAGGCGCCGGCCAAAGCCTCAGGCTGTTGCTGGGCGCTCGGCCTCGGGGAGCGAAGGTCGCTCGCCGAAGTGAACGTCCACGCTTTGGGCAACTGGAATCCCACCGGCTCCTGGGCGTGAAGGCCCAGGCAGGCGATGGCGCCAGCCGCTATCAGCGTGATATTTCTGAGGATTCGGTTCATGCGGTTATGGAAATGGTTGATTTAAAAAGATTGCAAAAAACGAGGTTTCAGTGAAAAATGATTGCTAAAAGCAGGCTTTAGATTACACCTCGAAATTTCTCTCGATACAAAGGTAGCAATTTTCCACGAGGCGGCCAAGGAGGGGGCAAATGTTTAAATAGAATTAACCGTTATGTTAAAAGTGTTAATCGGGAAAGGAAAGTGAGAAAATTCCGTGAAATGGCGATAACCGAGAGTACATTTTCAATTTTGCGGTCGTAAATTTCGACCGCAAAATGGGTAACCGACTGAGTATCAAAGGGCAACGCGCGAGTTAAGTGGAAACTTGAGGTCGAAAATTTCGACCTCAAGTTTTTAACAGTCAGTGAATTAAGGTGTTAGGTTAAAAAATAGACGAGGCCGCAGGGAGGATGCGGCCTCGTCGTATAGAGGGGTGGTGGAGGATGGGGCCATGCTTCACAATGGCCCATTCTCGGGGGTTGTTTGGTCGATTTTGGTGGACTTTTTCTCTGCCGGCGTTGGGTTGTCCTTTGAGGGTTGTGAGCAGTGAGGATTGGCGTTTCGGGATAGCTCTGGGCTGTCGGACTGCGTGTCGGGGACGTTCCGCGGTTGATGATCATTTTCCGGGACACTCGAGGCGGGATGGCCGTTGAGCAAACGCATTTCCATCATGTTCACGGTACAAAGGTACAACGGGAACGGGGACAAGTATATGTCATTTTCTATTTTTGTTAGACCACCGCGGCAAACCGCGGGGCACTGTGGCTTGATAGGGATGGGGGTTATTTGATTTGACGGAGGAGGCAACCGGCGAAGTCGTCGGTGTTGCCAGATTTCTTCTTGAAGGTGGTGGCACCGAGGTTGGCACCGGGTGCGAGCTCCTCAGCGGCCATGTAGCGGTTATCCCAAATGAGGTTGTTGACGGGCACTACCTCGCCCACTTTCTCGTAGCCCTTTGGGAGGCCGTTCTCGTCCTGCACCTCGCGCAGCACCTCGAACACCGACTTCTCGTCGACGCCTTCCTTGCGGCCGATCGAGGCCTCGAGCGGCTCGACGGAGGTCAGAGGGGTCTTAATCTGGAATGCCTGGAAGTTCTTGGCAAGGTTGGCGACGTTCTCGTCGAGGGCTCGCTGGCAAGCCTTTCGGATCATCACCTCGGGCATGTCCTCGCGGATACCCATGAACGAGGTTGTGCCACCGTCGCTGTACTGCGAGCCTACGTATCTTAATTTGAATCGGCTGCGGGCGCTCTCGAAGGCCTCCTTGTCGCCCCATGTGTCCATGGCGAGGTTGTCGGCTGCATCGTCGTAAACGAGTTGGTAGAGAGCCGTGTTGACCTTCACCTTGAAGCCTTTGTAGGTTTCGGCGATGTCGCCAAAGCTAGAGAGGGAGTTGCCAAGGTCGGAATTGACTGCGCTGAGGGCAGCGCCGGCGATTTTGAGGGCCATACCCCAGGCGCGACCTTTCTTGGCACGGTCGTAGTAGGTGATGTCATTGACCAGGACGAAGGTGTTGCCGATAAGGTCGGCTCCCGATTCGCGCAGGGTGCGGTCGGCTCCCTTAAGGGAAGCGGCGCCACGAGCCAGCATCTCGGCGTTGGTGCAGTTGGCCAGGATACCGCTTTCTTCCACTTTCTGGCTCGACATTTCGCCGGTGTTCCAGTCGCGTTGCCACCATTGGGCCACGAGTCGCGAGGCTATTTTGTTGTTCTCAAGCCATTGGTCGATCGCGGGATCGGCACCAGTGTTGTGGTCGTCCTTTTTGATCTTCTCCTCGGTGGATAGGATCTTAATGGCGAGGTCGTGGTCGTTGTAGGCGTCGGGGTTGGGGATCTCCAGGAACACGTCCTCGATCTCCTTGGCGTATTTCTCCTTGGGGTGGGACACCATCAGGGAGTAAATCGACGAGCGGCGATAGTCGGTGTCAATCTTTTTGGTTTTTTGGGCCCCGATGGGGGAAGCGAGTAGCAGAGCCAGGGCCGCGAGTATGATTTTCTTGTTCATGATTTTACGGTCTTAAAGGTTAGAAGTCCCAGTTGTCGTCATCGACGGTTTCTTGGAGTTGGTAGGTGTGACGTTTGGGGTGCATGTGAACCCAAGCACGACGGGCACGGCGTCCATCAGCTTGGTTCCAGCCTAGATTGTCGGCGATTTGAGCCACGGTCACAGCGGCCTCGGGGGAAGGCAACGAGCATGCCACAAACTCCTTTTCGCCGCGCACCACTCCGTAGAGCCCACTGGCGTTCTTCACCACCAGGCCTGCCAATGTAGGCTCGGCGGCGAGGAAGGTAGTGGGAGTGGAGGTTAGGCTCACGAGGTCGAATTTCTCGTATGGCATATTCTCGGCCGACTGGAGGTAAACCGAGGGCTTGGAGGCGCCCACGTCGCTAAGGGCCACATCCCAATTAACGAGGTCAACCACCTGATTACCAGCCGTGTCGATCAAGCCCACGTTCAAATTGCCATCGTTGCGCTTGTTGGCCACCTTGGCATATCCCTTGGTGACGTAATACATGGCGTCGTAGGCGGGGGCGACGGTGACCTTACCGTTCTTGTCGGCCAGACCCCTCTTTCCGGTACTGTCCTGAATACCAAACCAACCCTCGCCGGCATCGGCGATACCCGCATAGGCCAAGGGGATAATCTCGGTGCCTTGGGGGGAGAGAACACCGATTAGCGCACCTTTGCGCACAGCCAGACAGCCGTTCACCTCGCTTACCTCGTTATAGTGATCGGAAACGGCGTTACCCTTCTTGTCGACAAACACGTAGTCGTTTTCGGTCCAGCCAAGACTCTTGCCATTGCGCACGGGGAGATAGCTGCGTTTCTGCACCTCGCTAGCCGTGTTGCTGGCCAAGTCGAAGAAGAAGCATGCCCCATCGGAATCCTCAACGACAACGACGCCCTCGGAGGGCTTGCCGGTAGCGGTATACAGTTTGTCACCGCTGAGGGCAACGGTGCCATCCAGGTTATAGATTTGCACCACAGGCTGGTCTTTCTTCTTGCCGATCTTACGCTTCACGATTGCGGAGACATAGGGGGTCGAGGAATTGATCCATGCAACCCCGAGCTTATAGAAGGGCACCAAGTGAATGCCATCGTCCCACATCTCGCGGTTGTTGAGTACTGAGTCGGTGGTGATACACTCAACGCTGCCATAGATGTCGTCCTTGAACAGGCGGAAGTCTATCACACCCTGCTTCTCGTCAACGAGCACCTTGCCGGTCTTGTCGAGGAGCACCTGCACGCCCTTGTTGGTGGTGGCGTAGGCCAAGCCTTGGTTGTTGAAGGGGGAGATGCGCACGTAGGTGGGCTTGAGGAGCACGGTGCCGCTGGTGTTAATAATGCCGTATTTGCCACCTTTCTGCACGATGATCACGTCGCCTTGGATGTTGGAGATCTCGTCCCATTCGGGCTTGACGACCTCGTTGCCCGATTGGCTCACGAGGCCCCATTTGGCGCCCTTGATGGCATAGGAGGTAGAGCCTTTGAAGCCGAACGACTGCAGGCCCACACGGGTCTTGATGTTGTTGGTGTTGGGTTCGGGCGATCCACCCAGGGCCACGAGCAGGTAGTCGGTGCCGTCGTAGGGGGTGATTGAGGAGTAGCCCATATTCTTGCCGATGGCCACGCCTTGTGTGTTGATCATGCCATATTTCTTGTCTTTGCGCACGATGGCCATTCCGGAGTTGTTGAAGGGTCTGGCCTCGTCCCACTGTGGCTTGATGGTGAAATCCTTGGTTTCCTCGGGGCCGTAGCCGAAGCGTCCTTTGTCGTCATGCCGCGGGACTAGAGAAGCGGCCGACACGCCCACAGCCAGCATGGCCACCAGGAGGGTGGTTACTGATTTAAGCATTTTGAAGTGTTTAAAAGGTTAATATTTAGGAATATACGTTTTTCAGGGGGAATTATTAGTTTTTGAGTCGGCACCAGAGCACTGGGTGCTGGCTGGCTCCCATGCGGGCGGCGTCGGTCACCACACCGCAATATACGCTGTCGAAAAGGTCCTTGACGCTCAAGCCGGGAGTGGTCCACGCCTGAAGCAAGTGGTGAGTGAACAGGCCATGACCCATTCCAGCGGCCTCGAGGGAGGTTTCGCCAGGGGATGAGGAGAGCATGAAAGCGACCGGACCGCGACGCGCGGCCTGCACCGCGGCGTTGGTGCGGAGGCCCAGACGCAGACCACCGGCGTAGCAGGCGTCGGCGATCACCGTGCGGGTGGCCGCGCGGCAATTGCGCATAAGCACGAGCACCTCGGCGTAGCTTAATCCGCCGCAGTAGCGGTTGGTGGTGTTGGCGCGGGTTTTCTCGGCCAGAGTGGCGCCTGTGGAGCCTTTGGCTGCGGCCGATCCGGCCATGTCGTAGCAGCAAAAGCCGCCCTCGTAACCGTGGCCCGAGAAGAAGAACACGGCGTGATCCTGGGGTCCGGCTTGGCCAAGCACTCGGCGCAGCTCGTTGACCACTGCCGTGTGGCTCGCGTTGGCGCCAGTGATAAGGGTAACGTCGGCACCGCCGCTTTGCAGCAACTGCGCCACGGCACGCGCGTCGGCCTCGGCCAACCGCAACCCGTTGATCTCGGCGTAGTTGTCGATACCCACGACCACGGCGTAGGTGCGCGCCGCCAAGGGGAGCGCCAACAGCGTGGCTAGCAGGAGGATACAGAGCAGTCGGCGCATCAGCGAATCACACTTATCACAGTCTGGGGCTGATTCTGGGCGTAAGCCAGGGCGATCTCACGAGCGTGGGCCAGGCGTTGCTTCTCGACGTCGATCAGGGTGTCCCACTGGTGCATCTCGAATTTCCATCGCTCGCCCATGTGCTTCTTGATCTCGGCGACAAGCTCTTGGGCCTCGGGGTAGCATGCGGCGTCGGGGTAAATCTCGGAGAGGAACACCGATGCCACCTGTGCGTTCTCAAGCGTGTAACCGGCCATCCAAGCGGCTTGTGCTTGGGCCAGATTCTCCTCGCATTGGCGATTGACGTACTGCTGGTACACGACCTTTGCCTCGGCCACGGCGCGGTTGTATCCCTTGCAGCACTCGGGCACTGAAAGGAGTCGCCACAGGGCCGAGTCGTAGTCGCGCATCGCGGCTTCGGTCTTGGCCTTGTTGATGATGGCGTCGAGGTTGCGGTCGTAGTAGTCGACCACCTCCACACGGGCCTTGTCGCCGAATTCCTTCAGTTGGCGGTTTTGGGCCTTTAGCTGGCGGGAGGCGTTGTTGTAGGCCTGCGGCTCGCTGTTGCCCACTCCGGTGAGGTCGAATGAGGTTGACGAGAAGGTGGTACCGGTGTTGCGGTCGGCCACGTAGAGGGTCAACGTCAAGTCGAGCACCGTCTTGGATGGGGCTACGTTGGAGACGATGTGACGGCCGTTGACGTCGGCTGCCACGTAGATGCATATCTGAGCATTGTCGAGTTCGGCGGGGGTCATCGAGCCGCTCACGGCGCGGCGGATGATGTTGGCCAGGTAACGGCGATTCTGTTGGGTGAGTTGGGCTGTGCCGTCACTGAAGGCCACGCCAAGGGTTACGTCACACTCGGCCCTGGCGATGGGGCTGAGGGCCATGGACGCGGCAAGCAGCGTGGCAGTGATTATGTTGCGTAGTGTTTTCATTTTTCTCCTAAATAAATGGTTGCGCTTCCAAGGTGGTTGCTCACGAGTTTGGTGGGGATACCCATGCCTTTGAGGTGGTCGCGTAGGCCGCGTGCCCATGTGCCGGCATCCTGTGGACGCTCGCGCACGTCATACAGGGGGATGCGCACCGAGCCGAACACCATCCAGTCCTCGGTGTCCTCGTCCTTGTGGTAGTTGCGGCGCACCGAGTTGTCGCTCACCCAGTCCTCGACGATTTCGCGGAGCTCCTTGCCGCCGTATTCGGTCTCGAAGTCGATGCCCGAGCCGTCGTCGAACACTCCCAACTCCAGGGATACTTCGCGACCGTTGTTGCGCAGGTCGTCAAAGTGGCTCTGCAACTGGTCGAGGAAATATTCCATATTGGCCAGCACGGCTTCTTTCACCTGGAGGGCCGGGGTTGAGGCCATCTCCCACTCGGTGGTGCCAGTCTTGGAAGCCACACTCTTCATTGTATAGGCGTCGAGGGCGCTGATACGGTAGTCGACGCACGAGCGTGCGCCGCGGGTGTTGGGCACCCAGCCGATGTCGAAGATGATGTCGGCCTTGGCGGCGTTGTTGAGTTGGGTCCAGGTGGAGACGGCGGCTTTTGCGCCAGTCGACTTGGAGGTGACGGCGGCTCGTTCGGCCGAGCGGGCTTTGGTGCGTTTAATGGTTTCCGACATGCTCACGACGGGCATGCCGCGGTCGGCCATGAGCGAGCTGACGTCGGCCAGCACTTGGGCAAGCGTCTCGTGGGTGCGCAGGGCGAGTTCATATTGCGGGTCAAGCTCGGTGTAGCCATCGTTGTCGATGGCCTTCATATAATTGTTGTTGGTCATCCAGGCATCGTCGGGGCGCACCATTATCGTGGGCTGTTTAGCCTGTTGGGCCAGAGCCGCGAAGGCACACAACGCAGCCACGCCCAGGGTGAATATTTTTCGTGTCATAGCGTCATAAGGATTATTTGGGCAGGACGCCGTCGTCCTGCAGGCGTTTTTTGAGGCCTTGGCGATCGATGCGCACTGTGATGGAGCGTTTCTCGCCCTGGCGATATTTCTCTTTCTCACCCGAGCGGGCGCGCATGTCGGCCGAGGAGCAGAATTTTTGATATTCGCCACCGTCGAGGAAGAAGATGTCGAAATACTCCTGGAAACGCTCGCGGGCGTTGGGGATGTTGAGCAAAGGAGCGGCCGAGCAGCCGTCCTTTCCAGCGGTGATACCGTTGAAAATCACGTCGTAAACGGCGTTCTTGCGCGCTTGCTCCACTGCGTCGGCCTTGTTGGAGCCTTCGCCCCAGGCCAGGAGCGTCTGCGTGCCGTCGTGCTCCACGCCCAGGCAGCGCGTCTCATAGCTCTGATAGGCACTGGTCTGGGTGGAGCGACAGCTTGTGGCGCCCATTATCAATAGGGCCACGGAGATGATTGTGAGTGCTTTCATTAGAATTCGTATCCAAGTTTAAGCGACCATACGGCCAGCAATTCATTTTGTTTCTTCCATGTGTCGAGTTGCATAAGCTGGAAGTTCAAGCCCAGCAGGAAGGAGCTACGCTGGCCACCCCAGCGCCAACCCAAGGTGGGACCCATCCAGAATCCGCCGTTCACTTGTCCGCCGATGGCCATTTCCCAGTAGGGAGCGCCCTCGGTGTCGTTCTGGGTGGTGAAGTTGCCGCGCACGTCGGCATAGATTGGGTAAAGCCAATCCTTGGATGTGCGCACATGCTCCGACTCGATGCAGTAGGTGCCAGCCACGCCGATGCCTACTTTCAGGAACTCGCTGAAGCGGTATCCGCCCACGACATCCAAGCCCACGGGCTGCATGTTGCGGCGATGGCTCAGGGCCGTGGAACCGCCGGTGGCCTCGACGGCGCACCAGAATCCGCGGTCGTACTGTGAATAATCCGAGTGCGAGGGCCGATTGGGTCGCTCGGGGAGTCGCACGTTGCTCTGGGCCGACGCCGAAAGCGCGCCCAGCAAGGTCACCGCCACGGCGGCGACAAGGTGTTTGATCAGTTTCATATACCTAAACTTCGCATAATGCCGGCGCCCTCAAGTGTTTTGCGGAGCGCCTTTTTGTTAACTTTCACTGTTGCCGTACCGGCCCATTTCTTGCCGCGCTTGGCCACGGTCACCGATGGCGACACTGCCGAGACGTAGCTACGCCAGTCGTCGTTTTTGAAGAATGCCTTGAAATAGTCGGCGTGCTCTGCCTCAACCGTGGGGCTAAGCAGGGCAGGCTCGCCGGTGGAGCCTTGGACGCTAGTGCCCGCGAAGCCCTTGAACAGCACGCCATGGACAGCCGCGGCTTCCACCGTGGCCATCTCCTGGGCATCTTTTTTGCTGTCGGTGACGACGGTCACCTTTACCATGCACCAGCCTTGCTCCGACTGGCCGTCGCTCACAATCTCATACGCCATCGACTGCACGTCGGGCTTGGCCGCGGCCGTAGGGACGCACACCGCGGCAGCCAACGCCACCAAGGCGCCGGCCAAGAATCTACGTGATAACATATTTTTAGGTGATGATATTAGTGTCGTAAGGGCACAAAGCCAAAAGGCCGCCTTCGTTAAAAAAGCGGATTTTAGAGATGTAAATTGTTGATTATCTGTTAGTTGGCTACAATTGGGGGGGGAGAAAGCAACTCCTCACGGCACGTCATGGCCTTAGCCTCGCATGGCAACGTGAGGGGAAGGCGCAACGGTGAGAGCAAGTTTTTCATCTACGGTATAATTTTTGGAAACGAAGTGATGAAGCGCGGGATTGCCCGTACTTAAAGACAAAGGTAGAGATTTTATTCTACCACTCCAAATTTTTACCAAATTTTCACTCTAAAACCTGAAAAAAGCATAAAACGGGGAGATAAAGGAGACGGTGCGTGGGCATCTTGCCCGCGCACCCCAGTCGACCACAAGCGTATGCGGATGCCTGGGCGGGCCGGCTCTTAGACGGCCAGGAGTGTTAGAAGAGGCCCTGGTCGGCTTCCGAGAGGACGCGCTTGGCGCCGATGTAGCGGCGCGACCAGTAGGGCTCGCTCTGGAGGTCGTCGATGCGCACGCCGCGCGAGGTGGAGGCGTGGATGAAAGTGGCCTCGCATGAACATATATTAATGTGGAAGTGTTAAATAATAAATGTGCCAAAGTGTCAGTTTAGGGCGATTTTGGCACGGTATTAGCTATAAATCATGCCAGAAACATCAACAAAAAACGTTAACCAAATAGATTAGATTATGAAAATCAAACCGTTAGCCGACCGCGTGCTGATCAACCCCACTCCTGCCGAGGAGGTGACCATGGCCGGTATCATTATCCCCGATTCCGCAAAAGAGAAACCGCTTAAGGGCACCGTGCTCGCTACGGGCGACGGCACCAAGGACGAGAAAATGGTAGTGAAAGAGGGCGACCAGGTGCTCTACGGCAAGTATGCCGGCACCGAGGTGGAGCTCGATGGCGAGAAGTACCTGATTATGCGCCAAAGCGACATTTTGGCAGTAATCGAATAACCCTGCTTTTATCCTTTACTCCTTTACTCCTTTATCCCTTTAAACAATAGTTCGTTAAAAATTTGACATATGGTTAAGCGGCTGCGGCCGC
>JAJBVP010000282.1 GCA_020859755.1 Bacteroidales bacterium | reverse complement strand
GGTTTGGGCTTGGGGGCTGGTTTGGGCTTGGGTTGAGGCTCGGGGGCGACAGGGGCTTGCTCGACCATGTTGCAAACGGCATCCACCTTTACCGAGATTTCGGCACATAAAGCAAGGCCTTGCTGGATAGATGAATAGGCGTTACGACAATCATAAGCTTGGGCGACAAATTGCTCGAAAGGGGCTCTTTCCTCAAGATGGATCAATGGGTCGATGGCGCAACCTGCGAGGAATGCGGCGACGAATTGCTGCAACACGCCCAAGAGTTGGCTTGGAGAGAGGCTGTCGCGCTCTTTGTCCAAGCGGATATCAATACCCCACACGGCGGGCCAGACGACAGCGCGCCAACTGCGGGCGGCGCAATCGGAGGCCTGTGCGCAACGAGTGGCGATTTCGTGCATGTGAGCGCGCGTTTTAGCAAGTTGCTCGGCGTGCATGGGGTGGGCATTGACATAGAGGCAAGGAGGACAGAAATTTACGTCGTTGACGTGCCAGCCGTATTGATTGACCACGCAGCCGATAGGGAGGGTGAGATCGTCAATGGGAGAATTTTCGCCGATGAGCGCGAAAGAGTAGGCTAGCTCGGCCTCCTGCTCGCTGATTTCGCGCCATTTGTCGGGGTCGACCTTCACGGCGAGGATGTAGGCCTCGCCGTCGGCTGCGTCGTGTGGGAGGGGTACCGTTGTGTCGAAAGTGCGGGTATAATCGGCTTGGAAATCGATGTCGACCAAGGCGCCACCTCGGGTGATCCCGTGGCAACTGAGAGCCACCACCTCCAAGGCGTTGTTGGCGATGTTCACCGAAAGTTGGAATGGCTTAGGCGCATGATAAAGGCCCATGGCTCCATGAGAGGCGATGAGTGCCGCCTGGCGTATGGCGTCGTGCTTGGCTTTGTCGTCGAGGATGAAAACCTCGGTGGTGAGGCGCATGCCTTTTTTCCAGTTTACTGCTTTTGGCATGGGTTATAGATTAGAATTATGATTCAGATAGTGATAGCGGGAATCGTCGAGTGTGGTTTCCTCTTGGAGGGTGGAGATGTCAAAGTCGATGCGCTCTTCGATGCCCACGAAATAGCGATTGAGGAATTGGCGAAACTCTTCCAGATCCTTTAGTAAAATGTGGAATCGGTCGTCGCAAGTGTCGTCGTCCCAGTAACGCAGGGTATAGGTGGTGACCCTTTCGGGAAACTCATTGCCAAGATACACCACATCGTTGTCGCCGTCGAGGGTGGAGTTGTATCGGGGCTGGGGATCGGTGAAAGTGTCCTCGGGAGAGGTTGCGACCAATGTGATGCCCTCTTCGTTGAGGATGCGTCGAAGCATGAGGGTGATAAGGGTGTAGTCGCCACGCATTCGCCTACATTCGGCGACAAAGGGCAAAGCCTTGGCTATAAAGCTATTGGCACTGGGTAGATTGCCCTTATTGTCGCAAACGATATCACTCAACACCTCCACGGAGCTGAAATTCAGTAATTTGCATTTGTCAACCTCGCAACTGAGATGGAATAGGCAAGAGTCGAACGGCTCGAAAAAACGGCGAGCGTTCTCCTCCTCTTTCTGTTGCTTCTCGCACTCCTCGGCAAATCTCTCCTTGTATTCATTGGGAGGGATTTTGTCGAAACGGTCGATGGGGTGGAAAAGGGTTTCGGGGAGAGTGTCGTAGAGTCCCGGACGACTGATATCGGCAAGGATTTGACCGTGGTCGGTGAGATCGATGTCGAGGATGTCCTGGTAGGCGTTACGGCTGTGGTTGCCGCGTAACGACGCCTTCACCGAGCCCTTGGGGTAATAGTTCACGAGGGCCTCGGCCATCAAATCAAGAGGCAACCGGGGTTTCATTTAAGAGCGGAAGAAAAGGTGACGATCGGCGGAAAGCTCGACGAAACGTTCGCCTCGGTTGGTGGCGACGCGGAGCACGTCGAATGGGGGGATGCCCACTTGGCGCAGCGTTAAATCCTGATATGGGAAATATTCGTCGATATTCTCGTGGAAATTCTTGTGGAAGAGGGTGAGGTAGGAGAGCTTGCGCATCTGGGGATCGGCCGAGATGGTGTCGTCGAGGCGCGACTCGGGGACCATTACCCGGAACTCCTTCTCGGGTCGGTCGGAGATAATCGACTCGATGAATTTGTTGTTCATGAGGTTGATTTCCACGGCCTCGGCCCCGGTTACAGATTTCAGTTCGTTAAGGGCTTGAGCGACGGTCATGTGGGCCGACATCGAGGGTGCCTCCAATATTGGTTGCCAAAATTCGTGGGCCGGGCAATTGCGCTTCCACGACGACATGCGGTACATATTGGTGGCGTTGGTCAAGCCTTCGTATCGGAACATGCGTCCCTCCAATGTCTTGAACGGGCGCTGATCGGCGGGATAGCAATCTTGATGGATCACTTTCATGGCCTCCTGGGCTTGGATAGCGCCCACGATGGATGCTGAGATAGGAGTAGTAGCAACGCGCCCCTGGGAGGATTGCGAGCGCACGACGTCGGCGCATCCGGTGCGGAGCATTATAATGTTGAATTCCTCACGCGACAATCCACACTCGTAGCAGTTGACGCCTGGGGTGAACATCTTGACCACTCCGGTAAGATTTTCGATGGAGCCGTCAATCCAGGTTTTGCCGGCGCGCAAGGCCATGCGGTTGAGCTGATATCGCGCGAGGCGGCTGTCAAGGCACCCGATAATCACATCGACCGAGCGATACAATCCGAGTCCCACCTCGGAAAACAGGTTGCCCACTATCGGGGTGACCTTGATCTGCGGGTTGATTTCCATGGCACGCTCAGCGGCGACCTCAGCCTTGAAGCGGTGGCTGAAAGCGTCGTTCTCGCGGAAGAGCACGGAGCGGGTGAGGTTGGAGATTTCGATGCGGTCGAAATCCACCACGAATATCTCACCCACGCCGAATAGTGCGAGGTCCTTGATCACTTCGTTGCCAAGGGCGCCAGCGCCGGCAACGAGGACGCGGGCTTGTTTCACCCTATCCTGCTTGAACCAGGAAAGGAGGGTGAACACGCCCTCGCCCCATTGATAGGATTGTTGCTCGCTGGCCATTAGAAGAGATATCCTACCTTAAGGCCGGCAAAGCCCACGCCGAGTTGCTTTTTGTAAATGTTGTCGTTGTCGGTGGCGGTGTTGAGCTTGGCCTCTCCCCAAACGCCGATACGGAAGATGTTGTCGCCCGAGGGGATGTTCAAGCCGCATTCGCCCATTGGGGAGATGAGCACGCCGCTTTTCTTGTACTTGTAGTCGTCGGGCTTGGAGGTAAGGGTGTAGAAGGCGGGGACAATGCCAATCTCGGCATAGATCGACACCTTGTGACGCGCCATCTCGCTGAAGCCGATGGTCAAGGGGACGCCTACCTCAAGGGCGGCGTAGTCGGTGGGATCGGAAGTGCGCATTGTCATGCCAACTTGCAGGCCGGGGGTGAAGTAGACGTTTTGGGCCACTGAGATGGCGTATCGGCCGGCAACGTCCCAAGCAAGGCCATGGGATCCAAAGCCGATTTTGGCGCCGATTTCCACGCCGTGCTCCACGAGGTCGGGCTTGGGACAGTTGACCACAACGGTGGTGTCGCGTTGGAGCTCAAAGAAATCGTAGAGGTCGATACCGTCGCGCAAGCGATATTTCACATCGCCCTTGCCGTTGTAGTCGATTACGTAGGGGCCCACGTTGAAGTGGTCGATTGGAGATTGGGCCGACGAGGCAAGCGCTCCGATGGCGCAAGCGCATAGCAAAACTAATTTTTTCATATGGATAGTGGTTAATGATGAGTGGCTATGGATCCACGCGATGGAATCGCGTGGCACGGTTGCCCCAAGTGGATGGGGCGGGGGGATGGGGTAAGGCGGCTAGGCTTCTTCGTATTTGAAGATTGTGTCGCCAATCTTGAATGTGTCGCCGTTGGAGAGGACGGCCTGTCGGTTGACGGGCAACTCGGCTCGGGCGTTGTAGATAACTCCAGTGGCTAAAGGCTTGATCACGGGGAGATTCTTCTCGTGGTCGATGAAGAGTTTGGCGTGCTCCTTGGCCACCTTGTTGCTCTTTTCCCAGTTCATCTGGATCTCGCATTCGCCGGTCATGCCGATCGACACCTTGTTGCCGCCTCCGGTGGCGTTCATCCACTTGTGGATAGGTATACGTTGTCCGGCCTTGATGCCGTTTTGGATAACCAAGAAATATTTCTCGGCGAGCATGCGCACGGTAATGAGAGACGCTCCCAAGCCGCCGCCGTAAATGATGAACGCCAAGAGCATATTGAGCCAGTCGTAACGGGCGCTTGCGAAGTGGGAGAAATACAGTACCAAGAAGCCGATAACAGCCGAGCAAAGGCCACCCCATAGAGCGCTCTTGACGGGGATTGTCGACTTGATGGTCAATGCGAGCGACACGCTGATCGAGAAGAGCACGTAGGCGGGAAGCGAACAATACCAAGGGATGTAGGTTTTGCCGGTCCACAGGAGGATGAGGCACAGGATGTCGGCTCCGATAGCGAAGGCGAGCATTCCGATGATGGCGGTCAATACCGAAAGCAGGATGATTTTGAGCCACACGCGCCATTCCTTGTTTCGTACATCATCTTTATATCGGAAAATGATGGAGATGAAGAATCCAAGGAGCATTCCGATCATGAGGAACGAGGATGTGCGTGTGACGCAGTCGTTGAAGATGGAGGCTTGCTCGTCGCTGCCGCCAAGGACCAGGGAGACGATCCATCGGGACAAGCCCACGAAGCCACCTCGGCCGCATATCTCGTAGATAATCCAGCTAAGCAGGCCAGCGAGGACACCGGCAATGGTCTGCGAGCATTGCTTGATTGCGCTCCAGCGGAACAATCCTTTCCAGTCGACGTGATCCTGGATGCCGGTTTTGCAATTTTGCCCGTACTCGGCGCATTTGTATCCGTTCTCCTCCCAGCAATGCTTGTGCATCCAGTGGGAGCACTTTGTGACAATTACCTGGCCGGGACGTAGTTCTTGCTTGCAGTAGTGGCACACGCGACGTTGCACATTCTCTTGAGGCTCGTATTTTTTGTAATACTTGGAGCGGAAGGATATACCGGCGATGTAGGGAACGAGCACCTTCATGATCAGGTAGAAGAAGGCGAATGTGAGCACGGTGACGAGCAGCGCGACGAGGATTTCGATCACGATGTTGGAAGCGCCTTGCTCGCGGTCGGGCCATGGATGCTCGGCTGAGCCGATGGTGAACGTGGCGGTGCCTAGGTCTTGGTTGCGCCCCCATCGCGCGGAGTAATCGACGTTGCCGGCGTAAGCCTTGTCGGGGGTTGCGGTGTAGAGTATCTCGTAGTCGAAAGTGGCGTCCTGAACGACAGTGGCGAAAGATTTCAGCACGTCGCTCATCTGCGTAGCCGGGGCGTACATGCCACGGAGGGATGTTATCACTTGTCGGTTGATGTCCTTAGGCTCCGTAAGGCCTTGCAAGAGAATTTCTATACCGTCGTAATCGTCCTCGCTGTCGCCTTGTTGGCCCTTGAAGTAGAAGGCGTTGACTTTGGGGAGCGATTGGGCATGGTCGGTCTGGTAGTCGGTTACTTTAATGTAGTCGAGTTCCTCCAGGTCGGGGCGCTGTGAGCCGTCGGCGAATATCATGAGGATGTTCTTGCCGGGGTGGGCCATGGCGCGCTGGCTGATGAGCGGATTCTGCTCGTATTGGATAGCCTTGACTTGTGAGAGAAGAGATGTTTCCTCGGGGACGAATTCGGCCATCTTGGCGTAGGCACCGCTGTAGAAGACTTTGCCTTGAGCCGATTCCATCAGCGAACCCTTTACCAGGTCCCAGTTGTCGCGGCTAAGCATCACCGACGGTGACACCACATCGCCATAGGAAGAGATATAGACCGACGAGTCGGGGGCTATTTCGACAAACTGGCGAATGGCCTCCAATACCTGTTCCTTTCCTTGCTGAGGGAGGCCCAAATCGAAGAGAATGGAGAATGTGTAGTCGGCGGGAATGCGCACGCCGCTGTTTAGGGTGTGAATTTGTCGGTTGGGGATCTCGACGCCATCCTCATAGAAGTAGAACATATCGGAGAAACGGGTCGGGGAGACTCCTTGCACGCGCTTGCCTTGAGCGTCGACGAGATTGAAATAGACGTGGATGCTGTCATTGCCGGTGCCGTAGGAGTAGGAGCGGTCGCAGAACTGGATCGTGGCCGGATCCTGTGCGGCCACTTGCGCGAGGGTTGCGAGTGAGAGGAGAACTGTGGTAATTATTTTTCGCATTGTTATCTTCTTCTTCTGGTCCATAATTTAAGGTCGTCAACGTTGACATCACCGTAGAGGGATTGATGGGTCGACAACTCGCCGTTGACAATGGGGATAGTGGTGAGCGTGGAGAGTCGCGAGGAGTAGACCATCACAAATTTTATGTCGTTGCACTGCGTGGAGATCAATCGCTGGATTGTGGGTAGGCTCATGTGGGTTTCGCTGATCAAGCAGCCAATCACACCTGTGGACGGACGGTCGGCCGATTTGACGATGCTCGATACCACCATCTCGTCGCCAATGGATGTCTTGGCGTTGTAACCTAAAGCCCACCCCACAAGCCCGGTCTTGGGCTCGATGACGATCTGCAGCAGGTCGATGATCGAGATGTTGTCAAGCTCGATGCCGGCGCAGTCGGAAAGATGGGTAGACGCGCTTTGCAGCAGGTTGTAGCAATTGTCGGGGGAGAAGGTCGTGCGGTCGCTCTCCAAGGCCCATTTGTACATCTCCACGAGCGAGTATAAGCGTGTAAGGTCGTTGCGAGAGGTAATAGAGCCGTCGTGGCGGAATGTGAAGATGCCCATCTCTTGGTCGGAGGTGAGGATGTCGACGACGAAAGCCACAAGGAAATTGGGGTGTTGGGCGTGCTTGAGCTGGGTTTGAACGTTGCTGTCGGAGTTGGAGAAGAATACGCCCAAGCCGGGATGAGAGTGAACCCAGCAAGTAAGGTCGTACTGTAGGTTGGTGTCACGGCGAAGCTTGCGTAGACGCTCGGCGATGCGGAGCTTGATTTTACCGCCGAAATTGAGCTCATACTCCTTGAAGACAGCGTAGTCGCCGGGCAACACGACTGATTCCAGCGACACGTCGTAGGAGTGGGAATCCTCGTTGTGGACCCATCGGCCGAGCACCATGCATCCGTCCTCCTTGGGACGGTCGACATTGCGCAGATCCTCGGCGTAGAGGTTGTAGATTTCCTTGATGCAAGAGTTCTTGATGTAAATATTAGCTACAGCGGAATCCTGGGTGAACTCGGCGGTGTGGATCTTGAGGTATTGAGGGTTGTCGACTACGTCGTCGAGCGACTGTTTCTTGAGGATGGAGGTGGTGCGACGGCGCACGACTATAGCGGGATTGCCGTCGTCGGTGCTATTGGCCAAAGCATTGGCCGAAGGCCGTGGAAGGGGGGTGGTGGGTACCTTGCCGGTGGTGCCGTAGGATGGCTTGCGCTTGCGTCGCGACCACACGAAGATGAACCAAATGGCCACGACCAGCACCAGGGCGATGACGATGGCGATGTTGATCCATGCGGCGGTGGAGATACCCTGGGATTGGTCGTCGGCGTTGAGTGCTTGGTCGACGTTATGTTGGAAAGCGTCGGTAGCGTCGTCGCGTTGTTTGAGTCGGTTGTAGGCAAATTCGACAATGGTGCCTCGCAAGGACTCGCGGCTGTCGGCGGGCATTTGCATTGAGATGACAATGGATTGGGCAAGCAGGGGGATTTCGGCACGCTTCTCATTGGATGTTTCGACGGCTCGGTTGATGAAATCCTGGATGTCGTTGGCGTCGATATAGGCCTTTTTGTCGGAGGCGTTGGCCAGTCCCTCGGTGAAGGTGGCGATTCTCTCCTTGAAGGCCGCTATGGCCTCCTTGGACAGCACAGGGTCCTGCTCCAGGCGGGAAAGGTAGGACATGCCGTCGGCTGTAGAGTATTGAGGGGCGCTATGCGTAGGCGTGGAGGCGGTTGGGGAGGGTGAGGTGCTTTTTGACGACTCGGTGGACAGTTGCTCATCCTCAACGAGTACAGGGGCCTCGACTTTCTCTTGCGCGGGCTTAAGGGTAACCTTGTGGTAGGAACCGCTCATTTTAGGGAAGTCGAAGCCGAAAGAACGTGAAGAGACACGGCCGATGAAAGCCGATTCGCCGCTTTTGACTTGGCCACAGTCGGCACCGTCGATACGGATGAAGATTTTGTCCTTGGCCTTGTTTTCCACCTTTGAGATGGAGGCTGACCCGTCGTCGAGAGAGGTGTAATAGAAGGTAACTCCTTGGGCCGACCAAGTCTCGGCGAGGGCCAGAAATGGGAGGGTGAGGCACAGGAGCAGAATCGAGAAATTACGGTTGATACGCGTCATTAAATGTGATGTGTTATATCGTTCTACGAGTTTTGTCTTTGGAGGTTGAGGAGTGGGGTGTGGTTCTTGAAGGCGTAGACTGAGATGAGGGCTTGGATGCGTTGGCGTTAGCGTCGGGCGTTGAGGGATTCTTGCGAGCTTGAGCTTGAGCGCGCAACTGGTTTTTGCCTTTGTTCATGGCTTGATGGGCTTTGTTGCGTATAATTTCCCTGGAGCGGCGCTTTGCCTCGGCGGCGGCTTGGTTGGTGAGCGATTCCTGCATCTCGAGGATGCTTTTTTGGCTCCTGACCTCGCTGAAATGGCGGAAGACTGCGTTGCCCACAAATCCCACGACGGCCAAAAGGACACCACCGATAATCATCCACATAGATCTCTTTTGTTGCTTTTCCTCTTGCTGGCGAGCTTGTTCCTCGGCGGCTTTTTGTTGCTGGAGGGCCTCTTGCTTTTGCTTCTCAAGTTCTTCTTTTTCCTTGAGTTTCTCGGCTTGGTCGAGGATGGTGGCTGCGTCGGTGAGTTCCTTTTCCTTTTGGGAGGCAGCAAAGAGCACGTCGTTGATTTTGCCAAGGAGGTCGGGGTCGGAGATCTTGGTTTTCATCATCCTGAGGCTCATCAGTTCCATCTCCAGAGAGGATGAGAAAGGAACCTCGGTAGTAATCGCGAGAAGTTGGTTGACCATCTCGATGCTTTGGAGAGCGCTGGTGATGTCGGAGTTGTCGGCTTCGGTTTCGACGGAAGAGGAGACAGTGACGCTCTCGGTGTGGGAGGCGGCGGAGCCGGTAGATCCGCTCTTGGTGGCCTTGTCGGGGGAGAACGAGACCACAAGCGGGCCGGCTGATTGGGTCAACAGCTTGTAATTTTGTTTCTTTTCATAAAGGGCCACGAAAAGGGGGAAGTTGACCTTTACGGGCTCGGTGGATGCGTCCTTGAATACCAATGGGGTTGATTGACCAAGGATGTAATACCCGTCCTTGGAGTCGTCGTAACTCATTTCGGATGGCTTGATGAAAGCCTTGGGGGTAAGCCCTTTCCATTTGGTAGCGCCGAAATCGCCCACGCGGTCGAATATCACCACCTTTAGGCGGTCGAGGCTTCCCTTTGATTCCTTGCGGAGCTTGGATGAGGCTGAGGGGATGACGCGTGGGGTGGCGGAGAACTTCAAGGAATAGGCGTCGCCTTCGTGAGCTACCGAGTAACGCAAGATCACGCGGTCTCCCGATGTGGTCGCCAGGGTGTCGGTCACCTCTTTGGCCTGTGTCGAGAGGGTGACGAGAAGCAACAATGAGCAGCGCAGCGAGCTACGGATGAACATCAATAGTTGATTATACGGTTGTAATATTCCGAGATTTTGGCGCTGTAGCTCGCGTCCTTTTTGCGCTTGCCGCTCTTCTGGTAGCAATTGTACAGGCCTCGGGCAGTGGAAGCGGCTGCGTCCTTGGAAAGTCGACCGGCATGCAGGCGCTGGTAGGTGTCGTCGAGTCGCTGGTAAATCTGGGCTGCCGAGAGGGAGCAGTAGTCGCATCGGTGAGCCGGGGCCTGCTTCACGTGCTCGCCGCAATCGTGGTTGTAGTTGTCGAGGTGGATGTGGTTAACCGTGTTAAGGAGCTCGGTGTAGCGCTGATGGGGAAGGTCCTGCGACATCCATGATCGGTTGTTGTCGAGCACTTGGTTGATAGCTGCTGCAAGGCTGTCCTGGGTGGCCTTGTAGGGTGCTTGTTGTTGCTCGAGCGAGGGCTTGTGGCGCTTGTTGGGACAGAAAGTGACGAAGTCGAGGCGGTGTTTGAAGTCTTCGACACTTTGCTTTAGGCCCACGTAGGTAGGATCGGTCTCGCTCCACACCTCGACATCGATTTTCAACACCAAAAGATCCTCGCGCAGGATGGTGAATTTGGAGGATTTGAGAAACTTCTTGGGGTCGTAAACCACTCGGTAGATGGGTATCGACACCTCGATGGGTAGGTTGGTGGATGCGTGGAAGGTGAAAAGATCCTTGGTTTCGGCGGGTATAATCTTTAATTGGCTTTCGCTTAGGTATTTGCAGCCTTGTACTGAGCGTTTGCCCTTGTCGCCTCCGTAGGTTTTCGAGAACTCGAATTTGGGTTTCTCTTTTTTGAGTTGAGCCTCGGATTGAGCTCTCTTGAACATGAACAGCACTTCGTCCATTGTCAAGTTCTCGAGGCTCACGCGGATGCTGGCCTCTTGGCCGTAGGCGGTGACCAGTTGCACCGTGACGTTGGCGTAGCCGAGGTTGATTGTCTGCGTTTCTCGATCCTGTCGGTCGAGGGTGATGCGCTTCTCTTGGTAATCGGCTCGGGCAATGCTGGGGAGAAGGAGGAGTAGGTTGAGTAACAGAAGTATACGGCGTGTCATATCTTGCGTGCGGTGATTTTAACGGTAGGGGTGGAGGTGCGGGTGGCTGGTGCAGGAGTGGAGGCTTGTGCCTCGGTCATGTCCTGGCCAAAGCGGGTCCAGCCGTTGGGTTCGCCCTCTTCTCTCACCCACTCGGCGACGTTTTGGTCCTCGGGGTAGGGGTAGGTGTTCTTGGCGTGATAGAGCTGGTACTTGAGGTATCGCTCGACTCGCAGCACGAGGTCCTTCAGGGAGGCAAGGACGCCCATCTCCTTGATTGTGAGGCACACGTGGCCCTTGAAGCTGCCCGAGTAACGGATGTTGGGGTGCCAGATGTCGGTGCGGAAGGTGAAGATTGGGTTGCCGTCGGCCGATGGATAGTTGTTAGGGAGAACGATCGACATTTTGTGGAGATATCCGAAGATGGGTTCGCGAGGCACGGCTCCATCCTTGACGCCCACAATGGATTTGAGGCGGTACCAGATCTCGTATTCGGTAGGGAGACCCATTACGTTCTTGCGACGGATGATGTAGGAAAGGGAAGGTGTACGGGGATTTTCGGCCGCGGCCTTGCGTTTGGCGCAAAGGGAGTCGAGTTCCTTCCACTCTTTCCAAAGTCGCGCGTCGCGACCCGAGAGCTCCTTTTGGTTGAAATTGTTGATGGCTTCGTTCATGGTTTAGCCGGCGATGGGCACTGAGATAAGGTGAAGATGGTCAAAGGGTTGGATATTGTAATCGATGAGGGCTTGCTCGCGTCCGTCCTCGTCCTCAAATTCTAAGATTTCGGGCTCATCGCCGTCGTCGAGGATTTGGCCAAGGAGGTATTGGATGGGGTTGCCGCCGTTGTCGAGTTTGGGGAGCTCGAAGACGGCGACGATTGATGCGATCTGGTCGCGGATGGTTTTGTTAGGGTCGGTTACTTTGACCTCTACCTCCTCGTAGGAGGTGCCGTCGATGGTGAGGTTGATGATGAAATCATCGGCGTAGTCGATTTCTTCGTTTTGCATATTCTTGGGGATTAAAGTTTTCAGTTTTCAGTTTTTACGAGGGGACGAGGTTACCAGAGCCAGGCTCCGCGGGGCTGGGAGTAATTGGGTGATCGGTGGTGCTCGAATCCGTTCTTGAACACCATCACCTGATAGGCGTCGTCCTTGATGGCGACCGGCTCCTTGAGGCCGTAGCGGAACATTGCCAATTGGAACTTTCGGCCGTCCGGGGCGAAACGGATGATGAGGTCGACTTTCGTCTCGGGATGCGCGCCGTAGAATCGCTCGAATGCCTCTCGGATGGCATCCTCGTCGAGCCACCAATAGGCAGTGTATTGCGCCTTCCCTTGCTGCCAACTCAGTGCGAGCTTTTTGGGCTTGCCAGCCATGTGGTAGTTGTACAGGGGTCCGTCGTTTAGCTTATCAAACGTTCCATCCCACAGCGCTTCGCACAGGGCAGTAACCTCCACCTTAGGCTCCTCGGGGTCGAGTGGCAACCACTTCTCCTCCTTGTCATCCCACTTTTCCGGCTCCACCACATAGCGATAACAATACTGCCGCATATATCCGGGATAGAGGGATTTCTCGGGAATTTGGCCACCAACGGCCTCGGGACACGATTTTAACAGCTGGGCACAGTATTGGGGAAGAGTCCAGCGAGAAGGGATGAAATCGGTGACCTTTTCGGCCGGGACTGTTTGGGCCTTTTCCCACAATAAAAGGGTGGATTTTTGGGTCCCAGCGGCCCAGACGGCTACTCGTCCAAGTGGGGCCATTCCTACCACAAGGTGGGTGTAATTCACGTCGCCCGACCATAGTTCGATTATCCGTTGCGAGGGTAAATCAGTTTCGTGGAGATAGTATTTTTCTTCGACAAGTGACAACCAAAGGATGCTCAACTTCCGTGGCACGGGATGCTCGTCGATCAGGCTGATTTTGGTCGAAAGAATCTCGCCCCACTCGCAGCGATAAGGAATGGCCTTTGGGATATCCAGGGCTTTTTCCTCGTCAATCCACAACAGGCCGAAATACACATCCGTAGGGAACTCATACGGCGCGCATCCCGAAACCTTTATGTCGAATAATTGGGAACTCACAGGGGAATTATTCTATTGCTTTACTCTTTTAGGCAGTTTCTCCTCAATGCGTTTCCACACTTTTGTTTTAAGAATAACATTGGGAGCGGTTCCTCCGTTTATCGTCTTAATTTTAAATTGTTCTCCGGGACAAGAATACATATAGTTTACTCCCTCAGCGCAACTGGATGGAGATGTGTCGTCACCGCTATAGAGAATGCGACAAATCATAGCATTGTTGTCGTAATTACATTCATTGCCGAAATTGGCGGCATCTAAAGCGAATAAATCTTGCCATTCCCGTTTCCATAATGCTTTCAGTTTCCAGTATTTGCCTTTTGCCAATAATTGGCTTGAAGCGGTGAAATGAAGATATTTTCGACGTAAATTACGGTAAAAGTCACCAGAATATCCACCCTCGGGGACAAGCCAAACACGTTTGTCGTTGGAAGAGACTTCTTTAACCATTTGCTGAGATAGTGTTTCAAGTTCGCCGGGAATGGCGTAGGGGGTGAAATCGTCACGGAACAATCCCTTGAATCCTTTATTTTTATCGCCTTTTACCGCTGTAAGCATCATTTTCAGTGGAATTGTGCTGTATTCCCCGAGCCGATAACCAGTAAATTTAAATTCATCGTCGGTAACTTTATGGTTAATAGTTGTGCGTCGAAGTTTTGAGTTTTCGTCGTAAAATTGACAATACTTTTCATCTCCCCAGTCTTCGTCTACCCAACCAAGCTGGGGAAGTGCTTTAAAAATTGATATAACGTTAGTATCGTCGGCTTGGGGTCGAGGTGTCCAAGGATTGGCCACAAACATGTATGCTTCCTCGTTGTAAGAGGCACCTCCAATTCTTTTGGAAGCAATTTCGCTGATAGTAGACAAAGCTTGATTATCGGTTATTGCATGTGCCGCTTTATTCACGGCTTGCAATGCTGCTTTTTGCAAAATTGATGCGTCAGAGGAATCGATATTATCAGTCACAGACGCCGCTCCTTGGGCAGCTGTTTTGATTGCTTCAGCGTTTTTGCGAGGTATAAAATTGTAGAGAACACGTTCACGATTGACCCCATCAATGTAGCTCCCCCCAACATCGGAATGACACCCCGGGATAATAATTTCTTTTCCATTTTCTATGGAACGGCCTATATTTACCAAAGCGAAATTTTCGCGGAATTCATCAGCGGCACAAATGTGGATTACATAACCCATATTCTTGGTTTGAGGGATATATAAGCCATATTCATAGGCATTCCTAAAGTGATACACATCCTTGCACTCGTCGGGAACCATTTGGAGATTCTTGATAAAGTCGTATTGTGTCTTTATCCAGTCAAGGTGCTCGTAAAGAAAATTGTAGGACTGAAGTTGTTCACTCAATTCCTTTAATTTCTTTAGTTTGTCATCATCTTCAAGCACATCTTTCAAAGAGTTAACCCAACCATCCTTCTGTTGCAAGAACCCAATTGAAGCTACAGTGTCGTAAATTCCTAGAAATTCTACTTTTACTTTAGCTCGATCAATTATGCCTGTTCCCGACCCATTTTGTGTCAGGAAGTTGCGTTCCATAAATGGTAATCTCCCATTGTCAACCAACATCCGAGCTTGATTATAACTCTGGGAGAACTCTTTCTCGCATGGTAAATGTGTAGAGGATTCTCTCGCAGTGAGTTGGGTGAACAGTCGAGCGCACGTTGAGCCTCTGCTGAATCCAAACACATAAAAATGAAAATTAGTATCTTCATTAATTTGGGAACTCAAGCTAACGAGATGCTCATATATAAAATTAACGGCTTTTCCTACAAGCGCAGTTACTCCCATAGGGCCATAACCAAATCCTAACCCCACTACTTTATGGGCAGCTCCAGCGCTTTCCCCTAACCTACATTATTCATATTCCGCGAGGATTTGCGCGTAGTTTCGCCATGCA
>JAJBVP010000255.1 GCA_020859755.1 Bacteroidales bacterium | reverse complement strand
AAAGGCCTCTCTTGGCCTCGCACCCGTTAGATTATGCCCATGTCGGGCGAACAAGTAGAAAGAACAAACGGCCCTGTTTAGGCCGTTTGTTCCAAAGATTGTGCTGAATGTGTCAAGTTAGCGTTTAGCCACTGTGATCTTGGCCACTTGGGTGTGTCGGTCGAGGCCGATTGCACGTGCGATGTACACTCCGGCCGGGAGGGACGAGCAGTCGATTGGCTCGCCATGCGACGACTTCACCATAGATCCGCTAAGGGTGTAAACCTCGATGAGGGCAACCGGGGCTGTTGTCGACACTTGGCAAGCGCGGGTGACAAGTTGCCAGGGTTGTGCCCACTCGCTTTCGATTCCGGAAGCGATAAGGCCTTGATAGTAGTAGTAAGCCACGCCTTGCTGAGGCACGAGTGTCCAGAGGTTGATTGTGGTGTTTTTGTCGGTAAGCTCAGCGGCGACGGAGGAGATAAAGTTGGTGTTGCGCAGGTCGGATGCGTAACCGTCGGAGGGATAAACGCCGACGGGAGCAGTCGCGGCCTCGGCACCGCTGGTGAGGTCAATCAGGGCGAGAGCGCCGCTGTTAAGGCCATTGGCGTTGGAACCGGCATAAGTCACGGCACCCATATACTTGCGCTCGCCGAAGGGAACGATTACAACGTCAGTACCAGCCGAAGGCGCCACAGCCGAGCCAAGAGCGGCTACAGGGAGGGTTTCAACCACCTCGCCCTTGTTGTTGTAGCGCACAGGTTGCATCTTATCGCAAGCCACCCAGAATGTGTCGTTGTCGTCGGGGTAGACGTTGGCGAAGTTGCCCCAAATGGTCCATTCGTTGGCCAGCTTGATCACCTCGGGTGTGGAGTTGACATCGCCGTTGGAGATCTTGTAGCGAATAACGGAGCATATCGCTGGTGAGCAGAACCAGAGGTAGCCGTCGGACATGGTGCCTGATGCGGTGATCATGCCCACGTAAGCCCCGCCATGGGCGCTGTCCTGGAGTATAATCTCGGGATCGGAAGTGTCGGAGGCCCACTTGTAGACGGTCAACGTGTGGGTTGCGGAGGCGTAGTTGCAAGCGATCAGCTGATTGCCAATCTTGGACAGCGAGCTAAGTTTAGCGGCGCACGACACGTCGTTAACGCCCTCGGTGGAGAGTGTACCGAGTTGCGTGCCAGTGTAGGCGTCGACGATGTTGATCACGGGATCGGTGCCCCAGTTTTGGTGGTTGAGCACATAGAGATGGCCGTTGATCACCTCGATTGATCGGCTCCAAGGCGACTCGGAGGAGAACCAGGGAGCCTGCGCGAGATTTCCACGGTTGACTGAGTAACACCATCCCTCGGTAAGAGAGGGGATGAGGTCGACGAATTGGTAATCGGGGTCGGGTATGTCCGACTCGGTTGCGGTACCAACGATAGTAACTGTCTGCGACGCTACTTGGGTCGATTTTATTGTAAGGGTGGCTGTGTGAGTGCCGGCCTCGGTGGGTGTATATGTCACCACAACCACGCCTTGGGCATTGGCTTGGGTGATCTTCTTGGTGTCGATGGAGAACATTCCCTTGTCGGTGCCACCAAGGGAGATTGTGATGTCGCCGACAAGGTCGGTTCCCGAAACGGTAATGCCGGTTGAAGCCGACTTGCCTACCTCAGTATCCAAAATGACATCGGTGTCGCTGATTGTGATTGCGGCATCGGGAGTAATCGACGAGGGTAACGTGTAGGTGGGGAGGGTGCCGTAGCCGTAGCAACCGATGCCGTGGGTGGTGGAGTATTCCCAAATCCACACGTAATTCTGGGAGTCGGTATCGATCACGAGGTCGGCTGTGGCGTTGGTGTTGCGCGAGTCGATGCCCAGGCCGATAGTGTCGTTGGGGTAATCCTTCACTTGGTAAACGCGCGAGTAATCCTTTTCGGCGTCGAGCGAGAGGCGCACGCGGGCGCCCTTATAGTTGTAGTCGGAAACCATATTGCCGTTCTTGTCGTAGACCTTGCCGTTGAACACGATGTTGGCCACGTAGTGGTCATCACCCCATGTGAAGTCGTGGAAGGATGATCCCCAGCTTTCGCCAGTGTCGATGGTGATATTCTGTGAGATGGCCGCGGTTTCGTCGTCGTTGGCTTTGACGAGCGTGGGATAAGAGTCCTTGCCGTCAATCCACCATTTCTTACCCGATAGGCGATAGGCTCGGGTGTTGCCTTTGGTGGAAAGCTGGGTGGAGCCGTCGTTTCGGTAAACGGGAGCGCGCCAGAGCGACCATACAGCCGAGTCGGCCACGCCGGTGGAGGAGTCTTTCATCTTGCGGATATACTGCAAGATCTGGGTCTTGGGTGATGAAGCGATCTCCGAGTTGTCGTTGGCGAAGGTGAAATAGAGAGTGCCGTTGACGTCGCCGGTCACTTCCATGCAGTCGCCGAGGCGGTCGCAGTCGCGGAAATTGGTGGTGGTGTAGATGCGCTTGGGGTAGGAATCGTCGCTGTCCCACTGGTAGATGCGTAGGCCTTTGTCGGTGCCGTTGATAGCCAATGAGCATGCGAATATAACGCCGTCGAGCACTTTCACGTCGCATAATTGCAGTGTGGATTCCAAAATTGTGGTGCCTTTCTTGAGGAAGCCGATCTTGTAGCCGTTGAGGGCGTTGAGCACGAGGATGTCGGTGCCGTTGTACACGCAATAGAGCTTGCCTTGGTAGTAGGCGAAGTTGCGGATCAGCGTGGGGTCGTAGCCGAACACTGATGCGCTGATAGTCTTGTCGACGTTTCCGGCGGCTTGGCAACGGCGCCACTGCTTGGAGAGGTTGGTGAGAAGTTTCTCGCCGAGGTGGCCGGTGATTTTGACGGTCTTGGAGTAGGATGTGCCGTCGGTGGTATTCTTTACGGTGATTTTGTAGCCGCTGAAGTCGCCGGCAGCCATGGTTGAGGCATCGGTGGGAGGAGTGAATTTCACTTTCACGGTGCCCCCGGAGGAGCCTAATGTGGCGTTGTCGACAGTGAACATGGAATTGGAGGAGGTGACGGTGATATTACCCGAAAGGTCGGTGCCAGTAACGGTGAACGAGAGAGTCTCGGTGGAACCGCGACGAGCGTCGAAATATAGGCTCGTGGTAGATACCTTGAGGGTGGGATTGGTGGTGGGGGTGGGATCCGTAGAGGTTGTCTTGGGGTTGGTGATGTCCTTGCCGAGCGTCTGGTTGAAGTGGTCGTAGAAGCCGTAGAGATGACCCTTCACCCAGTTGGCGAAGCCGGTGCCTGTTTCATCTTTGAGGTAATTCCATGCGCTTTGATTGTCGACGAACTCGCCCTCGGTGAGGATTGCAGGGACTGAGGCAGAGCCGGTGATGACGGTCCAGCCGTTGCGCTGCACGCCGCGGTTGGTGCGTCCCATCTGCTCCAAGAGCTGGGCTTGCACCTTGTTGGCGAGGTTGAGGGAGTTGCCGGTGGTCCAGTAGTACCAGGTCTCGGTGCCAGAAGCGGTGTGGGCCGTTGAGGCGTTAAGGTGGATTGAGCAGAAGATGTATGGGTCGTAGCTCACAGAGAGGGCTTTGCGCGTCTGCAGGGCGATAAAGGTGTCGTCCAAGCGGGTGCGGGAAACGGGAGCGCCCAGGGCGGTCAATTTGGGATATAGGGTGTTGGAGCAAAGCAACACGAGGTCGGCCTCGTGGGGTTTCTGCGAGTTGTAACCGCAAGCGCCGCAGTCGTGACCGCCATGACCCGGGTCGAGCATGATGCGCAGGCCGCTCCAAGTAGATGTAGCGTTGAGGGTGAAGGCCATCGCCACAACGGATAATATGGTAAATATCTTTTTCATGGCTTAAGTTATTTTAAATCAGCAATATACACTTGTCCATCGACATCGTTGGTGAACAACACACGCTGTCCGTCGGCCGATACCGAGGGATTGACCTCGATCATGGATGAGGTGGTGGTCAGGCGCTTGGCATGGGCGTTGTCGACGTTGATGAGGTAGAGGTCGCCTTCGAGGAATTTATGGCCGTCGTCGGTAGTGCGCTCCACTACCACTTGCGAATTATTGG
This sequence comes from Bacteroidales bacterium, assembly GCA_020859755.1. Lineage (GTDB taxonomy): Bacteria > Bacteroidota > Bacteroidia > Bacteroidales > Muribaculaceae > JAJPXC01. Next base: position 44,069 of record JAJBVP010000255.1, on the reverse strand, counting down.
CCCAGGAGGGGTTGAAGCCAGCGCCCAGGTTGCGGAAGCCGGAGCCGTCGATGTTGATAACGGCCAGATCGTTCAAGGCGTTGAAGGCGACGCGCTTGCCGTCGGGGCTAAGAGCCGGGGCGAATGCGGGGCTGTTGTACAACACTTTTTGGTTGCCCTGCTCGTCGACGAGAATGAGCTTTTCACTGTCGCAGATGAACGAAAGGTTGCGGCTAACGGCAGTTGCCGACTGTGCCTCAAGAAGCTTTGTGGGCACTTTTTGGAGCGACACTTGCTCGAGGCGTTGGCCCGGTGCTACGATCGACTTGGCGCCGGCCTTGGAGTAGCGCCAAGCGGCGGGTTGCATGGTCTCGGTGTCGGCCGAGAGGCGCGTCTTGCTGCCATAGAGGTCGACGGTCCAAGCGGCATGGTAGCGGGTGGTCTCGCCGGCGTTTGTCACCCAGCGTGTGTCGCGCACGAGGATTTCGCGCGAGTCGGCACTCCATTGGTACATGTAGCCCACGCCGAGGTCATGGCTGATTTGGCGCATAGATGTTCCGTCGGCTCCTATAAGGTACAATCCCTCATAACCTTCGCCGGTGAAGGCAACAGTGAGCCCATCGGGAGAGAATCGGGGATTCTCAAATCGGGCCGATGGGTCGTGGGTGAGTTGGCGCACATTTGTCAACTCCCCAGTCTTCAAGCCTTGTGCATGGGAGACCATTCCCCCAAACACCAGGGCTATTAACAACATAGATTTCTTCATTACTATTTTGATTTAGGGTTTCTTACAATATTATCTTGGAAGTGAGTGCGGGCATTCCCTCGGCCACGGCTCTTACGATATAGAGGCCGTGAGGCAGAGAGCTGGCGTCGAGCTGGTCGCCACGACCGACAAGGAGGAGTTGACCCATCGATGAGTATACCTCGATGCGGTGGGCCGGGAGTGATGTCGTAATCACCTTGTTGTGGCAAGAAAGTTGCCAGGTGGGAGCAAGGAGGGATTTCACCGAGGTGGCATCCTGCGAGCCGTCAAATTGGTAATAGGCGACGCCTTGCATGGGTACCAGCACCCACAGATTGAGTTTACCTTCCGAGGTGGTTTCGTAGGCAAGGGAGGTGATAAAGTTGGTGTTGCGAGTGGAGCCAAGGCCCTCGGAGGGGTAAAGGCCGATTGCCTCGGTGACATCGCTTTCGCCATCGGTGATGTCGGCCAGCACAAGCGCGCCGTCGGCCAAGCCGTTTTCATTGGAGTTGCCGTAGGTGGTAGCGGCCAGGTAGCGGCGATTGCCAAATGGTATCGCGGCCACGGCGGTAGCTTCGGCGGCATGGCTGCCACCCAGAGCGGTCAACTCCATGCGGGCCAATAGGGAGCCATCGGCTTCAAAATGGGTGGGAGCGTATTTGTCGCCGTTCACCCAGAATGTGCCATCGTTTTCTACAAAGATACCGTCGGTGAAGTTGGTGCCACCGCACACTTTCCCCAAAGCTATCAATTGTGGATCGGAGGAAGCTACGCCGTCGGTCACCTTGTAACGCAGGATTGAATAGCCGTTGGTGAACCAAAGGTAACCGTCCTCGAGGGTGCCCGATGCGTAGAGCTGGCCTCCCAGAGAGAGCTGGCCATGGGTGGCGTCGCTGAGCAATTCACGCGGGGTGGAGGCATCGGTGTCCCAAATGTATACTTTGAGAATGTGGGTATCAAGCACGCGGTTGCAAGCGATAATCTTACCGTCGAAAATCTTCACGTCGCTCAGGCGGCAGGTAGAGCCGGTGGCGGTGGTACCCTCGACGCTCAGCGAGCCGGTCTTTTGGCCCGTATAGGCGTTGAGGATGTTGATCGACGGGGTATCCGACCACGTTTTGTTGTTGGCCACGTAGAGCTTGCCGTCGTTGAAGGCCAGCGAGCGCGAGTAATCTTGGAGGGACTCAATATTGAACCAATCGGAGGCGTCGGCCACGTTGCCACGGGTGGTGGAGTAGAGCCATATCTCGTCGAGGCCTGACACTTTGTCGTTATAGGTGACAGGCGTGGGATCGGGATCAGGGTCAGGCTCCGGCTCGGGAGTGACGGTGCCGATACCGGTCAATGTAATTTTCAGGGAAGTGGCACCGGTGGATGCTATTGTGAGGGTGGCCGTATGGGTGCCGGCTGCCGTGGGAGTATAGGTTACGGTAACGGTTTTGCTTACCGACGTGGCGGCAGTGACTGAAGTCGGGGAAACTGAGAACATAGCTTTGTTTGTACCCGAAAGGGAGAGCGTTGCGTTGGCGGTAAGGTCGGAGCCTTTGAGGGTGAAAGTGGCTTTAGCCGATTCACCCACCTCGGCTTCAATCTCGATTTCGTCAACAGTGGCCGACAGAGTGGGAGTAGTCACTACCGGAGCGGCCTGAGCAGTGAAGTGGTAAGCTTCGCGGGCCTTGGTGGTGATGTTGGTGTTGGCCTCGCGGGGCATGGCGAAACCAGCCAGCTTCTTGTTGGTGGTGGAGACGGCGTAGATGTTGCCGGCGAGATCCCAGGCGTAGTCGGTAACGTTGGTGCCAAGGCCGTGGCTAACGCGATATTTTTCGGTGAGCGTGGGCACGCCCGACGAGTAGGTGACGTCGTAAACCGAGAACGTGGTCTCGGAGGAGGTGATCACCACTTGCTTGCCGTTGGGGCTGAAGCGGATTCCACCGCCGCCGCACACCATCGAGAAGTTGCGGAAGCGCTCGGTGCCACCCGATGAGCAACAGATGAGCGAAGGCTTATCGGCTGTGGGAGTTAATTGGCTTTGGCACAGCCAGTAGTTGCCCTTGGAGTCGATCTCGACGTTGGCGAAGTAGGATGTGCCAAGGATTTTCTTGTTATAGGGGCTGAAGGTGGATGTGGGAGTTTTGCCGCTCCATTTGGTAGCGGTTCCTATCTTGTAGGTGTTGCAATGCACGCCGGTTTGGTTCTTGGAGGAGAGCATATTGTTGTCAACGCCAAGCATAAGGAGGGTGAGGTCATCGCCGGAGCCCTTGACGTCAAATCCCACGTTTTGTGCCATGGAGAAGTTGCCGTCGGAGTCGGTCCAGTACCAAAGGGAACTGTCCAGAGGGCCCCCGGCCACTTGGGTGAACTTGGCGTTCTTGGTGATGAGCTTTGTGAGCGTGGGGAACTCGTATAGGGGAGCGCAGTAATTGGACTCGGAGGTGAAGAAGATGCGACCGTCGTCGGTGCGGCGTATCTTTCGTGGCACGGAGCCGTTGTTGGAGCCAGTGCCGCCGGCATCGCAGGTGAAATTGGTGTCGGTAAGGCCTTGACGGAAGCAGTAGGTGGTGTCGGTGCCGTTGATGTAGGTGACGGAGCCGAGGTTGCGGGGAGTGAAGAGATACACGCCTTGGCCGCCGCGGGAGTAAGACCAGTAACCGCTTGATTTGGGCGCACGACCTTCGGCGGTAATTATGTAACCGTAATAGGGATCGTCGGTGTCGTTGACGGTTTCCACCGTTTGCGGGTAGTAGAATTTGCGTTCCTTGAATTTCACCACGCCTGTTTGGGCCGGACATTTGGCGGTGATACCCCAGGAGTATTTGGTGCCGACGACAATTCCCTTGGCGTCGTCGAGGATTTCGTCCCAGGCGAGCTTAAAGGTCTTGTTCCCGGCTGTGAGGTAGGAGTCGGCAAGAGTCCAGGTTTTGAGGGAGGTGGCGTTGTCGTCGCTGATAATGCGGAAGGTGGCGGCGTTGAGCGCGGCGGTGTTGGTCCACTTGAAGGTGACGCCTTCGTCGGAGGTGGTACAGGAGAAATTGTAGCAGAAGGGATTGGATGTGCCGCTCACTGAGGATGCGTCGTAGCTAGTAACTCCGGAGGTGGAGATGTCGCTCTCCTCAACATCCTCGGGGAAGTCGGGTTGTGCCTCGTCGTAAACGACAACGGAGGCGCATATTCCGCGCTGGTCGCTGGGGGTGTTGACATAGGAGCCGTTGATCACCATCTGGGCCGAGCCACCGGCGTCGCAGGAGATTACGCTCGAGGCTCCCCAGTGCTGCATGATGTAGCTCATTCTGGAGGTGTTGCATCCGTTGGAGGTGCCGTAGGTGGCGTCGGTCGACTTGTCGATCACACACATTATCATTTTCTTGCCGTCGGAGCTTACACCGTAGGCCGAACGGGAGTAGACGTCGGAGCCATAATCGTCGGGAGTCTGCACGGTGCCGTTTAGCATCGCCACTTGATGGCCGGCCCACACGTTGTCGATACCCTCAATAGGCACGTTGACGTCGCCCGAGGTGACGTGCCAGTAGTATTTGGTTTGCACCTCGTCGCCCACTTGTAGGGTCGACATGATGGTTTTGGCTGTTTGGGTACCTACCAAAACGAGGTCGTAGCTTCCGCGGTAACCCGAGGTGGCGTCAGGAGTAATGGCCTTTACAATGTACTTGTTCCACTTGTTGTAACCTTCGTGGCAACCCGATTTAAGCGAGCAGAATATATAGATACCCTCGCCGTTGGCCATCTGCGTGTTGGGCATAGTTGACGCGTTGATCACCTTGATGTCGCGGTCGGAGGGGAAATTGGAGTTGAACGCGGCGGCGCGACCGTTGTGGCAGTAGCGGTTGACCTCCTCGATAGTGATGATGTTTTGGGTTTCGGATGTGCCCCATCGTGCGGGACACATCAGTCGCATATACGTTTGGTAATGGCCTGCGATTGCCTTGCCGGCACCAACGCCGAACACGCCTTGAGCCGTCGGACCGCCTACCCACGTGTCGGAGCTATAGTTGGTCTCGGTGACGATAGTTTGGTTCTGCATCAAGCCTCCCAGAGGGCATGTGGTGGCCCAGGTGCCGGCATCGGTGGATTGAGACGACATTGACCAGAACGAGGCGTTCTGGATCACCAACGGCTTTCGGCCGGCCGACTTAAGGGCCGAGTAACGGTTGGGCAACGTCTGTGTGGCAAACATCTTGTCGGAGGCCAACGTCGTCTCGACACGCACGTTGGAGTTGGTCAAGTCGACTTCCACGATCTGCACATTCAAAGCCGTGGGAGCCGTGAACCGTAGACGACGGTGCACGACTCCCGAGTTGAGTTGCTGCGTTTGTTTCTCAGTGTAAGTGTAGGTCTCACCACCGGCCGTGAAACTTTCGGCCTGTGTTCCCTGAATGCCACACAAGGTGACAAAGGTAAGAAGAATCGTTTCTTTTAGACGCATTGTGATAATGTTAGGGGTGTAGCTATGCATTGCAAAGGTAGCCACCCCCGAAATTTCACATTATCGGGTGCGTCCCAAAGATTTTAATATTTGTTCAGATTGTGAATTTTGCCGATGAGTTGCCCCCAGCGCCGGTGCATCGAGCGAAATACAAGCCATGGGGAAGGGAAAACGACATTGCGCCCAAGTTTTTGCCCTCTTGGCAAGCGATTCTTTCCCCTAAGGTGTTGAAAATTTCCACCACAACGTTGGAGGTAGTATAGCCAAAGGAGACAAGAGCACGGCTTCCGTCGACTGTAACCTTTAGGGATTTTAGCGCGTAATCACTACTGACGCCTTTCACACCGCTTTGGACGGGCAGGGAAGCCCCCTTGTAACGGTAGTTGAAACGGCCATTGGGAGCCGCGTCGCCGTCGGAGATAAATCGCATCACATCAGGCTCGGCCACCGATACGTTGTCGGCCCACTTGAAGTCGAAATCGACGTTGGTGTCGGGAAGCCCCATGTCGGAGGCCTTCACGGCGAGCATCATGCGATTACCGTCGTAGTAGCTATCGACCTGGGCAACTTCTTGCCAAGAATAATCCTTGCCTTGGCAACGCATAAGGTACTGCTTGCCGTTATGGTCGAGCACAGCGTAATCATAGCCTCCCCAGCCGGTGCTGTAATCTTGGTCAAGGTTGATAAACAGGCTCATCCAGAGGGTTTCACTTGTGCCGCGCTCGATGATTTCGTCGACCGTTTCCACGAAGAAGTAGAACGAGGTGGCGTCCTTGGTGACCTTGGCCGTGATGAAATCGTTGGTTTCGCGGTCGGCGCACTCCTCAGGCTCGGCCTTTGCGTAATAGAACTCGCAGTCGCCTGGCTCGTCGACGTATTCGGTGGTTTCGTCATCCCATTGCGAGAAGTTGCCGGATGCGATGTCGATCGGGAGGTTATGGGTGGGCACGGGCAGGGCGTGCGCGCCTTTGTACTTGCGGATGTTGCTTACCGTGAGCAGGTAGTGGTTGTCGCGAGTGAGGGCGTTGGCTCCTGGCTCGATGTCGCGGTTGAATTCTTCGTTGTACACATCCACGAAGTAGCTCTCGCCAATCTTGGCAGTTGCTCCAGGACGCACGTTAGAGTACTCGGAGGTGGACTTGATGACGAAACGCTGGGCACACCATTCGTTCCATTGCGTGATCATCACAACCGGGGCTTTCACCAGTTGGGCTCTTTTCCACTGCTCCTGCAAGTAGAGGCCTTGGGCGGTTTCCTCGCACAGTCCCCACTTGTCTATCGAAGGCTGCTTGCCCGTTGAAGTATAGCTTTTGCCAATCTTGGAGGTGGCATGCTGGGCTGCCGACACCGAAATTTGCTCGTAATATTTGCGGCCACTGGAGTTGTAAACCCAACCGACGTTTTGGGGATAAAATTCCAGCCACGACCACTCTCCCTCGTTGAAATCCATCCACGCCCAGCAGTTGCGGAACGTGAATTTGTCGTGATACTCCTCTGGAGCCTCCGATTTGTCGCAGAGGATCAGAGGCTTGCCGTCGTACATGTACCAATAGTGGTCGTTGGAGGAGTCGGAGTAGAAATAATCATACACTTTTTTGATCTGGATCGAGAGTACCGAGTGGAGCATGAAGGCCAATTTGGGAGCCTTCAATCCCAGGGCCTCGCGGCGGTCGATCTCGGCCATGACGGCGCGCACCTGCGACTCGTAGACCGTGCCGTTGGTGCAGTCGAAGAAGTACCAGTCGATGCCGGCGTCCATCAACATCTGCATGTGCTTGGCCACGATATATTGGTTGCCGGCCATGTAGTAGCCGAGCCAAGGCTTTGATCCCCAATGGAAGGCGCCCTCCGAGTCCCAGGCGGGGTTGTCGGGGTCTTCTTGAAGGAGTTGGGAGATATCCTTCTTGAAACCGGTGTGTTGCCAGTGCCAGATGTAGTAGAAGATGCCAATGGAATAGGTGCCCTCGGCTGCGGGTGAGTCGAGGCCGTCGTCGGCCGTGAGCACACGGCGCCCGAGCTCGTCGTCGCACACCCAGGTGTCGGGGAGCACTTCCGAAGCCCAAGCCGTAGTGCAAGCGGTCAGGGCGGTAGCGATTATCAGTGGTTGTAATCTCATGGTTAAAGGTATTGCAAATGTATGTATAATTTTCGTAACTCAGAAATAAATTTACCATCCAGCATTTTGCCAGTCGTGGCCGGTGGCCTGTTTCAGGCGCACAGCCTCCTCGCCGGGGATAGGGAAGCGCAGGTATTTGTCGGCTGTGGCCTTGCTGCGGGATACCACGAAGCGTTGGTAGCCGCCCTCGGCCAAGGGTCGCATTCCGGTGACGGTTTCGGTGCCTGAGAGGGCTTTCCAGCGGCGCAGGTCGTAGAAATAATTGTCCTCGAAGGCCAGCTCCACGCGACGCTCGTTGCGCAAGCGCTTGCGGAACTCGTCGCGGCTCATGTCGTAACCCAGGCGTGGCATTCCCACGCGGTCGCGAATCTTGTTGACGGCGTTGACGGCCTCGCGGGGAGCGGTCTCGGATGTGGAAGCCTCGAGCACGCATTCAGCGTAATTGAGGTAAAGCTCGGCCAAGCGAAAAGCCTTGATGGCGCCGTCGGAGTTGAGTGAGCGGTCCGACAAGGGCGAGCCGAATTTTCGCAGGTAGTAGCCGGTGCGTGTGTTGCGCACGTTGGTCGACGAGATGGCGCAGTTGCCACCGTCGGCGGTCGACACCAAGGTTTCGCTTTGGGGCGACAAAGGCGCCCCGTTGTAGTAGACACAGGCCATTAAGCGAGGATCGCGATTGGCGTAAGGGTTGGCGGGATCATAGAGAGTGGCCACAGGATTAATGATCGGTTGGAGATGATCGGCATCGGCATATCCCAAGATGGGAGCTACCCCATCGATGGTCTCGTAGCAGTCGATAAGTTCTTGCGAAGGGCAAGTGCCGGCGCTGGTTTGGCCCGTGGTGGTGGGAAGGCCGTGGTACTGCCAAATCGAGTACTGGCCGTTGTAGCCCATGATAGTCTCGGGGTCGGAGGCTCCACGCACATCGTACCCGCCCAAGAAGTAGAAATCGTAGACGTTGTAGGCTTGCAAGAGTCCCTCGAGGGTGGGAGCGGTGTTGTAAAGAGAGTAGCCATTGGTGGTGCAGCCAGTGAGAGCCTCGAGGCACACCTCGGCGGCATCCTGCCAGGAGAAAGTGCCGTCGTTGTTGAGTGGCGAGGCGGCGAAGAGCGCGGCCTCCGACATAGTTGCCGCGGCGATGGCCTTGGACATACGGAAAGCGTCGTTGTCGCTTGATCCAGAGTGCCATTCCAGTTGCTCACAAGCGATCGCCTCGCGCGCATCGGCGATGACCTGGCGGGCGATGTCGCAGGGAGTGGTTACTTGGACGGTGGAGTAGTCGTAGGTGTTGTCGGATGAGACCTCGGTGTCGTAATTGTCGAGCATCAACGGCACGGCGCCGTAGGTTTTCAGCAATTGCAGATAGTAATAAGCGCGCAGGGCGTAACACTCGCCACGGTAATGCTCGCGCACGCTCTCGGTGTGGATCTCGGCGTCGGGCAGATAGTGGAGCATTGTGTTGACCTGACGGATGTAGGTGTAGAGATTCCACTGCTTGGGAGTGCCCAGGGGGTTGGTGAACGAGGTTACGGCCCCTTGGTTCCACAGGCTGATGGAGCCTCCGTTGGCATCGTCGACGTCGGCCGCGTTGTCAGTGGCACCCTCGATAAAGGAGTGGGAGCCGTAGATGTGCCCGTGACCGAGGTTGAGGCCCTCGTAGCAGTTGTTCATGTAGGCGCCGGTGAGCTTTTGATTTTGGAAAATCTGGTCGAACGACAGGCGTCCGTCGGGGTATTCCTCGATTTCGGTGCATGCGGCCATGGCCAAGCCGGCGGCGAAATATAAGAGTGATTTATAGCGTTTCATAAGGGAGGGGTTAGAAGCTAAGGTTAAGACCAATCGAGAAACTGCGATAGAGGTAATCGGAAAGCGCGGAAGCCTCGGGGTCGAAGCACTTGAATTTCATATTGGTGGATGTGAACAAGTTTTCGGCGGCGAAGTAGAAACGCAACTGGGTGAGTTTCAACTTTTGCACAGTGGTTGAAGGCAAGGAGTAGCCCAAAACGAGGTTGCGCAGGCGGATGAAATCGGCTTTGCTCACGAAGAAGCTGTTGTCCTCGAGCGAGGAGGAGTTGGAGGTGGTCAAGGCCGGGTATCGAATGTCTTGTCCCGCTGCGTAGCGTTCGGCTGTCCAAGCGTGGGTGTGAATACCGTTGACATATACTCCTTGATAGGAATTCTCGTAAACGCCAGCGCAGGTGTAGAGGTGGCTGCGCCCGGTTTCGCCTTGGAAATAGAGATAGAGGTCGAAGCCGCGCCATATCACTTGTGCGCCGAATCCGTAGTTGAACGAAGGCATAGTTTTCACGCCGTCCAATGGGGCCTTGTCGCACTCGTCGATGACACCGTCGCCGTTAAGATCCTTGAATTTCAAGTCGCCGGGACGAGGCTCGCGGCCAGCGAATTTCAGGCCACTGTTGTCGATCTCGTCTTGCGAGTTGTAGAAGATAGAGCCGTTGGAACCGTCAATCAGGTAACCGAATTGTTGGCCGATTGAGTAGCCCGAGGTGCGTGACGGGTAGGCGTAACCCGAGGACGAGTAGTCGAGGTCGCCCGCGTAGTCGATGCGGTTTTTGTTCCAGCCGAGGTCAACGTAGCCGTTGATAGTCATGTGGGAGGCCGAAGGGATAACGCCAGTGTAGCGCGCCGAGATGTCGACACCCTGGTTGTGGGTACGGCCGATGTTGGTGTAGGCGCGAGTGGAGGTGGTGTGGCCGCCCGCGGTGGGGGTGGTGTTGTCGACGCACAGCATGCGGTTGAGATGGGAGCGGAAGTAGTCGACCGACAGTGACAGGGAGTTGAGCACCCTCAGGTCGATGCCGTAATTCTGCTCATAGGTTTTTTCCCAAGTCAAGGCGGGATTGCCTAACAAACCCTCGGAGATGTGGGCATAGGAGTAGAGCGAGCCTATGACACCCCCTCCTCCCTGCTGGCGGTATTCGTCGGCGTAGAGGTAGCGCGAGGGGAAGTTCCACAGATTGTCGTATTGCAAGATGCCGGCCGAGGCACGCAGCTTCAACTGGTTGAGCCACGTCACTTGGCGCAGGAACGATTCATTATGTGCATTCCAGCTCACTGAGCCAGCCGGCGAGAAGTGGAATTGGTTGCCCTTAGGCAACTGCTCGCTGCCGGCGTGGTTGAACGCCACTTGCACGTAGTAACGGTTGTCGAAGCCGTATTTCACCTCTCCGCTTAGCTGGATGCGTGAGAAGGGAAGCAACCAGCCCGTGGAGGTGGAGCCGTTGAGCTTGTCCTCGGAGAGATAGGTGACGTTGGCGCTCACGTAATTTTTGTCGAAGTTTCGCTGGTATTTTATACGCCCCTGGAAATTCATGAAATAGATAGCGGTGGAGGTCTTGGACCATGAGAGGGCGGCTTCTCGCTGAGTGCCAAGCACAGTCCAGCCGCCGTCGCCGTCGCTCACGTAGCGGGTGTAGTCGTAAGCGCCTTTGCGGATGCCGCTATACTTGGAGTTGTACCCCAAGATGCCTTGTAGCGACAGGCCTTTAACCCATTGGTTGAGGTCGAGGTTGAGGCCGAAATTGGCGTTGATGTTGGTCGTGGAGGTTTCGCGGGCACCCGAGTAGTTGATTTCACCGTAGATGGGGTCGGAGAAATTCTCATCGGTGACGATTTTGCCGTCAATTACTCCGCCGGGGGTAGTGGGGGGTGTAATGTAGCAGAGGTTGATTATATTGTTGTCGCTGTCGGAGCCGTTTTCGCGGATGATGCGCATCGAGGAGTACATCCAAGCCGAGAGGAACGGGAACATCTTGATGTCGAGGTTGGAGGTGACGTTGAAGCGGTTGGTCCAAGGCGAGGGGTCGTATTTCTCTTTCCAATCGGTTTCGTACATTCCTGTTTCGCGCTCAAATCCGCCGTTGACGTAGTATTTCACGCGCTCGTTGCCGCCGTTGAGCGAGATTGAGTAGCGCTGGGCCGTGCGGAAGTCGTTGAGGTATTGCTTGCGCCAATTGTTGTTATAGCCTTGGCCCGATTGGAGCAGTGAAAGCTGGTCGGTGGAGAACGCGGGGCTTAAGCCGTCGTTGGCGAGAGCTTGGTTGCGCAGGGAGGCGTATTGGTATCCGTCGACCATGTCGGCCGTCTTGGTGGGCTTTTGGAAGGCGAAATCGGCGGTTACTTTCACGACGGTGTTGCCTGTAAATCCTTTCTTGGTGGTGACGAGGATCACACCTTGTGCTCCAAGAGGGCCATAAATTGCCTTGGCAGCGGCGTCCTTCAGGATTTCAACGCTTTCCACCGTGCGGGGGTCAATGTCGCTGAGTGACAAGGTGGTGGAAGGGACGCCGTCGAGCACAAGCAAGATCGGCGAACCGTTTTGGGATTGCATGCCGCGTATTTGTCCGTTGTTATAGAATCCGGCGAGATGCCCCTTTACGGCCTCATCGAGCGTGGTGGAGGGTGCCAAGTCGATAATTTCCGAGCCTACGCGGGCTGAGGCATAGGTCGTGGTGTCGTTGGGGTAAACGGCATGCGACTTCACGAGGGTAGAGTCGGCTGGCTCCTGAGCTTGCGTCCATGCCGGTGCCCCGATGGCCAATGCTAATATTATATGTCGATATTTCATAATGTGTATCAGGGTTTAGGGTTTACCAGCCGTAGTTTTGCCACGACACTCCAGTTTGTGATTCAAGCGTGGAAACCTCGTTGAGAGGAATGGGGAGGAAGTGCCACTTTGCGGCCGAGGACTGCTTGGTGCCTACGACGAAACGGGTGTACTTGGTGGAGAAGCCGCTCTGGATAAGCATTCCGGTGCACACCTTCTCGCATTCGATATCCTCGGTGTTGGTGGTCCAGCGGCGACAGTCGAAGAAGCGATGCTCCTCGAATGCCATTTCAATACGTCGCTCGTGGCGCACCTTGAGGCGGGCGTCGTCAATCCCCGAGGCCGTGACATCGACCGAAGGGTCGAAACCGGCGCGGTGGCGTATCTCGTTGACAAGCTCCATAGCTTCACCGATATGCCCCGACTCGGCGGCGGCTTCGGCGGCGTTGAGAATCACCACTCCCAGGCGATAGAATTTCCAGTGACCGTCGGGTTGATTGCCCGAAGCGTAGGAATTGTAATGGTGGTACTTGCGGAAGTAGTAGCCCGTGCGGGTATAGGTGCGAGATTGGGAACGCACCTCGCAGTTGCCGCCCTCCTCAGTGCGCACCTCAGCACGCTCCGTGCCGATGTAGATTATCGACTTGTTGTGGATTATCGTGGCGTCGAAACGCGGGTCGCGACCATCGTAAGGCCTCTTGGCGTTGTAGCCCGAGTCGCTGGTGTAGTTGGGCTCGAGGTGATCGGTGTCGAGGTAGGGGTTCTCCAGGTCGAGCACGGGCTTGCCGGTGGCGAGCATGTCGTAGGAGTCGACCAGCTCTTGCGAGGGGACGTTGGAGGCCGAGTAGCAATCCTGCAAGGGCGTGCCGTTGACGTACCATTGCTGGTGGTTGACGTTGGGATTATAGAGGATGGTCTCGCGGTCGGCCGGGGATGTGCCCAGCGATTCGTCCTGGGCGAAATACTCGCCGTAAGCCGAGTTGTAGTTGTCGGTTTGCATCTGGGTGTAAAGCTCGTATCCGTTGGAACGGAGTTTGCTCAGGGCGTCCATATTCACCTGATAGGCCCATTCCCACAGGTTTTCACCGTTGTTGTAGAGCGTTGAGGCAGCGAATAGCGAGGCCTCGGAGGCGATAGCCGCGGCCACGGCCTTGGACATGCGTCGCGTCTCGTTACCGCTACTCAATCGCCAGGGGAGGTTGTCGTAGGTCATTATATCTTGACACTCTTGGACGATCCATTTCAGCACGTCGACGGCGGGCTGCTTGCGGGCGTTCTCAAATGTCGCGTCGACGCTCACAACGTAGTCGATGATGGGGAGGTCGCCAAACCATTTCACCATCTGCAGGTAGTAGAATGCTCGCAGGGTGCGGCACTCTCCCTCGAGGCGCTTGCGCACGTCCTCGGAGCGCACCACTGCTGTAGGGATACGCTCGATGAACACGTTGCATGAGCGAATTGACGACCAGTAGCGCGTCCAGTAGTGGGTGTCGAAGGCGTCCTCGCGGTCGTTCATGTCGAAGATGTTACCACCGACGGCCGATGAACCTTGGCCACGATAGGCCATGATGGCGCCATGGCCCTCGGTATCCTCGTTGGACCACGATTCGTCGCTAAGCGAGGTGGGGAGGTTCTCCATCCAGTAGTACATGTGCATTTTCTTGGGCATTGCGGCGTAGGCCCCCGAGAGGTAAGCCTCGGTATAGTCGGCGTTGGCAAACACCTCGTCCAAGGTCAATCGACCGTCGGGAGTGATGTCGAGGTCGTCGCTACATGAGGCGAGTGCAATCAAGCCCAAGCAGGCCCAAAGTGACAATTGTTTATGTAATATACGGGTAATCATGGGATTAGAAGTTGATGTTAAGTCCACAGGTGTAGGTTTTGAGCAAAGGGTAGTCGAGAAGCGACGATTGCTCGGGGTCGAACGACTTGGTGCGCAGGTGTTGCCACGTGTAAAGGTTTTCGGCCGACACGTAGAAGCGTATTTCCGACATGCGCAGCTTACGGGTGATCTTGGAGGGGATGGTGTATCCCAGGGTGATATTCTTCAAGCGCAGGTAGGAAGCGTCCATGATATAATAGGAGTTGGCCACATGGGAGGGCGAGGCGGTGTTGGTGAGTCGCGGCGCGGTGATTTTCTCGCCGGCGGCGTAACGCTCGGCACTCCAGCGCTCGTCGAGGAAGTCGTTGAAATATTTCGAGCCGTTTTCCTCGAAGATTCCCCAACCCGAGTAGTACTTGGAGTATTTGCTCACGCCTTGGAACATGATCGAGAAATCAAACCCGTAGGCGTTAACCGTTGCGCCAAACGAGTAGGTGTATTTGGGCAGTAGGGAGGAATAGCCGATAGGAGCTTGGTCGCGGTCGTTGATCACACCGTCGCCGTTGAGATCCTTGTAGATGAAATCGCCAGGGAGCGGGGAGCCTCCCTCGATCTCGTATTTGAGTCCGCGCAGGGCGATGTCCTCCTCCGAGTTGAAGAAGCCTGAGCCGTCGCGACCGGTGGCCGGGTCGACCGTGTGGTCGATAACGTATCCCCAGCACTGGCCGAGCATAAAGCCCGTAGAGCGGTAACGGTAGGCGTAATCCTCGGCGAGTATTGACTCATCGGCTTCTTTCACTTTATTGGTGTTGTAGGCCACTGAGCCGTTGACGGTGAAGTTGAAATCCTTGTTCACGGGGAAATAGTAGGAGCCGGTCAACTCATAGCCTTTGTTGCGGATCTCGCCTTTGTTGACACGGGGGAGAAGCGACGATGACATACCTGAAATCATCGGCACGGTGTTGCGGGCGATGAGGATGTCGGAGCGGTTCTCGATGAAGTAGTCGAATGCCATATGGAGGTTGCGGAAGAGGGTGAGGTCGACACCGTAGTTGTATTTCCAGGCCGTCTCCCAATGGATGTCGGGGTTGCCGAGCATCACCTCCGAGATCTTGTAGGCGTTGCCCAGGGACGGCACGCCGAAGCTTACGGTGGCCGACTGATAATAGTTGACATTGTCGAGGTACAGGAATCGGGTGGAACCCAAGCCGTCATTACCCACCTTACCGATGGATGCGCGCAGCTTCAACATGTCGAGCCAGTCGCGGGTGTAGGGGTTGATGTAAGGCTCGTTGCTGAGCACCCAGCCAAGGGAGAATGCGGGGAAGAAGCCAAAACGGTGCTTGGGGGCAAACTGCTCGGTGCCGTTGTAGCCCATGTCGACCTCGGCCAGATAGCGCGAGTCGTAATTATAGGTGAAACGAGCCGATGTACCGATCATGTTGTAGGGAATGTCGCCCGAGTCGCCCTCTCGCTTGTCGCGCTGGAAGAGGAGCATGGCGGTGACGTTGTGCACCTTGTTGAACGTGCGGTTGTAATTCACCTGTGCTTGCAGGTTGAGGAACCAGTTGGAGGTGACGGAGCGGCCCAGGCCCAGGGCGTCGTCGCGCTCATCCGAGCCGTCGAAGGTGTAAATCGGGAAGTCGAGGCCCGAGGGGTTGCGTTCATATTGGTATATCACGAAATTCTTGGTAGCCCAGGAGTTGGAGCTGCTGCGACTTTGGTAGCTCACAAGCCCCTTGATGCTCAAGCCCTGTGTAAGGAACCCCAGGTCGATTGTCAACGTGCCGATGGCGTTGATGCCCGAGCGAGTGGCCAGGTTGTAACCGGCGCGGTTCATAAGTCCGTAGGCTGGCTGGAGCGACTGTGCGGGATCCTGGATCACTTGCCCAGGGACCACGTCGTGGGTCAACACGCTGCCGTCGTCACCTGTGCCACCCGAGCGCACCTGCACTCCGGCGATGGTCAACGGTCCTGGAGTGGTGGGACGTGCCGTGATGGCATCTGCCCACATGGAGGCCTCCTCGCGGTTGGTGCCGTTGACCTTTTCGATAAAGCTGGAGAGGTCGAGCGAGGCCTTTACCCATTGCGAGAATTTGTAGTCGATATTGGATCGAAGGTTGTAGCGGTTCATCTGGGCTTGCGGGTTGTAGCCAAGTTGTTCTTTGGATTCACAGTTGTACATACCGCCTTGGTAGACGTAGCCGGCGTTAACGAAATATTGCACCTTGTCGGTGCCACCGCTCACGTTGGCGTTGGCTTGAACCATCGAGGAGTGATCTTTGAAGAGGATGTCGCTCCAGTTGGTGTTGGGGTACCAATAGGCATCACTGGCGTTGGTGGGGCCACCGGTTTTCCAAGCGTCAAACAGGGCAAGCTCGTCGTCGGAGAACGCGGCGGGCATCCCCTCGTTGGCGCGCGACTCGTTCAACAATCGGGCGTAGTCCCAGGAATCGCGGCGGTAAGGCTTGCGGGCAAATGACTGTTGGCTGTACTGTACCAATCCGCTCACCTGCGCCTTGCCCTGCTCGCCGCGACGCGTGGTGATAAGGATGACACCGTTAGCGCCGCGCACGCCGAACACGGCAGTGGCCGACGCGTCCTTCAGCACCGATATCGACTGGATCTCATTGGGGTCGATGTCGCGAATCGACTCGCGGGGCACGCCGTCGACGAGAATCAGAGGGTTGGTGTCGTTGTAGGTGGCCGCGCCGCGCAGGTACATATTCACTTCATCCTTGCCGGGGGCACCGTTGGTTTGGATGGTGGTCAATCCCGGAAGCTTGCCGGCGAGAGCGGCTGAGAGGTTGGGTGCCGAAGATTTTTTGATTTCAGCGTTGTCCACTGATGCGATAGCACCTGTCACCGACACCTTTTTCTGAGTGCCGTAGGCTACCACCACCACGTCGTCGAGCATTGTGGAGGATGGTTTCATGGTGACGTTGACAGGCGTGCCAGCTTTTGCCTTGATGGTTACTGGCTCATAGCCAATGAAGTTGATCAGAAGCGTGGGGGTGGCGCTGTTGGTGGTCAAGGTGAAGTGGCCGTCGATGTCGGTGGCGATGGCGTTGGAGGTGCCTTTCTCAAGCACGGTTGCGCCTGTGAGGGGCTCCCCTGTTTCATCGATGATTGTGCCCTTGATGGTCGCGCTCCAGCCGAGCACAGGGACGAGAATCCCCAGCAATAAGAGCGTCAAGCGTCGCGGTAATGATTGGTTGTGTTGTCGTTGCATTATGTCGAGGTATTGTTTCGCGGGGTTAGATAAGGGGTTTCATGGTAGTGCAAAGCTATTGACAATCGCGGGATTGCAATTTTACAATTGTTCACAAATTTGTTGTATTTGTTCCACCCGAGGACAGAAGAGTGTTAAACGTCGGGTTGGACCACCACTCGGCCGTCCTCATGTGTCTCCAGCCGCCATGAGCCTTCGTTTAGAGGAATCTCAGTGGAGGCATGACAAGGCAATGGCCAAGGGAGCATGACCGTGGCTGAACAATCTTCGGGAACGGTTACTCGCAAGGTCACATCCTGAGGCGAATGATCGATATGTATTTTCCACCCTTTACGCTCGTATTCCACGTGGGCTACGTCCTCGGAAAGTATCGGGGCTATCACGGCGTGTTTCAGGCCTGGTTGACTCAAGTCGAGGCGAAGGCCTGTCAACCGAGAATAAAGGAATGTGAGTAGTGCGCCAAACATGGGATGGTTGTGACTGTCGGCACCATCCCATTTTTCCCAAAATGTAGTGCTTCCCTGGGATAGCCAACAGGCGGGTGAGGGGTAAGTGGGTTGGGTGATGAGGTCAAGCGCAAGGTCGATGTGTCCACGGTCGGCAAGCACCTCTCCGAGGTATCGTGAAGCGTAGATGCCAGTGTCGAGATGACGATTGCAACGGTATATCAAGTTGCTGAGGACCAAGGATAATGACACCTTGGTTTTGTCGTCTTTATGCGGAGGTAAGCCCATTGCCAAGGCAAAGACATCGCCACCACAGTTTCCGTAGCTATGGACCTCGGGGTTGTAGAATTTGGTGTGGAAAGCCTGCTTGACGTCGGTGGCTATCTGTAGCCATTGACTGGCTTTTTCGCTGAAACCTAAGGCGTTGGCGGCTTGAGCGACACGGTCGGCACAGAGCCACAAATAAAATGTGTGAACAAGATTTTGGTTGGGCAGGTCGCCTGGGGCGCACCAGTCGCCAAGGTTGAGCCAATACATCGGCTCCGTGGAACCTACGTTGGCGCGTTGGGCGAGCATCGTGCCGTCGGGTAGTTGCCACGAGAGCATATACTGGGCTTGACGCTCCATGGCGTCAAAATTGTCGAGCAGGTCTTGAAGGTCGCCAGTCCATCGATATAGATCCCACGGCATCAACGACATAGCAGCACCCCAAGCTGGGCCACCGCCGCAACCAGGTTGCCAGGGAGCTCCGTTGGGCACATAACCCGTTTCGGGGATTTGGGCGTCGCGCATATCCCGCAACCACTTGCGGTAAAAATCCACGGCATCGAAATTGTACAGTACCATGGGCATAACCACTTGTCCGTCGCCAGTGTAAGGGGCGTGCTCGCGCTGTGGGCAGTCGCTGGCTATTCCTCCGTGGAAATTGTCCAATTGGGTACGTTGCCATGCGTGTAAGAGCTTGTTGATCACCTCATTGGAGCAACTGAAATGACCCACAACGGGGATATCGGTGTTGATAGCCTGCGCAATTACCTCAGGTAGGTCGTCCAGCCCTTCAATTGTAACATTGCTGAAGGTCCACCAGGAAAAGCGTGGGGCGTATTCGTTTGGAATAGAATCACCTATTACATAGTGATTGACGCCCTGAGGCATTTCATTGTGGTAAATGATGTTGATGGTGTCACCTCGTTGGCCCCGGATGTTTTTGAGATAAACTCGACCGGCAATCTCTTCGGGGAAATGGAAGGTGTAACTTTTGGTGCCGTTGCAGGTTACGCTATCGGGAAGCCAGGTGGAAGTGATTTTGTCGGTTGGGCAATCTTGAAGTTGGAGTTTACCTTCTGGATCTTTGCGTATTGCAACTGGTTGCCAATCAGGGGAATCATCACCGGTTGTGCACCATTCGGGATTGTCGAGGCGTGCGTCGTAAATTTCCCCCTCAAATGTGCCGTTAAGACCGATTGGTGACGGCTTTGCTTGCCAGGTGGAGTCGGTAACCAACTGATCGACAGTGCCGTCGGGGTAAATCACGTCAATGCGAACGATGCCGCGTGGCGAACCAAAGGCCGACACCCATCCCGTTGTCGAGTCGTAAAAGCCGTTGCCGAGCCATAATCCAGCCACATTGTCGCCGGTTTGAACCATCGGGGTGATATCGTATTCAAGATACACCACGCGATAAGCCGAAGGTGTGTCTTCGATAGCTATCGGGTAGTATTTCAGGTCGTTACGTGGACCGTAACAGGTAAAGGCGGGCACGAAATAATCATCGCCCACTCGCTTGCCGTTAACCCAAAATTCAAAGTAGCCCAAGCCTGTTACCCGGGCAGTCGCTTTTGCCACCGATTTTGTTAACCGAAAGGAGCCACGTAGCCAGGGGGATGCCCCCAATTCATGGCAATAAGGCTCGGGGCCGGCCGATTTCGATGGCTCCTCGCCTTGCCACGGTGCGCCAATCCACTGGGCATTCCCCATTTGACTTTTTGCAGTCGTTATATTGGTGAAATCCAAAGAAATATGGTTGCTTGAGGAGGTGATTCCCTCTTTAGAAATCGTTTCCACGCCATTTAAGGCCACGCTCCAATCCATTGTGCCGAAAGTTCCTGATAAACAATCATCTTCGACAGTCATTCCATTCACACGGCTCCAGTCGCAATGAGGGCGTAAACGGATGGGGCGATTTTTGGCGGAAATGGTGATGCTGTCCCGGTAAAACGACATAGTGAGGGGGCCTTGCCGCACTTGGAAGTGGTCAGGGAAATCCTTACAGTGGATTTTGTCGTGAGATTCCAACCATTCTCCTTTTTTACCTGCAGTCACGATGGCGATGCGTGCCGGGGTTGTACCATCGCTCCAACAATTGCCGTCGAAGAGGGCTGGAGTGAAATAAAAGCAAGAGGAGGAGGTGCACACTGAGTCAAGATAAGCCGACTGCCAACTTTCGTCAAACAGGTGTATGTCCCTGATTGACAGGCGTCCATCCTCCTCTACAATCAAGTGGGCGCGGTAACGCGGGCCGTTCACCCAAATCGCTTGGCGCCTATCGGCGGCATAAGGGTCACGAGTGGTGGTGACGCTTAGGGGCGTGGTGGCATGTTGGGCCAAAAATCGCTCAGATGTAGTTCCAAGGGTTTCTATTCTGATTTTTCCCTTTTGACTAAGACGTTGTAATTCTGCGAGTTGGCAACGCAAGCCGCTATTGATCGCATCCCATCCGAAGGAGTTCTCTTGACCTACTTGAGTGTAGACCAATCCATGGCGAGAGGTGTCGTAGAGTTGCTTTAAATACCAGTCAACCCATTGATTATTGCCTCCGTAGGCGGGATATACGGGTTCGAGCGTGGCAACGTCCTGATGTCGACCTCCCAAGCCACTCTCGTATTGCCGGATCGGGTCGGAGCCAAGCATTCGGAAAGTTGCCACATTTATTTGGTTTTCAGGATTTTGTGCGGGGATAAAGAAATTGTTTTTGGACGGGAAGTAACCTCCTTGCCAATATCCTCCCCACAGGTTGTAGCCGTCGGTGCCGATTTGGTCGCGGCACACAGCGGCACCCTTGACACCGTATTTAGATTGCATGTAATCAAGCGTTTTGGCATCGATAAACCATGAACCCACCGATCGGGGATACTCGCCGAATACCTCCTTGAATTTCGTCATTGCCACGTCGACCAACCGCAGGCGTTGCTCGGGAGAGTAACCGATTGAGAACCCTACATTGGCGTGCCAATCCCAAGGGAATCGACCTCGCCACGGGATGCCGGCAGCTTCTACATGAGGCTCAGTGATTTCCCACCACAACCCCACCTCGTGGCCTTTTTTTATCGCCTGAGCCATAAGCTGTTGATAGTTGTCGGAGCAAAGGGCGTCGTATTGGAGAAGCCAAGTGGCCTTTATGTCAAGGGAGTCGCAGAGGGAAAGTTGGTTGCGGGTAGTCAGGAACAGATATTCGTCGGTGAATCGGGCCAAAACAGGCTCGATCAGCGAGCGCGGTTCGGTGAGGCGCACGAAGTTGATGACGTTGGCCACCGGGGACTCGCCCCGGATGGTCAACGCACAAAAACACACTATAGATATTAACCAACTGAGTCTCATTGATATAGATAATTGTAACAATATAGCCAAGCACCCGCGGTCCAGCCCATGAAGTTGCCGATATTGGCATACTCGTCGGCCGCGTCATGGTTGCCGGTCTCGCCATTGTATTTCTCCCAAAGTTGGCCCGATTCGCGGTACATGCGGGTGACTGTATCCAAGTATTTTTGGGCCAAGCGCTTGGCCTCGGTGGAGTTTCCGTATTTTTCGAGTCCTCCCACGGCCATCACCAACAGGGGAGCCCAGCAATTGGGATAATCCCACTGATAGGTAACATCGCGCACACCCTTCTCGCAAGCGGGCAGCCCGTAGGGTAGCTCGAGGCGGTCAAGAGCTTGCGACACCGCTTTGGCTGTGGCTTTGTCGACCAGCCCAGTATATAACGGGAAGAAAATAGCCGAGGAAAGCAAGGTGCCACGCTTGCTGTTACGCCAATCGTAATCATATGGGATATGTGTCTTTGGGTCAACACAATAGCGATTAAAAAGCTTTTGCCGCTTATTGGCGGAATTTCGGTACTTCTGGATATCAGCCTGACGGCCAGCAAGGTAGCACAAATCAGCCAGAGTCAACTCCGAGGCATACATTAATGCATTGAGATCCACAGGGTTGAAATCCATGCAGCAATGGTGGAAACGAGGATTAAAATCCCAACCACTCTCAGCCTCGGCCAACAGATGCGCTCCGGCCGCTACTCGCTGCTCGCGCGTGAGCGAGGGGTCGGGTTGCTGGAGGAAACGGTAAGTGGTGATTGCGCCGTAAAAGCCGTCAAGGGTGTCATCCGAGCTGTTGTGGCCGTAGCGGTTGAGCCCGTTGGGAGCGATACGCTGGGTCATCCAAAATTGGTATTCGCGCTCAAGTGCGGGTAAAGTGGCGATAACAGACATGGTATCAACTCCATAGGCAAGCAGATCACGAGCCATCAAGGCGGCAACAGGGGGCTGACTGCGATCAACCAGAGCCTCGTTGCTGCCATTGGGCATGTAGCCGAACCGGTCGATTAACGAGATGATATCCCGATAATTATTGAGCGCCTGCTCGGTGTCGCCATCGATTAGCAGCCCCAGATTGGTGAAGTAAGTGTCCCAATAATACATGTCCTGGAATCCGTCGCGCACGCACGGCACGCTATAGGGATACCGCAGGCCGAAACGGCCTGCGGTGTCCTCGCTGAGGGTACGCACCGACTTAGGCAATTCCTCGTGGATATGGCGACGCAAGGCTTGCGTCTCGGCAGAAGCATTTGTGTGACGCCACGTGATCGTGTCGCAACAAAGGTCGCGGGAATTGGGTCCGACCATCAGCACAAATTCACCGTCGTCCCAACGCCATTGCCCGGTTGCCGGGTCGTAATACGTTAATAATTCGGGGGTGATCGTAAATGTTACCCGACGGTTCTCCCCGGGTTGTAATTCCACTCGCTGAAATCCTTTTAACTCCTTGACGGGGCGCGAGATATCCGCAACAGGATCACGCAGGTAAAGCTGGACCACCTCGGTTTGGGGAACGTTGCCCGTATTGGTCACGGTCACATAGGCCTCCGCCTCCTTCTTCTCGCCCACTATCTCCTTGGCGGAAAGGGATATAGGGCTGTATTCCACGGTGGAGTAACCGAGGCCGTAACCGAATGGATACAGCGCCTCGTTGCTCACGTCGAGGTACTTGGACGTTGCCCAAAAATCGGAATATGGCCTTCCAGTGGGCAAAGCGTTGTAATACAACGGGATCTGCCCGTTATGGCGAGGCCATGTGGAGGTGAGACGGCCCGAGGGATTCACCACGCCAGTCAACACATCAGCCAAGGCTTGTGAAGCTCGGGTGCCACCGTGCCAGCCCACCAAAATAGCCGAAATTTGCGGGTCGGCTTCCAATTCGGGTATCACCAATGGCCGACCCGTAAGCAGCACAGCCACAACAGGCCGGCCGTAGGATTTAGCATGCTCAACCGCTCTTTTCCCGTTCTCGGGCAGAGAGATGTCGGCGCGGCATTTGGCCTCGCCAGTGAGGGAAGCCGGTTCGCCCGTGATGCACAGAACTACATCGGCCTGTTCTGGCGAAACCAAGCCGATCACACTGTCGAGAGCCTCCCGGGGAGAGCGTAGCAACTGTTCGTCGTAATTCCATGCCCAACATCCCCGTAAGTCACCGCGAGCATCGGCCATATCACCCACAACCGCTACTTTCGCATTGGATTTTAAAGGCAATACGCCATCATTTTTAAGCAACACGGCACTTTCAGCGGCCAGCTTTTGGGCAACGGTCAAGGCTTCGTAAGGTGCTGGCGCATCGTGAAAATATCGGTAAGGGTCGTCGAAAAGCCCCAAGCGCACTTTGGCGAGCAGTACACGGCGGCATGCACGGTTGATGTCATCCTCGGTGATAAGCCCCTGCTCCAACGCGTCCTTTAGGCAGGCTGAGTACAGTCCGCTACATAGGTCCATGTCGGTTCCGGCAAGCAATGCCTGCACAGCCGCGTCGATGGCTCCCGAGGTTGTTCCGTGAGTGAGGGTCTCGGCAACGGAATTGGCATCGGAAATCACAAAACCGTCAAATCCCCATTGGTCGCGCAGCAAGGTGGTGAGGAGCCAAGAGTTGGAGGTCGCCGGCACGCCGTTGACCACGTTGAACGACGACATCACCGTGCCGGCACCGGCATGCACCCCGGCGTGATATGGAGGCAAATAATAGTTGTGCATCGTGGCATCGTCCATCGACACCGTGTTGTAGTCGCGGCCACCCTCCGAGGCCCCATAGAGCGCGAAATGTTTCACGCAAGCCATCACGGTGCTATCGGCCGCGAGGTGGGCGCCTTGGTAGCCCCGGATCTGAGCCTCGGCCATACGGGATCCTAACCAAGGATCTTCACCGGTGCCTTCAGCGATTCGCCCCCAGCGAGGGTCACGGCAGATATCGACCATCGGCGCGTAGGTGTGGCAAATGCCGAAGCTCGACGCTTCCCTCGCGGCCATGCGCGCCGCCTTCTCGACCAGCGGTAGATTCCAAGAGGATGCGGCGCCCAGGGGAATGGGGAAGGTAGTGCGGTAGCCGTGCACCACGTCGAGGCCGATTATCAACGGTATGCCATGTGGAGAGCGCTCCACCGCGGTTTTTTGGGCATTGTAGGCCCCTTGAGGGTCGTGCCCTCCTACCGAGCCTATCAGGCCCTGGGCAATGGCCTCTTCCAGCCCAACGGCGCTCCCAACGACCAGTGGCGTACCCACAACTCCGAAGTTGGTTTGGCCAATCCTCTCCTCCAGGGTCATAACCGACATCAGCGAATCCACCATGGTGGATTCGCTGGCCGTTTCGCGGCAGTTACCGCTCAGGGCAACCAATCCGCCTACCAATATACACGTAACATATTTCATCACTTACAGCTGGTCAATTTTGGGCGGTTGAACGTCCCGTTGACTCCACTTTCACGCCGTCGGGAGCTTCAACCAGGCATTGCGTTTTGCCGCGTCGGTCCTTCCAAGCCTTGACGTGGATGGGTCCATGAGGCGTGGGGACAGTACCCTCAGCATGGTCGAGCGAGCCCAAGGAGGGTGTTACAGCTACTTGCGCGCATCCGGGGGTCAACGGCTTGACTCCCAACACGTATCGAGAGAGCCACGATGTGGGCCCTGAAGCCCAGCCGTGGCATAAGCTTAGGCGTAATCCTTTGTAGCAATAGGCGCCACCCTCGGCGTGTATGTCATATTTCCCCTGGGGGACGATCTCGTCAATACGGCCCGCGTTGGCTATATCGGAGTAGGACAAATCTTCCCAAAACGTGGTTGCGCCCAGGTCGAGCATCGCGCCCCAATATTGCTTCATCATTTCCAGGCCCTCGGCCAGATGCCCCGTTTGCGCCAAAGCCTCGAGCATATAATAGCCGTAGAAGGTGGAGAACGTGTTTACACCGTTAGCCAAAATCACCTGGGCGTCGCTCTCGGGATCGGTTGACATTCCAGCGATAATCGCCAAGGCCGCGGCCTGGCTGTTACCGGCGCAGGAGGGGTGATGACGCTCGAGCCGTCGCATGCAATCGCGGGCGGTGTTGGCCATTGCCTTGTCGCCAAGCTGCTCCCCGAGCACGACGGCGCATTGCATTGACCAATGTGTCAAGGCCTGAAGGCCGCAGTGGATAGCTTCGGGCTTGTCGGACGTGGGCCAATCGAGGAAACGCGCCCCGTCGAGTTGTTCCACGCCGTCATCCCCCACCTTGGAGGCTATCTGGTCGACCAATTGGTGAAGATATTCAGCCTGCGACTGGAGGAACGCCAGGTCGCCCTGATAGAGGTACAGGTCGTGGAGAATAATGACCCACCAAAGCGAGTAACTGCTCATGCCGTTGATCCATCCGGGCAGCGGGGTGTCGTCGCGGGCGAAATCAAGGCTGCGATGAACGGCCGGGAGATTGCCCCAGACGTTGGCGATTGTCATCACCTCGGGGTGCATGTCGCCGAGCCACACCAGGCGGTCGCGTTTCACTCCGTCCCACACATAATCCTGGACATTGAGTTTCACTGTGTATACCCCTACGCTCCAAATTGAGTCGACACGGCCGTCGGAGCTTGAAAATGTACCTATCTCGGGGTCGTCGATCATCACCGAAACGGCCTCGATGTGCCGAAGCACATAATCCACCTCCTCATCCAACAGGTCAATTCTCACGAAGCGGAAGCCGCTGTTGCCACACTCAATAGTGCCGAGCCAAGGAGCCTTCACGATGAAATCGCGCATCGAGTGCTCGTTGGTGGCGTTGGAGGGGTTGTTGCCGGGAGTGACGTCGCTCATAGCCTCGGTGACCGATTCGCCAAGACGTACGCGA
Source organism: Bacteroidales bacterium (assembly GCA_020859755.1). GTDB lineage: Bacteria > Bacteroidota > Bacteroidia > Bacteroidales > Muribaculaceae > JAJPXC01. The sequence continues at coordinate 18,317 of JAJBVP010000255.1, read as the reverse complement.
AGGCTGACAGGCGTGTTGTTGGCGCGGTTGGCCGAATGTATCCTCACGCCACCGTGCAACTCCTTGCCGAAGTCGAGCAGCAATGCCGCCTGGTGGGATGAATCAGAACGTAGGTGAGTACCCTCGCGGTCGGCCACTGAGACCTGTCCGCTAAAGGGCGACAACAAGCATCCTGTATCACTTATGTAGCGTCCCGTGGTGTCACTGGCCCATACGATACGCTGGGGGTTGACCGTGTGACGCGTGAGCGCGCCTATGGCCGGAGGGGCCGACCACAACATCGTGGAGAGTAAGAGCGCTAAACTTGCTTTATGCTTCATGGCAAATAGGGGTGATTCATGATTTGGGTTATTCACACCGCAAAATTACGCCAGAAGCCGCACAGCGATTAGCGAAATGGTACAAAAGATGGACGTTGTGGCGCAGGGAATTGTAGCATTCGCGCCAAATTTTATAATATTTGTTCCAACTGCCCGATTTCGCCGTTTTTCACCTCTTGGGGATAAGGAAAAATGCTTACATTTGCGTCACCATGAAATCTAGCCGCCTAAAACACATCCTTCTATTGTTAGCCCTGGGTGTCACTCAAGCTTGGGCGCTCCCGACAGTCACCCGGCGCTCTGAGTTGCCCAATTCCCATGTGTTCAGCGTAAGCCAGGATACTTTGGGTTACATCTGGGTGGCCACGGGCAAGGGCATTGCCCGAGTCGACGGCCCGGATGGCTACGAAGTTTTCTTCGCCGACCCCGAGGACACCACTACCATCCCATCCAACTTGGTGCTGGGCGTGTGGCACGATTCCCACGACAACCTGTGGGTGTCGACCATCGGCGGGGTAAGCATGAAGCGCCCACGGTCGATGGTCTTCGAGCGCTTCACTTTCCCCAACAAGGAGCTATCGGGCAACTTCTGCACAGCGTTCTTCGAATTGGGTGACCAGATATTCGCCATCGGTCCACGCGGGCTTTACGAGGTGGATTTTAAGGGGCGTAGGCTGCGGCAACAATTCACCATCCCCTCCGACCATTTCAACTCGGCCGCCCCCGACCATTTAGGACGGATCTGGCTGTCCAACGGCCGCGAGCTCTTTTGCCTCGACCGCGCTTTCCACGTGTTGACACGCATTGAGTTGCCATCGGGGTTGAGAGTGTTGTCGATGGCCATGGTCGACACGGTTGTGGCCGTGGGCACCTCCACCGGGCTACGCTGGCTCGACCCCGCGACGATGGAATTACGCCCACAATCGCCACAGCTGCGAGGCATAGAGGTGAACAGCGTCAACAATCTGGGAGGGGGCCAGATGTTGTTGTCGACCAACAACCGGGGAATGCTCCTGCTCCAACATCCCCAGGACACCCTCTCGTATATGTGGAAAAATGTCGACCTTCGCCTTATCCCTACCGGTGAAACCACCGCCTCGCTGGTTGACCGTTCGGGCAACCTATGGGCCGGGACGTTCGACAAGGGCCTGTACCGTTTCGGGCACCACGCTTCGGCTTTCAACGCCAACAAAACGCTGGAATCAACCTTCCGAAAGCGCTTCGTCACCCGTGTCACCCAATCGGCCAAGAACCCCGACATTTTGTGGGTGGGCACCCGCCATGATGGCTTGATTGCCTACGACCTCACCGCCGACCGTATCGTGGCACGGTACACTGCCACAACCACCCCTTGGCTCGCCCCGTACACCAACGATTTCGTGCAGGAAATACACGTTGACAGCGACGGCAGGTTGTGGATCGGCTACGGCGACGCCCTGATTGTGTGTTCAATCGCTGGTGACGGCCACACCCTTTCCCCACTAAAAACATTTGACGCCGCCGGCGACATAGTGTGCGCTGCCAACGACCCGTTGGGACGCGTGTGGGTAGGCCTTTCGGCTCGAGGCCTGTTCATCTTCAACCGCGACCTGTCCCGGGCCGCCCACCTTCTCTCCGACCTCAAGGATCACAACAATATCACCCGCATAATACCTTTCGGCCCGCGACAGATGCTCATCTCATCCTTCAGCGACAATCTCTACACGATCGACCTCCAAACGCTGGTGCCGATAGCTTACCAGCCCAAATACCGCCGATATTGGCGCAACACGGTGGATATGCTCCGCGACACCCAGGGCTACCTGTGGCTGGGCACCTACAATGACGGATTGCTGCGTTACGATCCTGCCAGCGACCGGCTTTACCACTTCCCCGCGCTCAAGGGCACCGACGTTGTGGGCCTCGCCGAGGACCATGACCACAACTTGTGGGCCTCCACCTCTTACGGCCTGTACCGTATCGGCTCCGACCGTCGCACCCTTTCAGCCTTTTGGCGTACCGACGGCCTGGGTGGCAACCAATATCATGAGAAATGCGTATACCGCAGTCCCATCTCGGGTACCCTCTTCTTTGGTGGCAACGAGGGCATAGAGCAGGTGCGTCCCGACAATATCAGTCCCGTGCATGCCTCGGAGATCCCAATTTACCTCAGTCGTTTCACAGCCGCTGGGTGCAATCCCGAGCGTCCCGCTCCCTACGACACGATCAACGCCGCCTACCTCGAAAAGGTGACCTTGCCCCACAAGCGCAACAGCGTCACCCTGGAGTTCAACGGCATCAACCCCGATCCTGTAGGCCACCTTGAATACGCCTACTGCCTTAAAGGCCTCGACAAAGGCTATATCGAAAGCGGCACCCACACCAAGGCCACCTATTCCAACCTGCCAGCGGGCCATTACGACTTCATGGTGAAGGCCCGTCCCTCGGGAGGTGAATGGGGACCGGCACGCCAGATACTGTGCCTGAGCGTGAGCCCGTCGCCGTGGTTGCACCCTATGGCCCTAATCGGCTATATCGTGGTGATACTGTGCATCATCCTTTTGTTCAACCGCTTGTATCTACGTTACCGACTGATTCAGCAAGAGAACGCCATGGCCGAGGAACGAATCGCCCAGGAACGCCGCTCAACGGCCAACAAAACGTCGTTCTTCACCAACATCTCCCATGAACTACGCACGCCGTTGACGCTCATCTACGGCCCCACAAAGACCTTGAAAGCCGCCCATCGCAACATGACACCCGACCAGATCGACCAGTCGCTATCGTTCATCGACGGCAACATCGACCGTATGCTCACGCTCACCAACCAGCTCCTCAACTTCCACAAGATGAGCGACGCCGACACCCTGCCGTTGAAAGTGGCCTACCACGACCTCTCCAGCCAAATCCTGGGCTTGATCACCATCTACAAAATGCTTGCCGCCGAAAAGGGTATACAAGTGACTCTCGATTGCCCTTACGAGTCGCTCCGCCTGCTCTACGACAGCGACAAGGTGGAGAAGATCGTGAGCAATCTCATAGTCAACGCCATAAAATACACGCCCCAAAACGGTCACATACTCATACGCGTGGGCTTGACATTGGCTCCCGGATCGGCCTCCGCCGCCAGCAACTGGAAATACGTGCGCATCGACGTGATCGACGACGGAATTGGGATCAAAAAACAGTCGTTGTCGCGCCTGTTCAAGCGTTTCTCACGCCTGGTTAAGCGCGATTCGTCGGTGCAGGGTTACGGTATAGGGTTACACTACGTGAGCCACCTGGTGTCGATGCACAAGGGCACCATCACCCCATCGCGCAACCCTATCAAGGGCATGACTTTCACCGTGGAGATTCCCGTGAGCGAGGATGCCTACGCCACCGACGAGCGCTACATGGACGCCGACAAAGCTATCTTCGGCTCCACTCCTCCCGCCGAGGTCGCCACATCGGTGCCCTCATCCGAGGATTCAACCCAATCGTCCACACCCTCCGAGCGTCCAAAGGTGCTGATCGTGGAGGACAACAAGGACATGAACGACTTCCTTGTTAAGATTCTGGAGCAGGATTACGACGTGGTGACGGCTTTCGACGGCGTGGAGGGAATGCATCGCGCCACCGAGGAGGTGCCCGACATCGTGGTGTCGGATGTGATGATGCCCGGCGAACTGGACGGATTCGCATTGTGCGACCGCCTGAAATCGTCCCACACTACCTCCCATATCCCCATCCTCCTGCTCACGGCCAAAACCCTCGACGAGGACAAGATCAAGGGCTACGATGCCGGGGCCGAAGGGTATCTGTGCAAGCCGTTCAATCCTCAGGTATTGCTCTCGCGAGTGAAAAACCTGCTCGACGCTCGCCGACGCAGCCAGCGCGCGCTCGTGGCCAAGGCCGGCTCTACCTCGGCTGTTGACGCTGTGGAAGACGTGGAGGCCGAGCCGGAAGTGCATCTCACCGCCCTCGACAAGCGATTCATCGAAAAGCTTTACGCTTATATAGATGAACACATCTCGGATACCGAGCTCAATGTAAATTCGCTGGGAAGGGAATTGGGATTCTCGCGCACCAACTTCTACCGCAAGGTGAAGATGCTTCTTGGCGAAACTCCTAACGACTTGCTGCGCATCTACCGTCTCAATCGAGCCGCCTCGTTGCTGATGACCCGCGAGTACACCGTCGGGGAGGTTTCCGACATGACCGGCTTCGGCAACCAGAGCCATTTCTCGGCTCTGTTCAAGAAGCATTTCGGGGTGTCGCCACGCAATTACAACGGAGAACAATCCACTAATCAAAATAAAAATGAAAAAGAGAATCTCATTAGCTCTTCTGACACTTAGCTCTTTGGCACTGTATGCCACCCCTCCGGCCGTGGTAGCTCATCGCGGCTACTGGAACACCGAGGGGAGCGCGCAAAACTCGATCCGGTCGCTGGTGAAAGCCGACTCCATAGGTTGCGAATACACTGAATTTGACGTGTGGCTCACCTCCGACAACGTGCCCGTGGTCAACCACGACGACGTGATTGATGGCATGGTGATTCAGAACACCCCTTACCACGAGGTGGCTAAGGCCCGGTTGTCCAATGGTGAACCGGTGCCTCGTCTTGACCAATTCCTCGACACCGCGGCTCCGCTGAAAGTGGGACTTGTGCTTGAGCTGAAACCCCACGCCGATCCCGTGAAGGAGGTATTGGCGGCCGGAATGATCGCCCGCATGATTGCCGAGCGCGACCTCGAGCCTCGCACGATGTACATCACCTTCTCGGCCAATGCGTTGAAAGCGCTCCAAGCCACCACGGGTCAAAAAGCGGCCTACCTCTCAGCTGTTTCTCCTGAAGAATTGGTGGCGCTCGACTGTTATGGACCCGACTTCAACATCGGTAGCCTTCGCCAGTTTCCACAGTGGATCGACGAGTTTCGTAGCTTGGGAATGCCGCTGAACGTGTGGACGGTCGACTCGGACGACGACATCCAATGGTGCATCGACAACGGAGCCACCTATATCACCACCAACAATCCCCTCCGTGCCCAAGAACTCATCGCAAGTGGAAAGTAGTTTCATAACTCGCCACGTAACACCGAAAAAAAGGAGTTACCGCAAGGTAGCTCCTTTTTGTGATTTCTTCAGCGTTAACCTGTCAGGACCCAGTCCCCGAATTGTTAGCGATTCCCAATGGCGAGGCATTTTGGATGGCACCAAGTCGATCGGCATGGCACTGCTGATGTCCTGCACTTGCACCCCCCCGAAACCGTTGATGATTGTCTGGAGGAAGCCGCCGGCGCCAGTAGCGAAATTCACGCGGTTGTCGGAGGCGTTCTCTGAGATTACCCCGTAAGGGGGACGCATGTGGGGTCGGTAGGCCTCCACGAACAGCTCGTTGGCCTTGTCGACGTCGCCCAGTCGAGAGTACAGTATGGCCAGGATAGCGTAGGACATTGCCGGGCCGTTGGGGTTGATAAGAGGGTGATAGTACTCCAGGTCGCGACGTATCTGCTCAGGATTGGTGACGACGTTCAAGGGGTAAGCCATCAGGTTAACATCGGCCTGCTTGATCTGGCGGGGTGTAAAGCCTTCAAATTCAGCGGTCACTCCATCCACAGTGGGGATACGCAACCCATCGGCGATGACGAGCCAGCGGCTGTCGGGGGTGACACCCAGCACCTGGGCGGCTTGATGAGCGGCTCGGAGCGACTCGGCGGCAACGGCGTTGGTGAATGCGTTGTCGGTCACCTCCTTGGCGTATTCATCGGGGCACACCACGTTGACAATTGAGTAGCTGCCGTCGGGGTTGGGGGTAACGCGCGAGGTCCAGAAATCGGCTATGTCACGCAACAGGGGCCATCCGTCCCTGGCGAGCCACGTGGTGTCGCGGGTCACGCGGAAATAGTCGCGCGCGGCCACCGCAATGTCGCCATTAATATGGTGCTCAAAGCCACCCATGAGCGCTCTCACGGGACATCCCTCCTCACCCTCGTCGTCACTTTCCCAAGGGAACATCGCCCCCCGGTATCCGTTGGCCAACGCGCGACGGTGGGCAGCCTCCCGGCGGTCGCTGCGATAGTCCATCATCGACCGAGCTATCCCTTGGTTGAGCAACAGCATCGGCGGGTACATCCACAGCTCGGTATCCCAGAACACGTGGCCGTTGTACTCGGTCCAGCTCAACCCGAATGGGGTGATGCTCAACCTCGAGTCCTCACGGCAGTTGCTATAAAGAGTGTAGAGCGACATGCGGGCCACTTGTTGGGCCTCGTCATCGCCCACGATTTCGATGTCACCTTGCCATAGGTCCTCCCAACGCCGCAGATGGTCGTCGCGCATCACAGGGACACCTCTTACGGCCACCGTTGCCACCTGTCGGTCGGATTCGTTGCGAGGGTCAAGGAAATCTCTGTCGGAGCACACGGCGCCGATCAGCGAGAACTCCAGTGTCGTCCCCGCGGGGATCTTTACTGAGAATGAATTGTCCTTGGCAATTTTCGGCACTGGGGCCCCTTCGGGGAACACTATCGCCGAGGATGCCGATACCACGCGATTGCGCAATTTCGACACTCCGCTTACGCGATGAATGGGCAACCGGGTGGACATCAGTTTTACCGACAACGTATGCGACGCCGTGTCGCTGTATTCCTCAGGAACGCGGTAAGGATTAACAACACTTAGCTCTATATCGCGCTTGGGAGTCACTTTCACCGTCGTGATCCCGGCAAAGGGCTGCCCACGCAGGGCGTAGGTGTCGCTGGAGATATCGGTGCCGTTATAATTATAGTGGTCGGTGATCATAGCGTGGCGCATGTCGAGCGACTGCGACCAGTTGTCAACCTTTCCCAACGATACGGTGTCGCCGTCGATTACCAGCTTCATGCAGAATGGGTTGATACCTCGCAGACCTCGGCTGACGCCATCTTCACGGTTTTCGTCCATCACGTGATTGAGCATCACCTGGCTCACCGTCAACGGCTCGCGGTCGCTTAGCAAGCCGATGCAACCGTTGGCCATTGCCACTCCGAAATATTCTCCCTCGGTGTCGGTGGTGGCGATTGTGTAATCCTTGAAATCAGAGCCTGTAGCTGTGACCACTCCCAACAACAAGGTCAACGTCGCCAGACAACAACGGATGTCACGTAGAGCCAATTGGATATGTTTCTCAACCGTCCTCACCGACATTCCCAGCGATTGCGCGATCTCCTTGGCCGACTGGAAATTGAGCCTGCTACGACGGAACACCTCGCGCCGCTTGCCGGGCAAGTGGTCAACGGCTTCCATTATCTGGGTTTCCATCTCTTGGACGCAATAATGCGCTTCTAAGTCGTAGGTGTCGGCGGTGGTATCGGTCATTGTAGTGGATATTGTTTCGGTAACGTGGGAATATTTGAATCGGAAATGGTTGTAAATCTCGTATTTGGCCAGGGTATAAAGATAGGATCGCATCGACAGCTCGGGGTTGAGCGACTGTCGATGGATCCACACTTTCGAAAACACGTTTTGGGCGATATCCTCGGCCACGCAAGTATCCTTGACCATTCCTAAAATAAACCCAAAATAACCTGGATAGTATTTCGCGAACAAGTCGTTGAAACACTTGTGGTCGTCCTTGCGTAGGCCGATGATGATTGCTTTATCCTCTGTGTCGAGTAATGGGGCATTGTTCATGGATAGGGCTTGTTGGTTGACGCCACGAAGTTAGCCTGAATTACCCGCGAGGATTAGCGCATATGTTTTTACTTTTTATAACTCAGCTTTAACATTTGTTTCAAATTTTGTTGAATTTAGTCAGACGGCTTGGCTTTCCACACGAGCAAAGCCACTAAGAATGAGAGCGCTGAGGCCGAAATCCAGAATATCGACACCGCATGAAAATTATAGTAATCCACGCCGTCGACCACCGTGTGGTGAGCCTCGATCAATCGGCCTGTGATCACGTCCTGCACTCCCGCGAAGATGTAGCTTACCAAGCCCACCATCCCCACAGCGGCTCCCGACGCCATCCTCGGGGCATAGTCAATGGCCATCAATCCCCCAAGGAAGCAGATCAGTCCGCCAATCGACAAGCCGAAAATAAGCATGGCCACGATGTTGATCCATAGGGCATCCCCCGAAGTGAGGAAGCATGCGAGGGCGATGGTATTCAATACGCCAAACATCAGCGCCGGCACATTCCGTCGCCCGGCGAACAAGCGGTCGGACAGCCATCCGGCACTCATCGCCCCGAATATCACGGCCATCGCGTTCAAGCCTATTACCCACGTCGCTTCCTGCAGTTCATAGCCCTTGACTATCTCCAGATAACGCACGCCCCAGCCGTTGATGGCGTAGCGCGACACGTACATCAGTCCGCTCGCGATGGCTACGAACCATACGTTGCGGTTGGTCAGCGCCATCTTCTGGGCTGCCTTCACGCTCTTCTGTTTGGTTACGCCAATCGGAGGCAAGCCCATGCTTTCTGGGCTGTCGTGGAGATATTTAACGATCACGAAGATGCCGATTACGCCACACAACGCGGCCGCGAAGAAACCCTGCTGCCACCCGATGTATCCCACCACCGAACCGATGATGATAAACGACAGGAACTCGCCGATGCCGTGCCCGGCGCTGAAGAAGCCGTAGAAGGTGCCTCGCTCCTTTTGAGAGAACCATCGCGACAGCGACACGATAGGCGGAGCGGTGCCCATCGACTGCCCCCAACCGTTCATCACCCACAAGACGGTGAACGTAAGGAAGAAGGCCGATACGCCCAGCCCTGCTCCCGATACCGAGAATCCAAGCGCTCCTACTATAACATTGGCAATCACCGACAACACCAGTCCCGTGGCCATAAACCGCTTGATATTGGAATAATCGGTGATGAAACTGTTGATAAACTTCCCGGCAGCGTAGGCGAACAGCATCGCCGACCCTACGATACCCAGCTGGGCGTCGTTCAACAAGTTGGCGTCCACGATGGGGGTCTTTACAACGTTGAGCGTCGTGCGGCACACGTAATACAGGCTGTGGCCCACCACGGCAGCGAAAAATGTCTCGAGTTGCAACCGGCGCGTCTTGCGTCGCAATTCCTCCTCAGGCAACTGCAATTGTGGCGCGGGCGGTAATTTCTGATAATAACTTTTCAGTGAGGTAAGCATAGATCTTTTTTTCTTATCCATTTCACATAAGAACACCGCTCCACCCCCATCTACATAACCGCTGTTCATAAATTCCACCACACCGAGAAGAAATGTTGCGTAGTGTTAAATCATAGTTAACCGAAGTTAAAAATGGGGGGGGTAATTCTCCTTAAACTTTCAGAAACGTTTATTTTTGCAAGTTGAAAAACTGTCACATAAAAGTGCTTCATCACTGAATACAGAATCTAAATAACTCAGTTAAACCAATTAAAAACACAATCAGCAAATGAAAAAATTCCTGACATTGGCGGCTACCACCCTGCTGTTGGCCAGCTGCTCCAGTGACGACTTCGATGCCCCTCGGCGGCCACCGAGGCCACAGTGACCGTCACAGCGACACTCCCCGGCGACATGCAGTCGCGTGTCTACAGCGATGGCAAGACGGCTACCGAGTTCTATTACGCGGTTTACGAGGAATCGACCGACGGCACATCCGAGTCGTGCGTCATCGAGAAAACTCAAGGCACATCGTTCTCGGGCCTTACGACCACCCTCTCCCTCCAACTCGTTACCGGCAAGACTTATAAAATGGTGTTCTGGGCACAGTCGCCCAATGCCTCCAGTCTCTTTACCGTGGCCGAAGATCTCTCCTCTGTCGAGGTTAAGTACGACGCTATTGCCAATCTCAACGTTGAGGATGTTGACGCGTTCTGGTGCATGAAGGAGGTTCCCGTCACGGGCGCTTCCACGGTTACCGCCGAGTTGAAGCGTCCCTTTGCCCAGATCAACGTGGGCACAAGCGACATCAACGTGCCCTCGGTCGCCGGCAAGAAGATTTACACTAAGATGACCGTGGCCAATGTCTTCTCGAAGTACAACCTGCTCACGGGCTTAATCGATGCCAATGACGAGGGCGCTGCCGTGACCTTCGCCGGCACTCTGCGTCCCAACGACGGCAAGAAGGTGGGTGATGACGGTTATGAGGCGTTCCCCGTGGGTAATGTGGGAGCTTACGAGTATCTGGCTATGGCCTACGTGCTGATGTCGCCCGACAAGCAGACGGCCGATATCGACCTCGACTTTTACGACGGCGAGACTGCCGCAAACTCGGATAATGCTTTCCATCACCTCGACGTGGACGGCGCTCCCCTGCAGCGCAATTATCGCACCAACATCTTCGGTGCCCTGTTGACCTCCACCATCGACTTCACCATTAATATCATCCCCGAATACGACGGCTCATATAACGACGCTCGCGACCTCACTGCCCTTACACCCAACGCCGATGGTGTATATGAAATCAACTCGGCTCACGACATGGCAAGCGTGCCTTTGACTATCGAATCGGTGGAGCACAATGAGGGTAAGGTGCTGAAATTCAAGCTTAATGTCGATGTCGACATGGACGGTTGGGCATGGTCATCGCCCTCGTTCTGGTTCGTCAATATCGACGGTCAGGGCCACACGGTGAAGAATCTCGTTTGCACACAGAATCAATATGGTCAGTGCGGTTTCGCCGGCTATCTTGGCGCAGGCCATATTGAGAACATCACCTTTGAGAACATCACCTCTATCGGCTCACAGGCTGGTATCGTAGCAGGCAACAATGAGAATGGCGTGATGAAAAACGTCACCATCAAGGGCAACAATGTTGTGAAATACACGAGTGAAAACCCAGGCTCCAGCTATGTTGAGACCTACAACGGTATCGGCGCTATCGCTGGTGTAACCCACGCAAATTCTACGGGTACTGTAACCATCGCCGAGGGTGCGGTAGTTAAGCTCTACCATGGCGCTATGGCGACCGTTTGCTCAGTTCCCGGTATTTACACCTACAAGACCGCCGAGACTATCGGCTTCCCCACAGTCACCGACAACGGCACCGTGATTTGCGTATGGGACGGCACCTCCACCGCCACCCCCGTGGCCGACTCCACCGGAGCCTATATCGTTAACAGCGCGGCCGAGTTGGCTGGCCTGCAGAGCGTGTTGGATGACGTCAACAAGCCTACCGTGAAGTTGGCTGCCGACATTGACCTCGGTGGCAAGGAGTGGACTCCATTGGTTTACCATAAGGCAGACTATGCCATGACCCTCGACGGCGACGGCCATTCCATTAGCAACTACACCCTTACCGGCTCGCAGGATGGCGTGGGCCTCTTTGGGGGATGGACAGTCGCTAATTTCAAGAACTTGACCCTGGAGAACGTCACCATCACCACAGGTGCTCACAAATTCGTGGGCGCTCTGGCTGGCGACCTCTACGGCTCGCTTGAGAACATCACCGTCAAGGATATCACCATCGTTGGCGACGGTTCGTCGAGCGTGATCCGCGTGGGCGGTATCGTGGGCTTGCACAACAGCGGCGGCGCCACCAATATCGTTGCCGACAACGTGCAGATCTCGGGCGTTTACCACTCGGCAGGAGGCATGTTCGGCACCATTGGCGAGCAGAACCACCGCGTGTTCGACCAGCTGAAGATTTCCAACAGCAACATCTCCATCGTATCCACCGGAGCCACCGGCAAGACCCAAGTTGGCGCCATCGTGGGCGTGATCAACGTCGACACTAATCTTTACGGCACCTCCAACATTGTCATCACCAACTATGAGGTAATCAACACCGTCCCCGAAAAATATTTCGGAGGCACCTCACAGTGGCCCGACGAGGAGCTGACCAACTAATCTCCATCCCACCCTACCACATCCGAGGGGCCGCGTCAACCATGGCGTGGCCCCTCGCTGTACACCGAGAGTAACTTGACAGCGTATAAAGGGGATATCTGGAGATGGGTTCTTACAACTTTCGACCCTTGAGCAAGCGACACATTGGCTCGATCATTTTGGATTCCTATGGTTTTGGAACAAATACGCTAATTTTTGGCGCGTTTCGGTTTTGTGGGCCCGCGTAAAAAGCCCTACCTTTGCGATGCCATGAAGAAAGTATTGTTACCGATATACAGTGCAATCATTTCCCTGATAGCGATGGCCGCTCCAACAAGGGACCTGGCCCAGACGTTTGCCGCGCCCGGCGAGGAGGTCGCCACGGCGTGCTATTGGTATTGGCTGTCGGGAAACGTCACCGCCGAGGGCGTCGTGGCCGATCTTCAAGCAATGAAACAAGCCGGAATCACCCGCGCGTTCATCGGGTTTCAGGGTCTCGACCCTGGCGAGGCCCCGCGCGGCCCTGTATACATTTTGAGCAAGGAATGGTTCTTCATAGTTGAAACGGCGCTGCGCCAAGCGTCAAATCTTGGTATTGAGATAGGTATCTTTAACGGCCCCGGGTGGAGCCAGGCCGGTGGGCCTTGGGTAAAGCCCGAGCACTCGCAAAGATACTTGGGTTTGCAGACAGCGAGATGTGAAACTCGCCACGACGGCACATTGACAGCGACCCTCGAGCGCCCGAAAGGGTGGTTGGCCGATGTCAAGGTGCTGGCCGTGGTCGACCCCGGGTATTCCGTCCTGCAACCCTTCTCCTCTCAAGGCATCTCCACCGAGGGTATTGCCGACCCTCACGCCACCCTGAAATACATCATTCCAAAAGATTTCATTCCCCGGTCGCTCACCGTGCAAGCCACCGGCCCGATTCTTGCCCAATTCAACGTCGCCGGCAAAATCTCACTCCCCGTCAACCGCACCAACATGATGATCGAGGTGGGATACGACCGCACCGCGCCCACCGCAATGGCCCTCCCCGATTTGGGCATCAGCCCGGGCGACACCCTCACCATTGAGGTCGACATAAACCCTGGTTGCCAACTCACCCGCTTGGAACTTAGCGACGCCCCCGTTGTCGACCGATACGCCGACAAGAATCTCGCCAAAATGCACCAAACTCCCCTACCCCTCTGGAACGACTACAAATGGGGAGCCACAGCCGTCTCGCAGGGTCTTGACCCTAAAGATATTATAGATGTCACCCAGTGGTGGGATGGCTCAACGCTCAACTGGACCGGAGCTTCTCCCGACCAAAAATACATAGTTACACGATTATATACCGCCCCCACCGGCATCTGCAACTCCCCGGCGCTTCCCGGCGACGGCCAAGGATTGGAGGTGGACCGCTGGGATCATAACGCCCTGAAACGCCATTACGAAAGCTTTATCGGCCGCATCCGCGACAGCGTTCCGGCCGAGGATCGCCGCACGTGGACCACCATCGTGTGCGATTCCTACGAGCGCGCTACCCAGACGTTTGGCGACGACTTCATCTCCGAGTTCCAGCGACGTTACGGTTACGATCCCACGCCCTACCTGTTGACCTACGGTGGCACCGTCGTGGGCGACAGCGACATCAGCGACCGATTCCTGTGGGATTACCGACGCATGGTGGCCGACCGCCTGGCCTACGACCATATTGGCGGAATGCGCCAGCTGGCCGAGAACGACGGCTTCGGCGTGTGGCTCGAATGCTATGGCCACTGGGGGTTTCCCGGCGAGTTCCTCCAATACGGCGGACAAGCCACGGAGGTCGCCGGCGAGTTTTGGAGCGAGGGCGACCTTGGCAATATCGAAAACCGAGGCGCGTCGTCCTGCGCCCACATTTACGGAAAACCCCTGGTGTGGTCGGAATCCTTCACTTGCGGTGGCCCTGAATTTTCGCGCTCGCCCCGCGACATGAAATTGCGTGGCGACCGTTTCTTCACCGAGGGTGTCAACGCCACCCTTCTCCATTTCGTGTGCGCCCAACCCGACGAGACCTCCTACCCCGGCCTGAACGCCCCCTTCGGCAACGAGTTCAACCGCAAGAACACATGGTACAGCCATCTCGACCTCTTCACCGATTACCTCAAGCGCTGCAACTTAATGCTCCAGCAAGGTCGCTACGTGGCCGACGTCGCTTACTTTATCGGCGACGACACCCCAGTGATGACAGGATTGGCCGAGCCGGCTCTCCCCGCAGGTTACCAATACGACTTCATCAACTCAGAAGTGCTACGCGAGAAGGCCATGGTCGACCCTCTCACAGGCGACATCTTGGCCGGCAACGGGCGCTATCGGTTGCTCATTTTACCCCCGAGCGACACCATGCTCCCCGAAACCCTCGAGGCAATCGCCCGGCTTATCCGTCAGGGCGCCAACGTCATGGGCAATCCGCCACGCCGCTCCCCTTCGATGAAAGATTATCCCAATGCCGACCAGCAAGTAGCATCTCTCGCCGCTGATTTATGGGTAAATGGTATCACGGGGCAAGGCCGCGTGTTCCCTCTCAACACCCCAATCAATGAAGTCCTGGCCATGGTAGGCCTCTCCCCCGACGCCGTCCTCGCCGACGATATGCGTTACGCCCACGTCGCCGACAGTGACCACGACATATACTTTATCGCCAACCAATCGGCAACCGAGCCTAAGGAGCTTATCTCCTCTCTCCGTGATGGCAAAGGCCGCGTCCCCGAATTTTGGCTCCCCGCCTCGGGCGATCGCCGCGACGCCCAATCATGGGCCATCGCCGACGGCCGCTCGCAAGTGCCCCTGCGCCTGGCTCCCATGGAATCCATTTTCATCGTATTTCAAAAGGACGGCACCCCCGACGGCTCGCCCCTTGACGTGGCCAAGAATTTCCCCCAACCCAAGGAATTGTTAAACCTAACCGATACCCATTGGTCGCTGACCCTAAAACCGATGAAAGGCCCTCATAAGCAGATGAAAGATTGGGTATTACAGGACCTTTCTCAGTCGACCGACACCTCCGTCGCCCACTTCTCTGGCACCATGTCCTACACCGGTGAGTTCAAACTGAATGGAGTACCTAACCAGCCCATATCTCTGCAATTTGGGGCAGTGAATGATATGGCACGAGTGTGGGTCAATGGCCACGAAGCGGGCGGCGTGTGGTCGGCTCCATACGCCATTGACATCTCTCCATATCTACGCAAGGGAAAGAACACGCTCCGCATCGACGTGGCCAACAATTGGCACAACCGTCTCGTGGGCGACGCCAAGCTCCCTCCCGACAAGCGCTCTACCCAACTCTTTATCCGCACCTCTACACCCGATACGCCCCTCCAACCCTCTGGACTAATCGGTCCGGTAATACTGTCAACACCCTAATAATCAACAATATGCGTTACATTGCAATTGACTTGGGAGCTACCTCAGGTCGCGTCATTCTCGCCTCTGTCGGGGCTGAAACCGTGGAAATGACCGAGGTGGGTCGTTTCCCTAATGAGATATTCGAAACCGACGGGATCTCCTACTGGAACCTCCCCGCGCTGTGGATGTCGATCCTCGACGCCCTCAAGAAAGTGGGCGATATGGGCGTGAGCGTCGCATCTATCGGCATCGACACCTGGGGCGTCGATTACGCCTGCGTCGGTGCCGACGGAAAAATCATCGGCACTCCCGTAAGCTACCGCGACCGAAACACCTCCGGGGAACCTCAACGCTACTTCCAGCGAGCTCTCAGCGCCAACCGGGTGTACGATATCACCGGTATACAGGTGATGGACTTCAACACCCTGTTCCAGCTCTCCACACATCGCCGCATGGATCTCGCCGCGCTCAAGCAAGCCAAGCAACTGCTGTTCCTCCCCGACGCTCTTTCCTTCATGATGACTGGCGAAGCTGTCACCGAATACACAATCGCGTCCACATCCCAGCTCTTGGACGTGCGCACCCGCGACTTCTCCGACGAGATTCTCCAATCGGTCGACCTTACACGCGATCGCTTCCCCAAGATGGTTTACCCCGGTCACCGAGTGGGTGTACTCACCAAGGAATTGAGCCAGTTTACCGGCCTGGGGCAAGTGCCGGTAATCGCTGTTGCGGGACACGACACCGCCTCGGCAGTCGCCGCCGTCCCTGCCACCTCCAACCGCCCCTTCGCCTACCTCAGCTCCGGTACATGGAGCCTGATGGGCGTGGAACTCAAAGAACCCATTGTCAACGAAAAAGCGCGCCGATACAACTTCACCAACGAGGGCGGTATCGACAGCACAATCCGGTTCCTCAAAAACATCTGTGGAATGTGGATTTTAGAGCAATGCCGCAAAGAATGGACAGCGCAGGGTATCCCCTGCACCCATCCCCAGCTGATGGCCGAGGCCGAGAAAGAGCCACATTGGCGTTCGCTGATTTTCCCCGATGCCCCCGAGTTTGCCAACCCGCGCTCAATGATTCGGGCGATTGTCGATTACTGCGCCCACACCAATCAGTGTGTACCACACACCCCCGGGCAAATCACCCGTTGTATCTACGACTCTCTGGCTCTGCGCTACCTGCAAGTGATGGAGATGCTTAGGGACTTGGTTCCCGAATCACCCGAGTGCCTGCACGTCATTGGTGGTGGATCCCAGAACACCGCTCTCAACCAGTTGACAGCATCAGTGTTGGAAATGCCCGTTATCGCCGGACCGGTCGAATGTACCGCCATCGGCAACATCATGCTCCAAGCCCGCGCTGCCGGAGAGGTCCACTCCCTCCGACAGATGCGAGCCCTCATCGCCCGAGCGTTCCCAACACAGACATTCCAACCTCAAGCCATCCCCGGCCTACAAAAAGCCTACAAAAACTTTCTAACACTAAAATAATATGACAGCTTATGATCTCGCCCGCGAGCGCTACGCCGCAATGGGCATCGACACCGAGGCCGTCCTCAAGACCCTCCAAAACGTCCACATCTCCCTCCACTGCTGGCAAACCGACGACGTCTGCGGTTTTGAGAACGCCGGCTCCCTCACCGGTGGCATCCAAACCACCGGCAACTACCCCGGTCGTGCCCGTAACATCGATGAGGTGCGTGACGACATCCTTTACGCCACTTCACTTATCCCCGGACAACATCGCCTCAATCTCCACGAAATCTACGGCGACTTCGCCGGCGAGCACGTCGACCGCGACCAAGTGGAGATGCGCCACTTTGAATCATGGGTCGACTGGGCTCTCGCCAACGGCTTCAAACTCGACTTCAACTCCACCTCCTTCTCCCACCCCAAATCAGGCGACCTCACCCTCTCCAACCCCGACGACGAGATACGCCGTTTCTGGATCGAGCACACCCGCCGCTGCCGCGCTATCGCCAACGAGATCGGCCTCCGGCAAGGCGACCCCTGCATCATGAACGTGTGGGTACACGACGGCTCCAAGGACTTGACCGTCAACCGCATGAAGTATCGCCAGCTGTTGATGGAAAGCTTGGACGAGATCTTCGCCGAGAAATACGACCACATGAAGGACTGCATCGAGTCGAAAGTATTCGGCATCGGCCTCGAAAGCTACACCGTAGGCTCCAACGACTTCTACATCGGATACGGCGTGTCGCGCCAGAAGATGGTAACCCTCGACATGGGCCACTTCCACCCCACCGAGAGTGTCGCCGACAAGCTCTCCTCCCTGCTGCTATACATCCCCGAGGTGATGCTCCACGTGAGCCGCCCGGTGCGCTGGGACAGCGACCACGTGGTGATCCTCAACGACGACACCCTCGAGCTATGCCGCGAGATCGTGCGCTGCAACGCTCTCGACCGCGTCCACATCGGCCTCGACTACTTCGACGCCTCCATCAACCGCATCGGTGCCTACGTCATCGGCACCCGCGCCACCCAGAAGTGCATGCTCCTTGCCCTGCTTGAGCCTCTCAAGCAACTGCGCCAATACGAGGGCAACGGACAAGGCTTCGAGCGCCTCGCCCTGATGGAGGAAAGCAAATCAATGCCCTGGGGCGACGTCTGGGACGAATTCTGCCGCCGCAACAACGTCCCCGTCGGCGCCGAATACATCTCTCAAATACAAGATTATGAAAAAAAGGTACTCAGCAAACGCTGAATTGCGCACGATTATTTCGATCATGGCAGCGATCACCATCATAGCTCTGATGGTGATCCTCGCCATGCGCTTCCCCCTCGACTCCCTCCTCAACTAACAACTAACAACTAACAACTAACAACTAACAACTAACAACTAACAACTA
>JAJBVP010000204.1 GCA_020859755.1 Bacteroidales bacterium | reverse complement strand
AACAACTTTGAGGCTTATGCCTCGTGAACTTTAAAAATTTACCGAAGTATTGTAACAAAGAAAATTAACAAAAATTGTACCCAAAAAGTGACAACTGATGAATTTTTCTCACAATGTGACTACTAATTGAGCCAATAATACCAAGAAAATCGAAAATATTGTGTTGTGAGTGTGAAAAATGCTTAAATTCATTTGGCCGATAGTGGAAATATTGTTATCTTTGTAGACTAAAGTAGCGTTACTGCCTATGAAGCTATTTCGACACATATTAATATGCCTGGGATTGCTGTCGTTGACGGCCCCCATGGCTATGGCTGCCGCCGACAAGGGCGTGGCCTCCGAGGTCGTGTCGCAACAAGGCACGACAGTGCGGGTCAACCAAGGCCACATCGAGCTTGCGGCGGTCGACCAAGCCGCCACTTTCTCCCTTTACTCCATCACCGGCCAGCTGGTGAAATCGGTCACCGTGTCGGCTGGCTCCACGATGACGCTCGACCTTCCCAAGGGCGTGTACATCGTGCGTTGTGCCGAGGGGCAATGGGTGAAGCGAGTGATGGTAAGATAAACGCCCGCCGCGGCGACGGGTTGCGGTGCGTCGTGGCTTGATGGTGGCGCATGTAGAGAAAATTATATCATATAACCAATAAAAAGAAATGTTAGTTAACCTTATTCACACCGCGGCACGCGCGCTGCCGGTGGTCGCTATTGGTGCGGCTATGAGCGCGTCGGCCGCCATTAATGGCAAGCAAGACTTTTCCAAGTATCCCACGTATAACGGTAGCGACCTGGAGTTGACTGTCACTCCCGAGGGTGCCAATTTCCGCTTGTGGTCGCCTAAGGCTCAGGCTGCGCAGGTGTTGATCTATCCCACCGGTCGCGGTTCATTGGCCACCGACACTCTCAACATGACCAAGGCCGAGAGCGGCACATGGCACGCCTCCCTGCCTGGTGACAATTTCGGCAAATTCTACACATTCCGTATCAAGTTTGACGGCGAATGGCTGAAGGAAACCCCCGGCGTGTGGGCTAAGGCAGTAGGAGTCAACGGCGACCGCGCGGCTATCATCGACATGGCCTCCACCAATCCCGAGGGGTGGGCCCAGGACAAAGGTCCCGAGGTGAAAGCCATCAACGATGTAGTGCTCTATGAGATGCACCACCGCGACTTTTCGGTTCACCCATCGTCGGGAGTGGCCAACAAAGGCAAGTTCCTGGCTCTCACCGAGCATGGTACCACCAATCCCGACGGACTCGCAACCGGTATCGACCACCTCAAGGAGCTGGGTGTAACCCATGTGCATATCCTGCCCTCTTACGACTACAACTCGGTGGATGAGACCAATCTCCCCGCCAATCAGTACAACTGGGGCTACGATCCCTGGAACTATAACGCTCCCGAAGGCTCTTATTCAACCAACCCGTGCGACCCTGCCACTCGCATCCGCGAGATGAAGGAGATGGTAAAGGCCTTGCACGACGCTGGAATCGGCGTGGTGATGGACGTTGTGTACAACCACACTGCCTTGGGCGACAACTCCAACTTCTCCCTTACGGCACCTGGCTACTACTATCGCCATCGAGAGGACGGCTCCTACAGTGACGCCTCGGGTTGCGGCAACGAGACCGCCAGCGAACGCCAGCAGATGCACGACTATATCGTCAACTCGGTGAAATACTGGGCCGACGAGTACCATATCGACGGCTTCCGCTTCGACCTTATGGCCATTCACGACACCGAGACTATGACCGACGTTGCCAAGGCCCTCAAGGAGATCAACCCCTCGATCTTCGTCTATGGCGAAGGCTGGACAGCCGGCGACTCCCCGCTGCCTGTTGAGCGTCGCGCGTTGAAGGAGAACGTGTCGAAGATGGAGGGCATCGCCGTCTTTAGCGACGATATCCGCGACGCGGTCAAGGGTCACTACAGCGACGCCGCCGACCGCGGTTTTGCCACCGGCAAGCCCGGCAACGAGGAGACAGTGAAGATCGGTATCGTGGGCGCCACTGCCCATCCCCAGGTGGATTACACGAAAGGCAACAACTCCAGATTCCCCTACGCGACATCTCCTTCGATGGTTATCAACTATGTGTCGTGCCATGACGACCTGATGCTCACCGACAAGCTCGCCAAGTCGATGCCCGGCAGCACCGAGGCCGACCGTCAACGTGCCGCCCGCTTAGCCCAAACAATTGTCTTCACCTCGCAGGGCACCCCGTTCATGTGGTGTGGCGAAGAGATTTTCCGCGACAAGAAAGGCATCCACAACTCCTACAAGAGCCCCGACGACATCAACGCCATTGATTGGACCCTCAAAACCAAGAACCACGACCAATTCCAATACTATCAGGAGCTAATCAAGCTGCGCAAGTCTCATCCTGCTTTCCGCATGACCACGGCCGAGGAGATCGCCAAGAACCTGAAATTTGACACCGTCACCGAGCCCAACCTCATCTCTTACTCCCTGCTCAACAACGCCAATGGCGACCAGTGGAAAGAGATCAAGGTGATTTTCAACGGCTCCGACGAGGCCCGCACCGTGAAGGTGCCCAAGGGCAATTGGATCGTCGTGGCTGAGGACGGCCAAATCAACGCCGAGGGCCTCTCTACCTCCAAGGGCGGCAAGCTCACCGTAGCCCCCGTCTCGGCCCTCATCCTCGCCCGCGAAAAATAACCCCCACTCCACCCTGCGGGTCACCGCAGGGGGTAAGGAAAGCCCCTGGGCCAAATGGCTCGGGGGCTTGCTATGTTAAAGGGCCAGGGATTGCCTCTTATAAAGTTATTTCTTGTATTGGGGGAGAAGGGGAACGGGGAATTTCGAGAGTAACCATCCGAAACGGGACGTCTTGCAGACAAAAATTAAATCCCGGGCTGTTA
>JAJBVP010000124.1 GCA_020859755.1 Bacteroidales bacterium | reverse complement strand
GCGATGGACTTTATGATGGTCAAGCCCTCGGGGAAGACCACCATCGAGGAGATCGCCCGCCGATACCTCGAGCAAGCCCCCGAGGGGAACCCGATGGTCACCGAGCTTCCGTCCGGCAACTTCATGCACGCCTCGGCCGAGGACTTGCTTCCCGTCATAACAGGCTTTATCTCGGCCGTGTGCCGCTCCCCGCAATACGGGCAAGGCGACTCCCCGAGCCGCTTGATCAACTGAAGAACCTCATGTTCCATAATTCACTGATTTAAGTTTGGCGACACAAAGTTAGTGAAATCCCCCGAAAAGCGCGAGCGCGGAGTCGAACCCGCCGGGAGAACCAAGAAACGAAAACCAACAAAAAAACGACAACGTCATGAAACCTACCAACAACCGCAACAAGGGACTGCGCCTCGCCTTATTGGACGCCGCCCGCCGCATCGAGAAACTCGTCGCCCGCTACGTCAGCTGGTGCCTCAAGGCCGACCAACCCCGCAACCCCGCCGCCCTATGACACCGACAATCCCCGACGTGGCCGACACGGCCCGCTTCACCGCCAAGGAAGCCGCCGACCTTCTGGGTGTCGACCGCTCCACCATCCACCGATGGACCCGCGAGCGACGTCTCAAGAAGCACTACGGGCGGTATTCGACAAGACCCTACTATGAGGGCAAGGACATCCGCGACTGCTGGCGCAGATGGTGACCGACCCCCCGACCCCTCCCAGTCATGTAGCTCAACGGACAGAGCGACGGCCTCCGAAGCCGTAGATGGCGGTTCGATTCCGCCCTTGACTACCACAAGCCGAGACTTGCGGCCAAAGCCTGACCCCTCACCACCCATAGAGGGACGGCGAAAGAATCCTCCTACAGGCAGTAACCAGGGGCGCTTCGGACGCACGGGCCGGGGTCAGGACTGGTCCAACCGCGGGTCTCCACGGCGGGGTGAGCATGGCTCTTCAACGACGGGTAACGCCGTCCGCCCCGCATGGCTTACACCCCCCCCCGCGTCGGCAAGGGAAGCTTGATCACGCCGACGGCAAGCGCAACCACCGGAACGCGCGCGGGGACCACGATAGAAGAGTTTACCCAACTAAAGTTTGTCCCAATTGATTTATGTCACGACATTCACTGTTTACAAAAGCATGGTGAATCGCCCGCGAGGGTTCCATAGCCAACCCCCGAGCCTTTTTTTCGATGAGATTTTTCGGCCCGGGGACACGGGGTCATAGCTCAGCAGGAAGAGCGTCGCCTCCGCACGGCGAAGGTCGCGGGTTCGAGTCCCGCTGGCTCCACAACCATCATGTACCACCAAACAACCGACGATTATGAACAAGATCAACATCACCCGTGAGCAATTCGACAAGATGCTCGACGATTTCATCCTTTGGCTCGAGGACTACGACTGGGACTGGCCCGTCGCCGACATCTATGAGCGACCCGGACCCGAGCCGTGGCTCAGCCTCGATATGGCCACCTACGACCGCGCGTCCATCTGCACCTACGTCCACGACCCCGAGGACGGATGGGTCGAGGACGACTATGAGGATCTCGACGCCGCCCGCCAAGCCTACATCAACCATCTGGTCGAGGATGCCCGCGAGCGATGGGAGCGCGAGCAGAGCGAATACGCCGAGAGCGACTACGATTGGTGGCTCGACCAGCGCGCCAACCACAACCCGTATGTCCCTTGGT
Organism: Bacteroidales bacterium; assembly: GCA_020859755.1. Taxonomy (GTDB): domain Bacteria; phylum Bacteroidota; class Bacteroidia; order Bacteroidales; family Muribaculaceae; genus JAJPXC01. The sequence goes on along the minus strand of JAJBVP010000124.1, from coordinate 1,201 downwards.
GACGCGGCGCACACACCCGCATAGAGACAATTTTTTCAGCGATTCATCATAGGATAATGACAAGGTTATTCGATGAGCGACCCCGAACCCGCGAGGGCGCAGGGGATTCCCACAACAAGGCTTTAGCACGCGCCTTGTATTGACAGCCCGGAAAGACGGGCACACGGCCAAGAACCGGGGAGACGGCTCCCCCTCCCTCAATGTTAAACAGGTTGCAAGCGGACAAGAAGGGACAACAAAGCGGGTTCGACTCCCGCCTTGGCCACCAAAACGGCTCGGAGCCGGAACGCGGTTTGTAAGCGTACGCGCCGCGCGGGGTTCGAATCCCCGACGAGCCACAAGCAATGCCCGAAGCTATTAGACGGCGTTTAAACTTCATTCACCATGACACAAGAAGTCATCTCCCAAGCCCCCGTTTCGCCCGCCATCCAGCAGGCCGAGTTGCAAATCCGACAAGCCGAGAGCCGATTCGCCCTCTCCCCCGTCGGCCAAGCCCTCCAGCAGTTCGAACTCGCCCAACGCATGGGCCGCATGTTCGCCTCGTCGACCATCGTCCCCGCGAGCTACCAGAACAACATCCCCAACTGCGCAATCGCCGTCGACATCGCGATGCGCATGAACCTGCCGCCCCTCCAGGTGATGCAGAACCTCTACGTCGTGCACGGCAACCCCTCCTGGTCGGCCAAATTCCTCATCGGTTGCATCAACTCCTGCGGGCGATTCACCCCCATCGAGTACAAGACCAAGGACAACGTCGCCCAGAGCTCCGACGACTACGGCGTGCGTTGCGTCGCCTACGACATACACGACCTCGAGCGACGCAACCCCCTCTACGGCCCCTGGGTCACCTGGGCCATGGTCAAGGCCGAGGGCTGGCTCGCCAAGAACGGCTCCAAGTGGAAATCGATGCCCGACATGATGTTCCGCTACCGGGCCGCCGCATTCTGGCAACGACTCTACGCCCCCGAGCTGGCCTTGGGGCTGATGACATCAGAGGAAGCCGCCGACATCCCCGCGCAGGACACGCCCTACCTCGACCTCAACCCCACCGCCTCGCCCCGCGAGGTCAAGCGGTCCCGCCTGAGCCACATAGCGGGCAAGGCCGTGGCCGAGAAAGCCAAGGCCGAGCCCAAGCCCTACCCCGTGGCCGACGAGGAGATCGTCACCGACACCCCCGCCGAGACCGACCCCGCCCCCGAGG
>JAJBVP010000222.1 GCA_020859755.1 Bacteroidales bacterium | reverse complement strand
CAAAATTAGGCCGAACTGCCATGGCTGGCAATCCGGCTAGTTTCGGATGGTTACCTACCAGCAGATAGCCGCCATCTTCCTGCTCACGGCCGAACAGGAACTTGCCCACGCCAAGCAGTTCTTCGCCCGATTGGAAGGTGGCATGGTCGAAATCAAAGCCGCCTACCCCGCCGGCGTGGTTTCCGACACGATGACCAACCTTGCCGAAGCCGCCGCTGGCGAGCATGAGGAGTGGAGCGACCTTTACTCCAACTTTGCCGTGACAGCCAAGGAGGAAGGATTCCCCGAGATAGCAACCCTGTTCAAGAACATCGCCTCGGTAGAGGTTGAGCACGAGAAACGTTACCTGAAGTTGCTCGAGCGCCTGCAGACCGGCACCGAGTTCACCTCCGACGAGACCATCGAGTGGCAGTGCCGCAAGTGTGGTTGGGTATTCGCCGGCAAGACCGCACCCAAGAAATGCCCCGTTTGCGGCATGGATCAGGGTTGGTTCGAGCGCAAGATGAATAACCTCTAACCCCAACTGAAAACCGAAAACTGAAAACTATAATAATCAATCGCCGCGGCCCCCATCCGGGAGTCGCGGCAATATTTTTAACGGAAAGCTGGCGATTTACTCAGCCGAGGCCTCGGTGGCGGGAGCCTCCTCAGCGGTGGCGGCGGCTGCTTCAGCCTCTGCCTTAGCGGCAGCCTCGGCCTCTGCCTTGGCGGCAGCGATCTTAGCCTTCTTCTCGGCTACCTTCTCGGCCTGTGCCTTGTTCTTCGCCTGCTCGTCGGCCAGACGCTCCTTGGCGGCTGCGCGCTTCTTGTCGGCCTCCGATACCTTTACGGCGTTGGTAGACTGTTCCTTCTTCGACTTCCATGCGTCGAAACGGCGCTGTGCCTCAGCCTCGTCAAACGCGCCCTTCTTGACGCCTCCCTGAAGGTGCTTCATCAACAGAACGCCCTCGCGGGAGAGGATCGAGCGCACAGTCTCAGTGGGGATTGCACCCACATTCACCCAATACAAAGCCCTTTCGAAATTGAGAGTAATTGTAGCAGGATTAGTGTTGGGGTTATAGGAACCAATCCTTTCAATGAATCTACCATCTCGTGGTGCCCTGCTATCGGCGATAACAATAGGATAAAACGCGTAGTTCTTGCGACCGTGGCGTTGTAATCTGATTTTTGTTGCCATTAAACGTTTATTATTTTGGTTTTGTATTGTTTGAGCCAAGCTTGCGGCATCGGGGACACGTCCCCCGCGCCTGCGCTTAGCGTCCGCGAAGTTACGACTTTTTCCGCTCTCACGCAAGCCTTTGAAAGTTTTTTCACCAAAAAATCACCTCCACACTTGCGTATATGGGAAAATGTCCTTACCTTTGCAACGCAAAAAACCAAAACGGTACCTTGGCCGAGTGGTTAGGCACCGGTCTGCAAAACCGGGCACAGCAGTTCGATTCTGCTAGGTACCTCCACCTCCGAGGAGGGTGTATCAAAATTCTGATACACCCTCTCTTTTTTAATCCAATGCCGGCGCCTCGCCTTCAGGGGTGGAGTCGAGCCGTCCTTCCCACAAGTAGCGACGCGTCTCCGCCACAATAACCCCCGTCAGGGCCAGCAACGCAATCAGATTGGGAATCGCCATCAGGGCATTCAGGCAGTCGGCGATATCCCATACGAGACCCAAATCGATCACCGCGCCCACAAACACAGCCATCACGTATAACCACCTATACGCTATCCCCGAACTCTTGGCCCCAAGGTACTCACAAGCCCTTTCCCCATAATACTCCCACCCCAAGATCGTTGAGAACGCGAATGAGAGCAACCCGAACGTGAGCAACGGCGTCCCAATCACAGGAATCTTGCCAAACGCCAATTTGGTCAACGTGGCGCCATGCTCGTAAGAGATCTCAGGGTAAGCGATAATCGAACTAACGATCACCAAACCCGTCAACGCGCATATTACCACAGTGTCCCAAAACGTCCCCGACGACGATATCAGCGCTTGTCGCACAGGATTGCGAGTCTGCGCTGAAGCCGCCACTATGGGCGCGCTGCCCATCCCCGACTCGTTGGAAAACAAGCCTCGAGCGATGCCATACCGGCACGCCATCAAGATGCCCCCGCCAAGCAGCCCGCCCCCAGCTGCCTCGGGAGTGAATGCCGACTTGAAAATAAGCGCCACGGCAGCTCCAAGATGGTCGCCATTCATGCACAGGATCACAACACAACCGATGATATACAGCGCAGCCATCAGCGGCACGATCATAGTGCACACGCGGGCGATACTCTTGATGCCACCGATCAAAACAGCCCCCACCAGCACCATCACTACCACACCTGTTACCTCGGGAGTGATCCCGAAAGTTTCATAGGTAAGGGTTGCTATCGCATTGGATTGCACCGTATTGCCGATCCCGAATGCGGCCAAGCAAGTGAAAAGAGCGAACAATATACCCAGCCACCGCTTCTTCAGGCCATGCTCGAGCACGTACATAGGCCCGCCCAGCATGCGGCCGTCCTCATGCTGCACCCGATATTTCACTGCAAGCAATCCCTCGGCGTATTTCGTGGATATGCCAAGCAGGCCCGTCAACCAGCACCATAGCACCGCGCCAGGACCTCCCAGCGACACCGCCGTGGCAACGCCTATGATATTACCCGTGCCGATAGTGGCTGCCAAAGCCGTTGACAACGCCCCCAGTTGCGACACGTCGCCCTTGGCTCCCCGGTCGGGTGTGACCGATAGCTTTACCGCCTTTACCAAATGGCGTTGAGGAAAACGCAGCCTCAGTGTCAAGTAGATATGTGTGCCAAGCAAAAGGAGAATCATCGGCCAGCCCCACAGGAGCGACGACAATTCAGCAAAAAACTCTTTCATATTCTTTTCAGTACATGACAAAATTTGAATTCTTAAATTTAAATATCTGATTTACAAAT
>JAJBVP010000218.1 GCA_020859755.1 Bacteroidales bacterium | reverse complement strand
AAAGGAGGAAAGGATTAAAGGAGGAAAGGATTAAAGGAGGAAAGGATTAAAGGAGATTTTTTAAAGGAAAAATAAGGAATATAAGAATATGAGAAAGCTATTAGTACTTTTCAGCGCTTTGCTGATCGCGATTTCGGCCATGGCGGCCGGTCGCACGCTGGCACTTGTCGTAGGCGTTCAAACCTATGAGGACACCACCGCCAACAACCGTTACAAGGCCAAAGAGGCCCAACTCATGAAAAAGGTGCTGTCCCAGGAGACCAAGCACATTTCGGTGCTCACCTCCAAATACGCCACCGCCGACAATATCATCGAAAAACTCCAAGCTCTGTGCAACCGCGCCGACAAGGACGACAAGATCGTCTTCACCTATTGCGGCCATGGTTATCCCGGAGGCTTGTACGTCCATGACGGCCCGCTCCCCTACACCAGGCTCAACAAGGTGCTCGAGTCGTCGAAGGCCGGTGCCAAGATATGCATCGTCGAGGCTTGCTACGCCGGCACCGTGGTCGACGGCCAGTCGTCAGGCTCGGGTCCCGACCTCTCGTCGGCCGCTTCTAATAATATAGTATATGTGATGGCCGCGCGCCCCGACGAGCCCTCGTGGAACAACGGCTGGCTACAGCGCGACATCTTCACCCAAGCCGTCCTCAAAGGGCTGCAGGGCAAAGCCGACTCCAACGGCGACAAGAAGGTGACCGTCCAGGAGGTGTTCAACTACGCCTACCAGGAGGTGATGCGCCGCGCCAAAAACATGGAAATCCAGCAACATCCCCAGCTCCTCGGCTCCAAGAAAGCCGCTTCCGAGGTGATCATCGACTGGAACCACGAGGCCGCAGTAAAATGAAGCATCTAGCATTTAGCATTTAGCATTTAGCATTTAGCCAAAATGCCCACATGCTGCCCCCTCTCTCCAAACAACTAATGTATTAGACTAAATGCTAAATGCTAAACGCTAAAAGCTCTTTTCGTCAAGAAAACCCCCACTTTCATCCTTAAATATCGTAAAAATTTGCAAAGAGGTTACCTCGTGATTTACCTTTGTGTCATCAAATCGAAATAATCACGAATATTAATCTCAAAAATCATAAAATCATGGGAACTACTCCACTCAACTTCCGCAACCAACAGCAGTCCAACACCCAGCGCCCCGCCGCTGGCGATAACAAAAACTGGACCCGCGCATCACTCATCGCTGCCGTCGCCGCCGGTGGTATCACCGTCGAGGCCGCCAACCTTATTCTCCAAGAGCAAGACCCCGACGCCGAGCCTATCGTGGGCACCGTCGAGGGTGCCGTCGAGGGCGCTCAAGCCGGTATCGGCACAGCCGCCGAGCAGGCCATGAAGGCCGACGAGGTGCTCGAGAAGAAAGCCGAGGCTCAGGCCGAGGACGAGAAACTCGAGGAGGAAGAGGAAATCAAGATGGAAGAGGTTGAGGACCACACCAAGGGCCAGACCGAGACCCACCGCGAGCAAGTGGTCGAGGAGCCCAAGCCCCCGGTATCCGACGTAAAGGACGAGGATCTCGCCGACGTGATCGTCGAGGAGATCGACCACGACGACATCGACGCCGACGAGGTGTTCCAGGTGACCGAGGTTACCACCCTCTACACCGAGGAGGGTATGGAGGCCGACGCCGCTATGGTCACCCTGGCCGACGGCACCGAGGCGATGTTTGTCGATGTTGACGGCGATGGCGGTTACGACCTCGCTATGTTTGACGACGGCAGCCTGTCGAGCATGCCCATGGATTACTATACCAGCGACGCCGAGATGGCCCTCGCTCAGGAGCAGGACACCACCGAGTACCTCGCCGCCGACGACACCGAGCAGATCTACGGCGACCCCTCCGACGACATCATGCTCGCATAATCAACCCCTCAACCCCCCTTTACATTACCCCAATTCATCACCTCTAAAACCTACCGAAATGAAATCAAAAAATATATCCTCAGTTGAGGACCTAAACAAGAAGGGGAAGGGAAATAGCGGATTGCGCGCCGCCGCCCTTGGTGGTGCCGCAGGTATCGGTGTGGCTGGCGCCGGAGTTGCCGCGGCCGCTACACTCATGGGCGATGACGAATCGGTCGATCCCCAGGCCGTTGGTGCCGCCGCGGGTGGCGTTCAGGGCGCTATGGAAGGCGCCGACGTTGTCGCTGAGGCTGAGGCCGCCGAGGCCGAGGCTCGAGCCGCCGCCGAAAGAGCCGCCGCCGAGGCCAAAGCCGCCGCTGAGGCCCAGCATGTGGAGGCCCCGGTCAACCCCGACGACGTGATGATCGACGAAGAGGAGCTCGAGCTGGAACCCGACTCCGACGAGGACTTCGATGAGGACTTAGACGATGGCGTCGAGATCCTGATGGACGAGTCGGAATTAGAGGAGGAGATTGTCGACGCTCCCCTCGACCCCTCCGAGGTGCGTCTCTTCGACGACGATGGCGAGATCGTGGTGAGCCAATACAACCCTCAGAGCGAGGAGATCGTTATCGTCGAGACCGAGGAGGAGATCCATCCCTCGGGTGCCATCGACGACCCCGAGATCACCGGTGAAATCGTCTTCGAGGAGCCTCTGGAGGACATCGCCGACCTGGGCTCCGATCTCGACCTTGGCGACATCTCCATCGACGAGACCCTGATCTAACCCAGGCTGCCATCCACAAACAAGGAGCGTGGGTGCCCTCGCCCGCGACACCAAATATAAACCCAATCAATGGTACCAGAAAAGATCCGACTTAAGTGCCGCAATCCGGAATGCGCACGAGAATTCAGCTTCAAATCGCCGGCTAAGCCCGGTAACTATAAAGTAGCCTGCCCTTACTGCAAAACGCCCAATAGTTTTGCGGTAAAGGCAGCGCCTGTACCTGAGCCAGTCCCCGAGCCCATTGGGCCTCCCCAGACGGCCCCCCAGGCAGCGGCCGTCTGGGGAGGCCCAATGGGCT
>JAJBVP010000210.1:1159-2944 GCA_020859755.1 Bacteroidales bacterium | reverse complement strand
TACGATTTGTGGTCAAGAGAGCCTGCGAAAGACTACTGCTTTAATGACAAATCAAAGTTCGTTTACAGAGAGCGGTACAGCGGCGACCACCTTGGCCACGTGTACTTTCCCAACTTCTATGTGGGATTCGGAGAATGCTTCAAAGTTGACCTTTCACTGAATATGTTATGAGCCTTAGAATAGAGCAAGCCGATGGCGGATGCGTGGTGGTGGTGGAGCAGATAGGCTACGAGCGTCAAAAACTGCTCAAATTCGCGTCTTGGGGCGAAGCGCGGCTGTTTATCCACTGGCTTGACGAAAGAGCCGACAGAGAGCGAAAGACGCGCTATTACGCTGGCATCTACAAAGAGAGCGACCCGCCAGTCTACCAAATCCACTTCCGAGGACAAAACATCAGCAAACTATCGAGAGAGAAATCATGAAACCCTACAAGTGCTGCAAGAACTGCGTCCACTACGACCAAGAGGGGCGTTGCAGAATGGCTGAGACCCGCTACGTGGCGGTGTCCTTCCCCTCAGTGATGCGATGCGGATACTGGGGCAAAATAAAGAAACAGAAATGAAACGAGTAATCACAGCGACCGCAAAGGTCAACAATGCTCCATTTCAGAGAGTGGAACTGCATTTCTTTGAAAAGCCAGCCTCCTTTGTTGACCAACTCTACCGAGGGTGGCTCGACTTCGATAACAAAGACAAGCAACTGAGCGGATTCCATAACAAGAGAGTGAAACTAACCATTGAAACGATTGAAGAATGAAAATCGACATTGACGCATACAGCCAATTCAGGACAGCCCGCAATTGGGAGTTCGACATACTCCCGTCTGTCAGCGTCGGCAGATTCCTCCATTGGGTGAACATCAGAATCTTTTGGCTGACATTCGGAATTTTCATACACATCGAAACCAAAGAAAGGATACACGAATGACAGAAATAGAAATACAGAATCTCGCAGACAAAGCCTTGGAGGATTTCAACTGCTACAAAGTCCGCCGAGTGATGAAGTTCCTGAAATGGAAATGGTCAGTCACCGATGAAAACGGCGATGAAATCACTCGCACCCCCACGGAAATCGAAATCTACCGAAGCGCAAGGCGGCTCCTTGTGGAGGCAATCAGAGACGGAGGGCATTCTTCCTGCGGAGGACTGACCGCCTACGCCATGCACTGCGATGACGGAACGTGCTTTGCGAGAATCACCTTTAACGCCGAGGAAAGCGAGTACGACAACGAATGGGACAAAAGCAAGGAAGATGGCTGAGCCTTACTATGACCCCATACTCGGCATCAGCGACCCATACGCATACTGCTACGGCAACGGAAGAATGCAGTGCGAGACCTGCCAAAGGCTGATACCCATGGACACCAAGCGCAGGGTGTGGGTATTCAAATATCCCCAAGCCGATTCGAGCGGATGCCCCAACTACAAAAGCAAATTCAAACGGAAATACGTGAAACGAAAATGATTTTATTCACAGGCTTTGCCCTCCGCGTCATTTTTATCTACATGCTAATCCATTGGCTCAGAAAAGACGTGAAAGAGTTAAGCCAGCCAACACAAACGAAAAGAAAATGAACACTGACTTTACCTGCTGCACTGGCAGCATAGAATTTGGCAGGCTCGACCCATCGTGCAAAGACTGCCTGAGATACAAGATGCACCTATTGATGCAATCCGCATACGACCCCCAGATAGCCCCCTATTTCACTTTTCCTCCTATCCAAGGGCGCATTTGCTGCGAATTTTACATACGCACGCTAAAAGACAAAGACAATGATTGAAACAAT
>JAJBVP010000210.1:0-1059 GCA_020859755.1 Bacteroidales bacterium | reverse complement strand
AGCAGACATAAGGCAGTACAACTCGCTGCCTGACTACAAGAAAGTCTTTACCGACTACCAAGTGCGGAAGTCAAGGGAACTGTGCCGAGACGACCTTGCGGCTTGCATCGGAGCGGAAGATGCGGTAAGATTCACGTTTGTCCCCCAGTGCCTGTTCGCCATGGCGTGCGACTGCGCTATGAAAGCCTACCAAAGGGCAAAGGAGGTCAAGACCTGGGACTGCAAGAAGGAGATGATGAGCCTTAGAAAATACGTCGAGGACTACATCAATCTCTTGGGGTGCAGATTAGGCTCGCAGGAGGCGGCTGACGCTTACAACGCCTATATCCAGATGTTCGATGCGGCCACCCTCACCGACCAATTCCTGACCGAACTCAAAGGCAGGGAGGATGCGAAGAACCGCTCAAAGAAAGACCCTGCGCTCTGCGCCTACGTGACGATGGCCGCCGAACTGCTTAGGGAGGCTTATGAATACGACCGCCAAGCCTCCGCCAAAGCGTCAAAGGCGATGGGCTGCCACATCTCGACGATGAGCCTAAAGCCGATTGAGGACTTGAAAAAGACGCTCAGATCCGTGTCGGAGAAAGGCTACTGCACTGCCCCGTCGAAGCAATTGCTCGACGGAATAAAGGCGATGCGAAACAAGGCTTATTTCCTTGTGCCAAAGGTCATCGAAAGGGAAAAGCAAATCATACTCGAAGAAAAGAAAAACCGACTTAAAAACCTGATAATCCCATGAGCCTGACATCAGCATTCATACTCCTTGTAATCCTCGCCATCGTGGCGATGATACTCCTGCTATTGGCAGCCTACAAATGGACTATAACCCACAGAAACGACGATGAACACAGTGCAGATTGACTTCGTGGCAAAGCAATTGGCGGAGGTGGAGAAGGCCATCGAGCTGATGGACTGCCAGACCACCGCCGAGCGGATGTACCGCAAGATAGCGATTGACAAAATCCGCGAATCGGCGGAGAACATAGCCGTGATACGCAACATCTCCAGCGGAGAGAAGAGAGCAAAGCCGAAGACCACATGGTTCAAGCAGCAGAGAAA
>JAJBVP010000086.1 GCA_020859755.1 Bacteroidales bacterium | reverse complement strand
GGCGAGGGGTAGGGTGGCGTCGAGGAGGGCGATTACGACTCGTGCGCGTGCGACGGCTTGGCGTGAGCGCTGGATGCCGAGGGCCTCGATGGGGTCGTTGGTTTGGCGGATTCCGGCGGTGTCAATGAGTCGGTAGAGTGAGCCGTGGATTTCGAGGGTGTCCTCGACGGTGTCGCGTGTTGTGCCGTGGATGTCGCTCACGATAGCTCGGTCGTCGCCGACGAGGCGGTTGAGGAGTGTTGATTTTCCGGCGTTGGTAGCTCCGACGATGGCCACGGGGATTCCGTCCTTGATGGCTTGACCGGTGGTGAATGTGGCGAGCAGGTGCTCGACTTCGGCGATAGTGTCGTTGGCGAGGAGGGCGAGGCGAGAGCGGGAGGCGAATTCGACGTCTTCCTCGGAGAAGTCGAGTTCTAATTCGAGGAGAGAGGCCAGCTCGATTAGTTGGTCGCGTAGTTGGTCGAGTCGTTGAGTGAGTTGGCCTCGCATTTGGCTCATTGCAAGGCGGTGGGCCGAACGTGACCGGGCGGCGATTAGGTCGGCTACAGCCTCGGCTTCGGCGAGGTCGAAACGGCCGGAGGCGAATGCCCAGCGGGTGAATTCGCCGGGGTCGGCGAGGCGGGCTCCTGCCTCGGCAAGGCGTTTAATGAGCTGACGTTGAACGTATTGGGAGCCGTGTACTGAGATTTCGACGGTGTCCTCTCCGGTGAAGCTGCGTGGCGCGCGGAAGACAGTGACGATGGCTTGGTCGAGGGTGGCGCCATCGGAGTCGAGGATGTCGCCCAGGTGGGCGGAGTGGCTTTTAACTTTGTGTAAATCAGCCCCTTTCCATATCTTGGAGACGCATGCCAATGACTGGGGCCCGCTCACGCGAGCCACGGCGATGCCTCCGACTCCAGGGGCGGTGGAGATGGCGCAGATAGTGTCGTTTACTTGAGTGTGCTCCATAGGTTGAAGTTGCATTGGGCCTCGATGACGTTCTCGATGGAGTCGGGTAGGGCGGAGAAGAAGTCGTGTCCGGTGACGCGCTCAACTTCGTCGATGCTGACGGCCGCACGCTGCATGCCGCCCTCGACGCGCTCATTGGGCATGATGAAGCCGATGCCTCGGGGTGGGTTGGCGTAGGGGGCTAAGATGACTTTGAAAAAACGCTGAGGCACAACCACTTGTGAGGTGCCGATATATAAGTCGACGGGATCGCCTGGGACGGGGCCGCAGACGATGACGAGGGCTGAGTCGCGGTCGGCCCATAGGCGGCATTTTTCTTCGAGTTTTTTCCAGGCCCCGGTGTTGAGTGCCTTGGCTTGTGGGCAGATGTTGGTCATTGTAAACGACTCTTCCATAGCTTTTTGGCTCCATTTCATATCGCCGGCGGGGGCCATGTGCCCGCGGTCGAAGCCCGAGTTACGGTAGTCGTCGGGTGTGGCGCAGCCGTGGACGTCAGGGTCGGCGTGAAATTTGTTGGATCGGGGTTCTTCGCCCGCGGCCTCGTCACGGGTGAGTTCCCAAGCTACCCAGTTGGGGTTGTGGGTTGAGGCGTTGAAGGATACGGTCATTCCCTTGTAGTTGATGATTTGCTCGGGGAGGCCCGGGGCGGTAATGACTTTTTCGAAGTCGCCTTGGAGTTGCTGTTCCGGTGCTTGGCTGGTAGAGTTGCTTGCCCAAGCGCGCATGGCGAGCCATACGATGACGGCGACCACAGCCACCGGCACAATCCACGACCCAAATATCGGTTTTTTTCTACTCATAACTAAAAACAAGTTAAAAACAGGAGGTTTGTCAAATAGCCGTCAAATAACCACTAAATAAGAATATTCTCCTAATGCGTTGATAATCAATATATATTTTGGGCTGGAAAGTTATTTGACCTGAAATTGTCAAATAACCGTCAAATAAAAATTAGCTCCAAGCGGGAATATATTTGATGTGTTTTTGAGAGGCTTCGATATCAACAGGTTTGATAATCCCTTTTTCAACAGCCTGTTTTATCAATCGAGAAGCCACGGCAGCCGAACTTTCTTTCAATCCGAACCGTTTTCGCACGGTTGAGTTGGAAACTGCGTTTCCTTGAACGAACATAACACAGGCATGAAGATAAAGTGACCATAATTTATCTTCTAAAGGCATGTTGTTATACTCAAGTTTAGCAAATACCACTACTTTCGTTGATTCCTCATATACGACTATGCGAGGAGCTGGGGATTGCTGTAGTTCACAAGAAATGACCATACGGTCCCATCCTCGGCCTAATTCCTCGCACATGTCCAAACGCCTCATAAGGGAAGCTAATTTTTCATTACGCGATTTGGGAGGATTATCAATGATGCGATAAATATCCACTAAGGGTTCTCCGGGATTGGTAATCTCAACTCGGTTGGCGAAGATTTCTATTACTGGCCCGGCTCCTGTTACCAAGAAGTCTTGATGAATTAGAGCATTAGCCACGGCTTCACGTATAGCGGGAATAGGGAAGAGTTCCGTTAGTTTCAGCAAAGGTGAGTTGACTTCTTCCTTGCTTGGGAGCATCATGCTCAACATTTGCACGGCTTGCTCAAACCCCACTGCATATCCTTCATTCATCAAGAATTCTTTCTCAATTGTATATTTATTTAGGCCCTCATATTTAACCATCCTTAATGCTTTGCGTGATAAATGTGGGAACTTATCTAAATTTTTGGCGAAAAGAATCACTCCCAAATTAGTTATGGAATATAAACCATTATCTTGCAAAAGCACTATTCTATCTTCTTTAAGATAATGCAAAGTAGCTTCCATGTCGCTTGGCTGAGGAATATGGAGCATGTCAAAATAGAGGTCAATTCTCAATAGATTGAAAATTACAGTTGGATTTACATCCTGCAAGGCAATTTCGTTTTCAAATTTATTATTATGCAATTTTACCCATAGGCGGGATTCGATGGATTTGTGGTCGTGAAGTGGCTTAGTATAACTTCCAACGCGTATATAATCTACTTTCTCGAACGACACAGGGAATAACTGAGCTCGTTCGATTACCAATAAATCTATTTCTTTGCCTTCAATTTGGAAATGATGCAACTCAAATTGAGCATTGTTGGATAGTAGGGAGTGCAACCAATTTTCCAATTCTTGATTGCCCTTTTTCTCTAACGATAGGTTAACTGTGGTCCCAAGGATATCGTGCGTTTGGTCGTCCACACCCCATATCATGTAGGCATGAGATTTATCCAATAATGTGGCGGAATTGGCTAAAGCACTAATATCCCTCCCTATCATCTGCGGGTCGCAGTTATTGCGTTTAAATTCCACCCCAGGGGTTTCCTTGGGTAATTTGCTTAGCTCTTTAACCAATTGGTCGAGATTTTGCTCCATGGTCAGTTATTCCTTACTGGCACAAAGGTAGCAAATTTTTTGGAATTAGGAGAATTCGCGGTGGAGCGACTCGAAGCGGTCGAGGGTTGAGGGGGAGAAACGGGCCATTGAGGCGCGCACGCGTTCGAGGGGCTTTTCTTCCATTGTGCCGCTTTTGGAGTAGAATTTGTCGGCGTAGCAGATTAGTCGCTCGAGGAGGGAATGGGGGCAGAGGTCAACCTGGGGGAGGCCGAGGGCGGCGGCCTCGTCGGCTGTCAATCCGGCGCCGGTGTGGCGCTCGGCGACGGAGGCGTAAATCTCGGGAAAGTGGTTGTCGCGCAGGAGTTTGGCTCCCAGCAGGCCGTGTCGCAGGTAATGCTCTTGGCCGTGGCAGTCGATTCCGGGGGCGTCGGTGAGGAATATGCCGATGTCGTGAAGCATGGCGGCCTCTTCCACCTCTCTGGGGTCGAGGTCAAGGCTTTTTTGGCGCATGATCGCGAGGGCCTTGCCGGCGACTTGCCGGCAGTGCTTTAAATAAATATCCCGCCGTTTTGTGCCAGCGGGATAATATTGGTCAATCAGTTGATTGGGGGTCATATCGAGTAACGTATAACTGATATCGTATAAGGTATAACTAATAGAAAATAGTTACTCTACGATGGTGTTCCAGCCGTGGATGTCGTCGGCCTCACCGAGCTGGATTGCGCGGAGGCGGTTGTAGAGCTCGGTAGTGATGGGTCCAGGCTCGCCGTCGGGCGACACGACGTATTTCTTGCCGGTGTCGAGGTCGTGGATCTCGGCGACTGGGGATGCGACGGCGGCGGTGCCGCAAGCGGCAGCCTCTTGGATCTCGCTGAGCTCCTCGAGTGGGATATGGCGGCTTTCAACCTCGATACCCATATCGCGGGCGATCTGCTGTAGGCTCTTGTTGGTGATCGAGGGGAGGATCGACTCGGAGGCGGGGGTGATGTACTTACCGTCCTTGATGGCGAAGAAGTTGGCGGGGCCGCACTCGTCGAGGTATTTTTTTTCTCGGGGGTCGAGGTAGAGGACAGCGGAGTAACCAAGGTCGTGGGCGTGTTCGCCGGCCATGAGTGACGCGGCGTAGTTACCGCCTACTTTCCAGCGGCCGGTGCCCTTGGGGGCGACGCGGTCGTAGTCGCGCATAATGCAGATGTTGGTGGGACGGAATCCTTCCTTGAAGTAGGGGCCGACGGGGGTTACGAGCACCATGAAGAGGTACTCGGTGGATGGCTTGACGCCTACCTGGGCCGACATGCCTAGCTCAAGGGGACGGATGTAGAGGGAGGCTCCGGAGCCGTATGGGGGCACGAATCTCTCGTTCATCTTCACGGCCTTGATGACAGCCTCTCGGAAGATCTCCTCGGGGACGGGCTCCATGAGGATTCCCTTGGCGCTTTCTTGGATGCGGTGGGCGTTCTCGTCGAGGCGGAAGATGCGGATTTTGCCGTCCTTTCCCCGGAAAGCCTTCAAGCCTTCGAAGATTTCCTGGCCGTAGTGGAGGGAAGTTGCGGCCATGTGGATGTTGATGGTGTCGGAGGTGGTAGCTTCCACCGGTCCCCACTTGCCGTCGCGGAAGTAGCAACGCACGTTGTAGTCGGTGGGGAGATAGCCAAACGCGAGGTTGGCCCAATCGAGCTCTTTCATAACAATATCTTCAGAATTTACCCCGCGAAGTTACTGATTATCCCTTTTATCTCCAAAAAAATCACTACCTTCGCGTAAATTAATCGGAAATCCCGGAAATCCCAGAATCAACCCTAACCTAAAATACATTACAAGCTAAAATCATGAAGCGACTTACGACCCTATTGGCCTCGGCCGCCGTTATGTGCTTGAGCGCCTGGGCAGGAAATCCCAAAGAGGAATTTCGCGGAGCGTGGCTCCACACCGTACACCAGGGCCAATACGCCCAACAAACCACCGATGAGAACAAAGCCTATCTTATTGACCAGCTCGACCGCCTGCAGAATGCCGGCTGTAACGCTGTAGTTTTCCAGGTGCGACCCTCGGCCGACGCGTTCTATCCCTCCGATCTGGAGCCGTGGAGCCAGTTTCTGAGTGGAACGGCTGGCAAGGCTCCCTCGCCCGTGTGGGACCCTCTGCAGTTTATGATCGACGAGTGCCACGCCCGCGGCATGGAGCTGCACGCGTGGCTCAACCCCTACCGGGTGACCACCAAGGCTGGCCAAAAGCTTCCCAAGGGCCATATCTATCACAAGTATCCCGAGAGATTCTTGACCTACGACAGTAAGCTGTACTTCGATCCGGGACTTCCTGAGAATCGCGAGTTTATCATCTCGGTGGTCGACGACATCATCACGCGCTATGAGGTGGACGCCATTCACATGGACGACTATTTTTACCCCTATCCCGTGGCGGGTAAGGCCTTCCCCGACGACGCTTCCTACGCTAAATACGGCAACGGGAAAAAGCTTGACGACTGGCGCCGTGAAAACGTGGACCTGTTGATCGAGGGGATTCACAACAAGCTCATTGAGAAGAAGCCGTGGGTAAGATTCGGCATCAGCCCGTTTGGCGTGTTCCGCAACAAATCGGCCGCTTATCCCGAAGGCTCCGACACCAAGGCGCTGCAGAATTACGACGACCTGTACGCCGACGTGCTGCTGTGGACCGAGAAGGGCTGGGTTGACTATATGCTCCCTCAAATGTACTGGGAAATCGGGCACAACCGCGCTGATTACCAGGTGCTTGTTCCTTGGTGGGCCGAGCACGCCAACGGACGCCACATGTACGTGGGGCAGGACGTGGAGAAGCGCATGAGAGTAGCGGCCACCGATGGCTCGGGCGAGCCCACCCAGTTGCGCCAGGCTGTGAACATGATGCGCCAATATCCTACTATTCAGGGTAATTGCTGGTGGCCCGGATACTCGATTACCCGGAATTCGGGGGGCGTGGCCGACTCGCTGGCTGTCGACTTGCAGTCGACCATCGCGCTTGTGCCGGCTTACGAGTGGATGACCACGGAGGTGGCTCCGCAGGTGCCTTACGTGGAGTTTAACGGCAAGGCTATCTCCTGGGGGACTAACGAGCCGCAGGGGAAAACCGAGGATGTGGTGAAATGGGTAGTGTACTACGCTCCCGAGGGGATCGACATGCTTGAGGCGATCAAGGATCCGAAGAACATCCGCGCGGTGACGATGACGCCGTCTTACACTCTGCCCAAGGATAAGAGCGGGCAATGGATCGTCACGGGACTGAATCGCGCCAACCGTGAGTCCCTCCCGGTGGGCATCACCCTCACCCCCGCCAACTAACCACGAAATTATGGGTTTTTAGCCACGAAAAGCCCATAAAATTGGTGGCTAAAAAAATTTTGGTAGCTAAAAAGTTGCGTGGCTATAGCCAGCGGTGGTGGGTGCGGTAGAAGTGGAGCAGGCCCTTGGCGTGGAGCCAGCTTAGGCGCGAGAACAGGCGCCGATTGGTGGAACGCTGCCAAAAGTGAGTAATCTGGTGGCTGGTAAGGCACACGATGCGCCTGCCAGCCGCCATTACTTTTAGGCACCAGTCGCAATCCTCGGGCCCGTAGAAGATGCTTTCGTCGAGGGGTCCGAGCTGGCGGTAGAGGTCCATGGGGAACATCTGGAACGCGCCCATCAGGTAGTCGAAATCGCGAGGGGCTTCCAGTAGGGTGTCGGCTTGTGGGTTGAATTCCTTGCGGGAGGGGTGGAGTAAGTTGCTGATTTTGTGCTTGATACCTGGGTATTGGCGGCAATTGTGGAGGGTGCCTTGGCGGTCGGCAAGCAGGCAAGCGGCGACACCCACGTCGGGGTGGTTTTCGAGGTGTTGCAGGACTGCCAGAATGGCTTCGGTGACGGGTAGGGTGTCGTTGTCGAGAATCAAGGCGTAGGAGCCCCGGGCGATTGCGAGCCCTTGGTTGCGGGCGGCCGCTACACCACGGTTTTCAGCGTTGTAAATCATTGTCACCCAGGGGAATTGCTCGGCAAGGACGTGACCCTCGTCGTTGGCCGAACCGTTGTCGACCACGATAACCTCGGCCGTGGAGTTGTCGACCAGCGGGGACAGCGCCTGCAGGCACGAGCCGGTGACGGCTCCCTCGTTGTGGTTGAGGATGACGATCGACAACTTTGGCGGGTTCATATTATCCGAAAAGCTTGATTTTCAATGATTTCAGAGCGTATAAAAATTCGCCCACCGAGCGGAATTTCCTGATTTGCGAGAACACGAAGCGGGGGCGCAGGAAGAAACTGAGGTTGTTGCGGAAGAGCAGGCGCTCCATCTCCTCGGCGCTGAGGTTGGGAAGCTTGAGTATCGACTCGCGCTGGACGTCGGTGGGCACGTAATCGGGCGTCGCGAGCCAGCCGTTCTCCTTGCACAATTTGTAGTACTCGGTGCCGGGGAAGGGCGACACGATGTTGAACATCACCTGGTCGACCTTCAGCTTTTTTGCCTCGCGGAGGGTGTTGCGCACGGTCTCGCGGGTTTCCATGGGCGCGCAGCCGATGAGTACGTTCAATTTCACTGGCACCTTGTGGCGCTTCAGGTGGGCGATAGCGGCGTAGATTTGCTCCTTGGTTTCCTGCTTTTTTATGTACTTAAGGATCTCGTCGTCAAATGATTCCACGCCGAGGTCGACGTATAGGCAACCGGTGTCGGCCAATACCCGGGCCACTTCGTCGGTGATGGCGTCGCAGCGGGCTTGACAACCCCACACGATGCCGTGACGCTTGAGGGCCTCGCCGATGGCTAGGGTGCGCTCGAGATTCCAAATGAAATTGTCGTCCATGAAACCGATGGCCTTAACGCCCTGAGAGGCAAGCAGGTCGATCTCCTCGGCGACCTTCTCCACTGAGCGCTTGGTGATCGGCGGCTTGCGGCCGTGGTCCTTGCGGTACTCTATCTCGCGGGCGAACGTCAGCGAGGACGGCACGCAATAGATGCACCGGTAGGGGCAGTTGCGCGACGTCACCATCGTGGTGTAGGGGGTGAGTTTGAGTTTGGGATTGTGGTACTCCTGGTGGGCGATATGGTGGCGAGCCGGGAAGGGGAGGACGTTGATGTCGGGCATCGGCTCTCGGCTGGGGTTGTTCACCATCCGTCCTTTATCCTTAAAACTTAATCCTTTAACGGAAGTGAGGTCGCCTCCGCTTTCCAGTGTTTTCACAAGTTCGAGAGCCGTCATCTCAGGCTCGCCGCGCACGATCATCACGTTGTCGCTCGGCAAACACTTGGCCGTGAAATAGGTAGGCCCAGGCCCCAGCAGCACCACCTTTGCCTCGGGACGTAGCTCGAGGATGTGGCGGATACACTCCAGGTCGTTGTCGATGGAGAGGTTGACGGTCCATATAAAGTACACGTCGGAGCGGTCATTGCGCAGAAAGTCAAGGAATTGCGGCAACCGTTTCTGGGTGTAAACGAAGTCGTGGTAGTTCACCTTGTAGCCGGCTTCCTCGAGCACGGCCACCACCTGCAACTCGTAGATATTCGGGGCCTGGTAGACCATTCTGGTGCAGCCGGCGGTACGTTCCGCGGGCTTTAGGTCGTCGAGTTGGGGTGGTATTATGAAGGTTATGTTCATCGGGGGCATGTTTTTATTAAATAACGTTAAGGGTAGAGGGAATATTGTGCACGAGTTCCTCGCCTGGCGAGGGCCGTCCAAGAGCCGGCACTCCCCGGGCTCCGCATACGTTTATACTTAAAATTGGGTATTTTTTAATGGTTTGCAAATCAGCGTATTATTTAATTGTGTTAAATTTTGTTGGTTAAATTTATGGCAAATTATGCTAAATTTTGGGTATTTTGGGTGTCAAATGGGAGGGGTAATTTCGCGAGTGGAAAAAGTAAAAATAGCTATGACAATAGGAAAGATTTCAAGGAGCTTGGTGGTGTCAGCGGTGATGGGTTTAACCGCTAACGCTCAGTCGGTTGACTCGATTATGACCCGCAGCGACAATGCGCTCCAGGTCGACGCCAACAGCCCCAATGCATTGCCAGCGTTGACCGGCGCGCAAGCCGAGAAGGCCACCAAACTTATCGACGCCCTCTCCCGCCTTAGCTTCGGCGGTTACGGCGAGGCTGCGTTCACCCGCAATTTCTACAGCGACAACGTCAACCGTTACTCCCACGCCTCCGATTACAAGGACGCCAAGAGCCACGGCCGCTTCGATCTGCCGCATGTTGTGATCATGATCGGATACGACTTCGGCAAGGGCTGGTCGTTTGGCTCGGAGATCGAATTCGAGCACGGAGGCACAGAGTCGGCCGTGGAATTGGAGCAAGAGGAGGTGGGCGAATACGAGAGCGAGATCGAGCGCGGCGGCGAGGTAGCCCTCGAGCAGTTCTGGTTGCAGAAATCTTTCAAAAAATGGTTGAACTTGCGAGTGGGCGAGCAGGTAGTGCCCGTCGGTGCCACCAACGCCCATCACCTCCCCACCGAATTTTTCACCGTTTACCGTCCCGAGGGCGAGAGCCAAATCCTGCCTTGCGCATGGCACGAAACCGGCATCGAGTTGTGGGGCCGCGCGGGCGACTGGCGCTACGAAGTGATGTTCCTCCCGGCACTCAACTCGTGTTTCTTCTCCAAGGACGAGTGGGTGAAGAACGCCTCGAGCAGCCCCTTTGAGTTCACCCCGGCCAACAATTACGCTGGCGCCTTCCGTATCGACAATTACTCCGTTAAAGGCTTGACACTGAGCCTGAGCGGATACTATGGGCACACTTTCAACAACACCTGGATGGCCGACGAGGGGAAGTACAAGGGCGTGAAGGGACGGCTGTTCATCGGCTCCTTCGACTTCCGCTACAAGGGTTACGGATGGATCGTGCGTGGCAACGCCGACTACGGTCACCTGGGCGACGCCGAGCAGATCTCGGAGTACAACCGCAACCTGTCGAAATCCACTCCCTACAAGCGCACACACGTGGGTAAGGCCGCCACGGCCTGCGCCCTCGAGGCCGGCTACGACCTCCTGCGCTGGTGGGCTCCCCAGTTGAAGCAAAATCTCTATCTCTTCGGTCGTTACGAGTATTACGACGCCTACATCCCCGTCGACGACGCCCCGACCTACGACTGGACCAACCGTCACCGTATCGCAGTGGGATTCAACTACATGCCCATGCCGCAGATCGTGGTTAAGGCCGAATTCTCGGAGCGCTTCCTCAAATCGGCCTACAACAACGAGCCCTCCATATCCCTGGGCGTGGCGTATTGCGCGAAGTTCCTATAAGGAGTTTTAAGGGAATGGTAGGTTTTAAGGAGTTAGAAGAAATTCACTCCAAGCCTATCCGTTAACCCAAGATTACCATTTGACAACTTCTATCTCCTTAAAACCTAGTAATTTCTCAAAACTTTAATAAAATGAAATTTCTTAAGTATCCCCTTTTAGCAGCGGCAGCCCTCATGGCGCTCACCTCCTGCTCCGGCAGCGACAGCACGAGCGACGACCCCAGCTCGTCGACCGACACCGAAGCCACGATGAAAGCCATCGCCACCCAGTACCTCAGCTCTACAGTGATTCCCACCTACAGCAACCTCGCCGACAACGCCGAAGAGCTGGTTGAGGCCCTCAAGAAAGTGAAAGCCAATCCCACCGACGCCAACCTGCAGGCCGCTTGCGAGGTGTTCCTCGAAGCCCGCGCTTGGTGGGAGAAGAGCGAGGCATTCCTCTTTGGCCCCGCCAACGATTTCGGTATCGACCCCCACATCGACACTTGGCCTCTCGACGTTGACGGCCTGAAGTCGGAGCTCAACAACGCTTCCCACATCGCCTCGATGGAGGCCGACGACGCCGATGAGTGGGCAGGCAACAAGCTTGGCCCGGAATTGCTTGGCTTCCATGGCATTGAGTACATTATTTTCGCCGACGGACAGCCTAAGTCGGTGTCGTCGATCCCGGCCAACGAGCTCACCTACGCCATCGCCGTGGCCGGTGACCTGCGCAACAAGTGCTACCAGCTCGAGATCTCCTGGGCCGGGGCCGACAACGTGGCCGAGGAACGCGCCGAGAAGATTGAGGACCTTGAGTGGCCATGCACTGTGAGCGGCTCGGGCGTAAGCTACAGCGAGAACATGCTGAACGCCGGACAGGCTGGTTCGTCCTATCGTTCTTGGACCGACGCCATGCAGGGCATCGTTGACGGTTGCATCGACATCGCCGACGAGGTGGGCCTTCAGAAGATCGGCAAGCCCCACACCGGCGAGGATGTCAACTACATCGAGTCGCCTTACTCCCACAAGTCGATCACCGACTTCTACGACAACATGGTGTCGATCTACAACGCCTACATGGGAGGTATCGACGGCAAGCGCAACGAGTCGCTGTCGCTGCATGCCTACATGAAATCCAAGGATAGCGACCTGGATGCCCGTTGCGTCACTGCCATCAACACCGCGATGTCGAAAATCTCGACGATGGCGGCACCCTTCGTGTTGAACTATCGCGACTCCTCGGCAGCGGATGCCATGACGGCATGCTCCAATCTGGTGGACGTGCTTACCGAGGTAAAGCAAGCACTCGCTAAATAATACTATTAAACCGGAATTCCCCAGGAATCCCGGGAATCCCGGGAATCCCGGGAATCTCGAGAATTTCGGGAATCTCGATTTTCACAAAAATAAATATTATGAAAAGAATTCTATATATCATTCCAGCCGCGGCGCTAATCTTGGCAGGGTGCTCGGATAGCGACCCCAAGAGCGACACCCCGGATTCGGGCGAGGAGGAGCTGAGCGAAGAGTGGTACACTGGTGGCAAGCTGGGCACGACGTTCAACGCGTCGGCCTCGGCCTATGAAGACCCCACACCCGCTGTTGAGCAGATGGGCCTGGTGGATCGTTTCAAATACGGTGAGTACTTTTTTGAGCGCACCTACAACCAGTCGACCAAGCCGTTCAACGGCCTTGGACCGTTGTATATCCGCTCGTCGTGTATCGCGTGTCACCCCGGTTACGGCCACGGCAAGCGCATGGAGCGCTACCGCGCGGGCGACTGGGGCAACGGTTACCTGCTGGTTGTGACCGACAACACGGACACCTATATCTCCACTCTCACGGGTATGCCCCAAACCAAAGCCGTGGCGCCGTTCAAAGCCCCGATCGACGAGGAGCAGATCACCATCTCGTGGCTGCCGTACGTGGATGAGTGGGGCAACACCTTCCCCGACGGGGAGACCTACTCGCTGATTTACCCCGAGGTGAAAATCCCCAAGGAGGCCTACTACGTGCCGCTGCAGATCAACGGCGTGGATGTGCCCTACGAGAACGTGGTGGTAAGGCTGGAGTCGACCATCGGCATCTACGGCACGGGTCTGCTCGACGCCATTGACGATGCCGATCTCAAGGCACAGTACGCCCTCGAGGAGCAGTATGGGGCTCGTATCAACCCGTCGATCTTCGCCGGTGGCGAGTGGGTGAAAACCTATTCCACCACTGGGCATCCCCTGCGCTTCACCTACGCGCTGACCCGCGGACCGCTTCAGGACGCCGCCGGCGCCAACGCTATCTGGAATATCACCAACGTGACGCGCTCCGACCGCCGATACCACTACATGACCGAGGTGTATGCCCAGACGGCGGCCGCCGACCCGGAGGTGCAGGCTCAGTTCTACTCCTATTTCCCCGATTGGAACATCACTGGCGACCCTGCTACCGATATCTACAACTACCTGATGAACAAGGAGCTACCCGCCGAGATGACCGATGAGGATTACGTGGACTTTATGGTGTGGCACCGCGGATTGGCCGTCCCGGCCGCGCGCGATCTCGACAACGAGGACGTGCAGCGTGGCAAGACGCTGTTCACCGAGATCGGATGCGCCACGTGTCACCGCCCCTCGTGGACCACGGGTGATGACGTGTTCACCGACCCGAATGGATTCTTCGCCGACGGAGACTCTCGCCTACCCCGCTACCCGCATCAGAAGATCTGGCCGTATACCGACCTTGTGCAGCATCGCCTGGAGATGAAGAACGATATCCGCACGGGCTGGTGCCGCACCACACCGCTGTGGGGACGCGGGTTGTCGCAGATTTGCGCCGGCCATAGCGACCGCCTGCACGACTGCCGCGCCCGCAATGTGATCGAGGCGATCATGTGGCACGGGGCGTCGACGAGCGACGCCCGCCAATCGGTTGAGAACTTCCGGCAGTTGTCGAAGGCCGATCGTGACGCTGTTGTTAAATTTATTGACGCAATCTGATGGTGAGCTTTAAAGGATTGCGTAGGCCCCATGTGGCCCTGTTGCATATTGCGCTGGTGGTGATCGCCCTTGGGGCGGTCGCCACCTGGGCATTTGGGGAGGAGGGCGAAGTGGAAATATGTCGGGCTCCCCTCAGCCCGACACCTCAGCTTGTCGATTTTGAGATCCCCAAGTACGCAGGGAGCGAGGCCGCACGCGACTACCGCGCCACGGTCGCCTTCGGCACCGATACCGTCGTCATCGCCGTCAACCAGGCCGTGAAAGTGGGCGCCAAGGTCTACACCCTCCACTCCTACACCCCCGAGACCGGCGACGTCACCCTCCTGTGGCGCCGCGACCCAATCGGCGAGCCGCTGGTATTCACGGGCTACGCGCTGGGGCTGATCGCCCTTGCATGGGGGCTCGCAAGGCGATCATTAACAAACAAGGAGAACGGGCGCCCCCGCCCGTTAATGGATGTCGAGGGCGAGAGCGTCCACGCTCCGTGTTTGCCAATTCGCAAGGCGATTCTCCTCTTGGCGATTCTCTCTTCTTTTGCTGCTCAGGCGGGGGATTTTGAAAGCGCGCTGAGGGGGTTGCCGGTGTATTGGGGCGATAGGGTGACGACTGTGGATGTGATGGCCAGGGACATGAAGGTGGAGGGTGAGGGCAAGACCTTGTTCAACAGGCTGATGTACTCGAGCGAGGCGTTGCGCATTTTCCCGGTTGAGGACCGCTGGTACTCGCCCGTGTCGCGCGAATTACCCATGGACATGGCCACCGACGAGTGGCTATTCGTGCGCAAGTCGCTGGGGCTTGTCAACGAGTGCCTGATTCGTGGCGACGAGGCCCGGGCGGCTGAAATCCTGGGCAAAATCGAGAAATATCAGCTCAAGAGCGGGGTGGCGGTGCCGTCCCGCGGGCGCCTGGAAGCCGAACGGTGGTATCGGCGGCTGGCGGGGAATCGCTGGGTGGCTGTGGCTGTCATTCTCCTGGGGCTTGCGGGGATAATCATGGGACGCCGCGATGGAATCGCGACGCACGGTGGCCCCGGTGTTGACCGAATCGCGGCGATTATGCTGCTGGTTTATGTGACGGGGATGCTGGGGATGCGTTGGTGGCTGAGCGGGCATGTGCCGCTGTCGAATGGCTTTGAGACGATGGAGCTGGCGGCATGGGTGGCGCTGTTGATGGCCGTTGTGGCCCGCGAGGGGGTGATGAGAGGCGTGGGTGTACTGGCCGCGGGGTTGTTTATGCTTGTGGGGTCGATGAGCGGCTCGTCGATAGCTGTGAGCCAGTTGATGCCGGTGTTGAACAGCCCGTGGCTCAGCCTGCATGTGTCGGTGATTATGATAAGCTATACGCTGTTTTTGGTGCTGGGGATAATGGCGGCAGTAAATTTATGTCGCGGGCCGGAGGATGGTATTAGCAAGCAAGGAGAACGGGTGCCCTCGCCCGTTTTTGGATGTCGCGGGCGGGGCGCCCACGTTCCTTGTTTGTTAATGGCGGCCGTGGCGTTGCTGGCGCTGGGGATAGTGGTGGGTAGCGTGTGGGCAAGAGAGTCGTGGGGGGGGTATTGGGGGTTGGTTCCCATGGATACGTGGGCGTTTATCACGGTGGTGATTTATTGCGTGCCGTTGCATCCGTCGCTGGTGGCGGCGTTGCGTCGCC
>JAJBVP010000174.1 GCA_020859755.1 Bacteroidales bacterium | reverse complement strand
TTGACTTTATTATTCTCCGGGCGTAAAAAAATCGCTTTTTTTATGTACCTTTGTGGCTCGAAAAAGCATTTTAACTCGAAAAACATAATAGCTATTATTTAATCATGATTTCTAATTTGATTATATTGCAGGCGGCTCAGGGCGGGTCGGGCCTGAGCAGCATCTTCATGATTGTGATCCTCATCGCGATCTTCTATTTCATGATGATCCGTCCCCAGAAGAAGCGCCAAAACGAGATCAAGAAGTTCCGCGAGGGCCTCAAGTCGGGTGACCGCGTGATAACCGCAGGCGGCTTGCACGGCAAGGTTGACTCGGTGAAGGACAACCACTTCGTGGTCGACCTTGGCAACAACATCAAGGTGAAGGTGTCGAAGGAGAGCGTCTACCCCTCGGCTGAGGCTGCCAACGACCCCGCCGTGGCCAACGTGGAGAAGAAGTAATACTTACACCCTAAACTTTCCTGGGCGATGAACCGCGGCGAACTGTTACGCTTGCTGCGCGGTCGATTCACCGGAGCGGCAGGCAAGGACTTGTTGCTGTTCTTGGTGTTTTTGGCTGTGTCGGCCGTGTTTTGGCTCCTGTTGACCTTGAACGACGAGGTGCAACGGGATTTTGACATTCCCGTGGAAATCACCGAGATACCCGACTCGGTAACGCTGATTTCATTGCCTCCGCAGTCGATTTCCGTGTCCATTAAGGACAAGGGGAGCGCCCTGTTGCGTTATCAGTGGGGCAAGACGCCCACGTTGAAGATGCGTTTTCGCGATTTCCACTCCCGCGACAACCGCATCCTCATGGGCGAGAGCCAGATTTCGGCCATGCTGCGCGGCTATTTCGGCCAAGGGGCGCAGATTGTGTCGGCAAAGCCTGATTCCATCAACTTGGTGTTCACCACCGAGGAGGGTGAATTGGTGCCAGTGCGCTTGCGCCTCGACGCCAAGGCCAATCCACGATTTGTGATTAACGGCCCGATCACGATGTCGACCGACACTGTGGTCGTCTATTCCACCTCGGAAACCCACTTTGAAGCGCCTTATATTGAGACAGTTGCCGTGGTGCAGCCCGACCTGAAGGACACGGCCCGCGTAATGGCTCGATTGAAGGTGCCCGCGGGAATGCGCGCCATCCCCCCGGCCGTGAAGGTGACCATCCCCGTGGAGCCGCTGATCGCCAAAACCCGATTGATACCAGTTGAGGTGATTAATGTGCCTGAGGGACAGAGCGTTGTGACATTCCCGTCGCAGACCGAGGTGTCGTTTCTGGTGCCGATGAGCAGCTACTCGTCCGACGACTTTTCGCTTAAGGCCTACGCCGATTATGCCAAAGCGTCGCATGGGGGCTTGACTTCAAAGTTGCCGTTGCAACTGATACAGTCGTCGGAGCGGTTCCGCGACCCGATTCTTTCTATCGACAGTGTAGAATATGTCGTTGAACAACAGTAGGTTATCGCTCGTAATCGGCCTCACTGGCGGAATTGGGGCCGGCAAGAGCGTTGTGGCTCGTTGCGTGGAGGCCATGGGCAACCCCGTTTACGATTGCGACTCCCGTGCTAAAGCGTTGATGGACAGCCGGCAAGAAATTCTCGACAGAATTGCCGCGGAGATTTGCGCCGATGCGGTTGTGGATGGTGTATTGGACCGCCAGCGCTTGTCGAAAATCGTGTTTACCGACGCTGAGGCATTGGCTCGATTGAACACCATCGTCCATCAAGCCGTCAAAGATGACATAAAATGCTGGATTGCTGATAATTGGGCATCGCCGTTGCTGTTCATCGAGAGCGCGATTCTGGAGTCGAGCGGATTGACCCCGCTGTGCGACGCAGTATGGGAGGTGACCGCCCCCGAGTCGTTGCGCATAGAGCGCGCCTGCTCCCGCTCGGGGCTTACCACCGACGAGGTAAAAGCCCGCATATCGGCGCAAACCACAAATAATGAGAAATTTATGGAAATAGTAAACGACGGGGTTCAACCCCTGTTGCCACAGATATTGGAGGTGATGCCGTCGCCCCGCGCCGCCCTCTTTGACCTCGACGGCGTTATTGTCGACTCGGAGGGTAGCTACACCGTGTTTTGGGCTGGCATTGACCGCGCTCACCCCACGGGGATACCCGATTTCGCCCACGCCATCAAGGGCACCGCGCTGTTTCAAATCCTGCAGAACTTTCCCGACGAGGAGTTGCAACGCCAGATCGTCGATCAGTTGAACGAATTTGAGGCGAACATGACGTTCGAGGAATACCCCGGCGCTTTCGACTTCATCCGCTCGCTACGACAGGCCGGGTGGCGCACTGCCCTTGTGACCTCGAGCAACGACGCCAAAATGGCGAGTCTGTACCGCCAACACCCCCATCTGCCGTTGCTCTTCGACACCATCGTTACCTCCGACCAGATTACTCGCTCCAAGCCCGATCCACAAGGTTATATCCTTGCCGCTGAGCGACTTGGATGCGAGCCTGAGAACTGCGTCGTATTCGAGGACTCAATCCAGGGAGTGCAGGCTGGGCGCGCCTCGGGCGCCAAGGTTGTGGGGATCTCAACGACCAATCCCGCCGAGGCCCTCGCCCCATTTTGCGACATCATCGCAGGAAGCCTTCAGGCCCTCGCGCTTTCGTAACCTCGCGCCTTCGTTCACTCGCGCATTCCCCTCAATTAACAACTAAAACTTCCCCCCTTGCGCGTGTGAAATCATTTGCGTAAATTTGCAAGCGTTAAATAAATGTGTTACATGCGTCATAGCTTCAGAAACATATTGGCGGTCGCGGCGATACTCTTGACCGCCAGCGTTGTGGCCATCGCCCAAGATTCCACTACCCCCACGGTCACCTACAAGGTAAAAAAAGGTGAGACAGTGTACGGCATCTCTAAAAGCCACGGTATCACCGTCGACCAGCTGATCGAATACAATCCCACGGCACGCGACGGCGTGCGCGCGGGCGAATACCTCGTTATCCCCACGGCTCAAGCCGTGGAAACCACAGAGGACGTTACCCCAACCAAGCTCGACCGTCGACGCACGTATCACACTATCGCCCAAGGCGAAACCCTCTACTCCATAGGCAAGCGCTACGGGCTGACCGTAGAGCAGATCCAGGCTCTGAACCCTGGATTGGATACCGCCAATTATCGCGTGGGAGCGGTACTGAGGTTGAATGCCCGCACGGCCCTCCCCTCGGAGCAGAGCGCCAAGGCCAAGACGGCAACCGCGTCCACTTCTGCCAAGAAATCATCAGCCAAGGCTGAGTCGGCCCAACCGGTGGCAGCCACTACCCCGGTCACCCAGCAACCCGTGGTTGAGGATTCGGGGGAGAAGATCTTGGTTGGCTCCACCTCCCCCACTCCCGACAACAGCACCCTTGTTGACGATCCGGCGTTGATCGAGGAGCGTCCTCTGGCCATTGGTATAATCCTGCCGTTTATGACCAACGAAAGTCGTCCTGAGAAGTCGGCGCAGCTATACACCGATTTCCTGCGCGGTTTCCTCCTCGCTGCCGACACCCTGTCGCACCGCGGCGCGCCAGTGGCCATACGCGTATACGACTCCCACAACTCCCTCGACACCGTGCGCGCTATCATGCAGCGTCCCGAGATTGCTGAGCTGAGCGTGATTGTCGCCCCTGACGACACATTGCAACTCGCCGCAGTTGCCGAAGAGGCCCGACGCGATGCCACTTACGTCTACAACGCTTTTGCCATCAAGGACGAAAGCCATCGCGCCAACCCCTATATACTGCAAGCCAACATCCCCCACGACGAGATGTACCAGAGCGCAATCGAAGGCTTTATCGACCGCTTTGGCGACTATACGCCGGTTTTCATCACTCATTCCTCGGGCAAGAACGAGAAAGGGGAGTTCACCTCAGCCCTACGCGAAGCCCTCGACGCCGCAGGGCGACCTTACCACCAGATTGAGTATGCCAACTATCTGTCGACCACCGACTTGAAATCTCTGCCTGCCGATTCGTCGCTGGTGTTTATCCCCGCGTCGGCCCAGCGCTCCGATTTCAACAAGTACATCTCGGCGCTGAAGACCCTGCGCGAGGAGTCAGTCGACCCAACGCGCGTGCGCCTCTTCGGTTATCCAGAATGGGTGACGTTCCGCGGCGACGCTTTCGACAACATGGGACTGCTCAACACCGTGATCTACTCTCGCTTCTACAACGACACGCAATCCTACGATGCGATCCGCTTGGCCAACAACTATCGCCGTTGGTACGGCACCGACATGATGGAGGCCGTTCCCTCTCAGGGTGTGCTGGGATTTGACACCGGTTGCTTCCTTATTCGCGCCCTGCGCGACAACGACGGCGACCTGTCGCGCCGCTTGGCGCCGTACGATGGCGTGCAGTCGGCGTTTGATTTCGTCACGGGTGAGGACGAGGACGAAGGCCAGGTGAACGACGCACTGTATTTCGTGTATTTCCGCCCGGGAGGGATAGTAGAGAAGACTCGCCTATGATTCGCCGACTCCTACTCTTTTTGGTCGCTTTCTTGGCTTGCCTGGGCGTGCAGGCGCAGGTGCATTACAAGCCTCACGTGTCGGTAGGCGGCAAGGCCGGCATGACCTTCTCCAAGATGGACTTCAACCCCTCGGTGAAACAGTCGATGGTCGACGGCGTGCTGATCGGTGGACTGTTCATTTACCAGGAGGAAAAACTCTTCGGTCTACAGGCCGAGTTGGTCGTTGAGCAACGCGGTTGGAAAGAAAATTTTGAGGAGCAAAACTCCACATTCCAATATTCACGGCGGTTGACCTACATCCAGTTGCCGCTGCTGACCCGCATCACCTTCGGTGGCCGCAAGCTGAAATGCGTGATCACTCTCGGCCCGGAGATTTCCTATATGATCGGGTCGAAAATCTCGGCCAACTTCGATTACAACAACATCACTTCCATCCCTGATTTCCCGCTGGAGAACCGCACCAACGAGCAGATGGCGATGGAAATCAAGAACAAATTCGACTACGGCATCTCGGCCGGATTGGGCGCCGAGTGGGCGTTCAAGCGTCGCCAGGCCGTCGGCATCGAGGCCCGCTTCTATTACGGCCTTGGCAACATCTTCCCCGACCACAAAACCGATGTTTTCAACGCCTCCCGCGGCATCTCCGCCCAAGTCACCCTCTCCTACTCCTTCCGCCTAAAATAACCTTCGGGGATTGGGGCAAAAGGAAATAAAAGCATGGAAAAAAAGCCGCGATTCCCATCGCGGCCTCAAAGAAACAGGATCAAACAAATACTTACATTAGTTTGAATCTTCTACTTACAGTAGGAACCTTGAATCAATACACTACCTTGTTGGCTGAAGTGCCTATTCTTTTGATATAATCACCCTTGGTCGCACCAAACCGACTATCTTCTGGGCTATAAGGTTGAAAATTTCCTACGTTTTCAGATGAAGCGAAGATAGCGTTGGGAAACGCCTTTTATGTTAATTATGAGAGACTAATAGACTCTCTCCTTGAGCCGGCATCTCTATGCTTATGCTCTCGGCACTGCAAATACACAATAATAAAAGTTCGAATAGTGATAAATTAATAAAAATTAATCATCATGAGCCTTTGTGAAGTGGCCATATCGCTCCGCTGCTACTCCTTTATAATACGGCTGCGACGCGACGGATTTTGGCGATTTGAGCCATGAAGGAGCTGTCCTTGCGGATGGTTTGGAGATTGTAGTGGGATTGGAGACGCAGGAGGGGCTCGGCATCCATGCCAAGGGCAGCTTCAAACATCAGTGCGGTGCGCTCTGTCAATGGCCGATGGCCATTGAGAATTTCATTCAATATTGTATAACGCATCCCCATTTTCTCAGCTAATTGTCGCTGAGAGACACCGAGAAATTCAATCTCATCTTTGAGAATCTCCCCCGGGTGAGTGGGAACAAATGGAGTGAGGTCATTAGCTGATATTTTAGTCGTAGAATTTTCCATTTCAGGGAGTCATTTATAATGGTTCGACAGTTCTGTTATTGTACATATCGTGGCAACGATCTTGCCTTCTTCTATTTCTTCAACAAATTCAATGCGATATTGGTCATTTATACGTAGCGAAGATGTCCCAAGTTTATCTCCCTTTAGTTGTTCATATCTCAAGGATTTATACTTGAGGAGACCTGAAACGTCTTCCAACGCCTTCATAAGATCCACAATTTGGACATACTTTCTTATGATTTGTGGCTGAAAACGGTGTTTTTTACCACCGTCTCCTTTCAAATACAAGTCCGCAAGATATTGCTGATTAAAGAAAACGTCCATATCATAAATTTGCGACAAAGATATATAAAAATTCCCGTATTCACAAAAAAAGTGAATACGGATTTTTTGTCATTCGTGAGATTTTGAAGGAGATGAGGTTATTTTGAGGGGAGCTGGGAGAGGAGCCAGACGGTTTCGGTGAGGGAGACGCGGGATTGGGCGCCTTGAGGACGCTCTCCGCCCATGCCGGGGCCACCCATGCCGCCGCCGGGGCCACCCATGCCGCCGCCGGGGCCACCCATGCCGCCACCAGGACCTCCCATGCCTCCGCCGTGGCCACCCATGCCGCCACCGGGGCCACCCATGCCGCCACGCGGGGGACGTTGGCCGTCACCTTGCCCCGAGGGACCTCCCGCGGGCATATCGGAGGGCATATTCACTTGTACGGCGAGGTTGACGCGCCCCTGTTTATCGAGTTTGGAGCCCAATTTGGCCTTGGGCAAAACGAAAGTGTACACAAGTGGGCCACGCTCGTCCTTGGACACGCTGGTGTCGTACTGGGAGAGCAACGATTCCTCTTTCTTGGCTGTGAGTGTGGCGTTTTGCATGGCGATCTCAGCTATAGCCATTGACTGCCAAGCCTGATGACGTTCGCGGGCCTTCTCTCGATCCTCATCCTCTGCGGGTTGCTCCTCTTGCAACTGGGTTGCGGGGAACGACACCTTGTAATCCTCTTTTTTCTTGGCTGATAGGTCGATGTAGATATTGACGCCCGAGCGCACGGCCAGTTGCTGGAGCATCGGGTCGATGATCTCCACCCTTACCAGCACGGTGTCGGCATTGGCTGTCAATGCCACTGCATAGCCGCAACTGTCCACTGGGGTAGGGGTGAGCGCCATGGTTGGGGAGATATTGGTGGAGGTGGTGCACTCCACGTTCTGCAAGTCCTTGGCCCAAGCGGCAAGCGACAGCATCATGCAAGTTGAAACTAAAGCGATGGATTTTCTCATAAAAGGTAAGATTTCTTGGCTCAAATATAGCATATTCTGAAGCGAAATCTCTCCTCTTAAGGAAATTTATATTCAAGAAATCTACCAACGCTTTATATTAACACCTGAAGGGGGTGGGCGTTGCCATAGGCCGCCTGGGATGGGCCGCCGAACGTCGGCCCGCCAAGGCTGTGCGGACGTTTATGGGCGCGGGCGGGGGCGCCCACGCTCCTTGTTTGAGAGTGGTCGGGGCGATTCTTAAGTTAGGAGAATCGGGCGCGGCAGATGGCGGTGCCGTCGCCGAGGAGGATTTCGAAGTCGGCCTCGCCGCCGTGGCGCTCAGGATGCTCGGCTGTAGGCTCGGTTTCGTATTCGGCCAGACGCAGCACGGCGGAGTCGCCAAGACGAGCCTCATGGAGGTAGGAGATGTCCATGCGTGTGAGGTTGTCGAAGTCGTCGCAGGCGTTGTCGTTGGTGCGGCAATAGGCGTGGATGGCGTCCACGAGGTGCTCCACGTAGCGAGCCGAGTTGACATGACCGTAGAAGTCGATGTCGCGATATGCCCAGTCGACGATTTGTATATGGCAGGGGTTCTCGATAGCCGTGAGGCGGGGGAAGTCGCCAAGCTCGGGTGAGATTTTGACATCGGCCCCCAGGCATTCCTCGGGCCAGGGTCGAGCGGCAGGGCGGCGGGTTGAGAGGTTGATGCACACCCACACGCTGCAGGCCTCGGCCAACACGTTGCCCTGGGCGTCGACCATACGGAAGTCGCGTCGGCTCATGAAGCGGTTGAACGATTCGACCCACGACTCAACCCATAGGCGGTCGTTGATCGTGGGCCAGCGGTACACTTTAATCGACATGCGTGAAAGCACCCATCCGAGGTCCTCAGGCAACAGGTGGAAATAGCCGATGTCTAAGTCGTTGGCGTGGGCCGTGGCGGTGACGATGAAGTGGGTTTCCAGTTCGGTCCACGACATGCGGCGACGGGCGTCGCATAGTGCGGCCGATTGGAATATCTCAAGCGAGCGGAATAGCTTCTGCATAGGTTTCAGGAATTAAAGGACTACCATAATTATACGAATGTCGGTTGTGGCTTTATCATCAATGCGCTAAAGCGCAACGAATTATACGAATTTTACCACTGTCTGGGGAAATTCGTATAATTCGTTGAATTGGTAGTCAATGGTTATGCTTAATGAAATTATGAATTTTAATTTCAAAAAGTAGTTTTTTTGACATTAGATGCCGAGGTCGAGCTTGAGGGCCTCGATCTTGGCCTTGGCGGCGGCGTTGGCCTTGTCGTAGTCGGCGACGGTGGGCATCGGGGCCTTCACCTCCATGTAGAACTTGATCTTGGGCTCGGTACCCGAGGGGCGAACGGAGATCTTGGAGCCGTCCTCGGTGAAGAACTGGAGCACGTTGGACGTGGCGGGCATGTCCATCTTGGTGACAGTGCCGTCGGCGTGGGTGACGTTGAGGTCGTCGTAGTCCTTGATCAAGGTCACGGGTGAGCCGCCGAGGGTCTTGGGCGGGTTCTCGCGGAAATTCTTCATCATGGCCTGTATCTCCTCGGCGCCGGTCTTGCCGGGACGAACGACGGAGATTCCCTCCTCGTGGCTGAAGCCGTACTTGAGGTAGATGTCCTGCAGCATGCCCATGAAGTCGAGGTTTTTGTCCTTGGCCCAAGCGCACACCTCAGCCATCAGGGAGATAGCGGAAACGGCGTCCTTGTCGCGGGCGAAGTCCTCGGCGAGGAATCCGTAGCTCTCCTCACCGCCACCGAGGTAGCGGGCCGTGCCCTCGTGGTCGCGAATCACAGCGGCGATCCACTTGAAGCCGGTGTAGCAGTCAAACATCTTGACGTTGTTCTTGTCGGCGATCGACTTGATTGTCTCGGTGGTTACGATGGTCTTGACGATGTAGTCGGAGGGTTTCAGGCGTCCCAGCTCGACGTTGCGGGTGATGATGTAGCACAGGAGGATCATCACGATCTGGTTGCCGTTGATGAGCTGGTACTCACCGTTGTTGTCGCGGATCACGCAGCCGATACGGTCGGCGTCGGGGTCGGAGGCCACGATCAAGTCGGCGTTCACCTCCTTGGCCTTGGCGATAGCCATAGCCATGGCCGAGGGCACCTCGGGGTTGGGGGAAACCACGGTGGGGAAGTTGCCGTCGGGCACGTCCTGCTCAGGCACGTGGATGATGTTGGTGAAGCCATAGTTGGCGAGCGACTCGGGGATCATCTTCACGCCTGTGCCGTGGATAGGGGTGTAGACGATCTTGAGGTCGTGGTGGCGCTTGATGGCGTCGGGGCTGAGCGACAGGCCCTTGATGGCGGCCAAGAAGGCGTCGTCGATATCCTTGCCGATGATCTGGATCTTGTCGGGGTTGCCCTTGAACTTGATCTCCTCCACCGAGTGGATACGGTTGACGTGGTCGATGATGTTGACGTCGTGGGGGGAGATAATCTGGGCGCCGTCGCTCCAGTAGGCCTTATAGCCGTTGTACTCCTTGGGGTTGTGGGAGGCGGTGATGTTGACGCCGCTCTGGCAACCGAGGTGACGGATGGCGAACGAGAGCTCGGGGGTGGGACGGAAAGTGTCGAAGAGGTAAGCCTTGATGCCGTTGGCCGAGAAGATGTCGGCAACGATCTCGGCGAAGTGACGCGAGTTGTTGCGCACGTCATGGCCTACAACCACCGAGATCTCGGGCAGATCCTTGAAGGCTTCCTTCAGGTAGTTGGCCAGGCCTTGGGTTGCGGCGCCCACGGTATAGATATTCATGCGGTTGGTGCCGGCGCCCATGATGCCGCGGAGGCCACCGGTCCCGAATTCGAGGTCCTTGTAGAACGACTCGATCAACTCAGTTTTATCTTCGTTGTCAAGCATGCGGCGTACCTCGGCGCGTGTTTCATCGTCATAAGCGTCGGATAGCCATTGCTGGGCTTTCTCAGTCACTTGTTTCACTAATTCTTGATTGTCCATAAGAAACAGGTATAGGTTTGGTTATTGGTTGAATAGGCAAATGTAGGCCTTTTAAATCGTGTCGCAAAAAAAATTTAGCAAAATTTTTTTAAAAAGCGCAGAACGGCGCGATAGAATCACGCCGTACAGGGCTTTCAGCAGGTTGAAGAACTCAAGTGGTATAGGCCACGAAGTGATTACCAATCGCGAGGACGGCCTTTCAGGGGGTTGATGGCCCCCGGGGGCTGGTCGGAGCTGTGCAGGCGCTCGGCCAACACCTTGGCTGGCGGGAAGTCGCTGGTGATGCGCCACTCCTCGCGGCCGTTGCGATAGATGATGATTGTGGGGATCGTCTCTAACTTGACGAGCGAAACCTCGCGGGGATTTTCCTCGATGTTGATGCGGAACACGGGGGAGTCGGGTCCCAGAATCTGTTTTACTTCTTCAGTGATTTTGTTTGCTTGGTCGCAGGCCGCGGAGTTGTCGTAGAACTCTACCAATCCGGCCACGTGGCCCTTCATCAGTTCATGTACGTCCATGGGGTAGTTGTTAGTTTTTAGTTGTTAGTTTTTAGTTGTTAGTTTTTAGTTGTTAGTTTTTAGTTTTTAGTGGTTAGTTTGTGGGGTTGTTGAGAGGGAGCCAGCGGCGCGGCCACTGGCTCCCTTTCTCTACTATAACAAACTTAGGCACGTAACGGTTCTCAACTCGCCACTAACCACTAAAACAGTACCTTCTCCGCTTTCGACCCTTGGCGGCGAATGAGGATTTGGCCCGGCTGAGGATTGGTCACGCGGATACCCTGCAAATTGTAATACTCGGTGGGGGCTAGAGAGGCGTCGGTGGATATGGCTGACTCCACGCCTGTCACTGCCGCTGAATTGAGCGCAGTCAACGGAATGATCACGTCGGTGGCCATGGGCGACGACAAGCGCAGGTAGGCCGTGTAGCTCTCCTGCGTTTTCGACGCCTTGAACTTCACCTTGACAGTCGACGAGCGCTTGTAGGGGCTGACGTTGGCTGTGGTCGTTACGGTGAAATACTGATGGTCGGGACCCGAGATTACGGGATGTACATAGCCCACAAGATTCTCATAGGTGGCCGTGATCTCCTGGGTAAGCGCCGTCGTGTTGTCCACCTCCCAGGTCAACGCAGTGACGTCGGTGGAGATCACAGGCGTGTCAACCTTGGTGTACACCGAAGTGTCGTCCATGCCGTACTTGAATGAAATAAACGTCGCCCGTCACCGGGTCGATATCAAAGCTCTGCATCACCGTCACGTCGCCAATCGCCACATTCTGCTTGTACCACCCCTTAACGGTCGTTGAACTCGGCTTCAAAAGGCACGACTGGTCGGCGTACACGCGGTAGGTGGTAGCGTTGGCCGTCGACATGGGCTCCAAAGGCACAAAACCATAGCAATAATTGGTGGTGTCACACTGGTTGAAACGCACATCGCTCACCAGCGTGCCGTGGCCCTTGTTCACATAATAAATATAATTGTAGGACTGCGCGCCGTCGGCGTACAACATCGGCTTCTTCTTGCGGAAATCGTTCCAATTGATGTTCACCCGCGAGCCATCGGGCGTAACCATGTTGGTCCCGTCGCCAGGAAAGAAACGGATCATCGGATAGAGCGTCCCCTGGCCCGTGTTGGCAGCGAAATCATTGCTCACGATGTCTATCGTCGAC
Source organism: Bacteroidales bacterium (assembly GCA_020859755.1). Lineage (GTDB taxonomy): Bacteria > Bacteroidota > Bacteroidia > Bacteroidales > Muribaculaceae > JAJPXC01. The sequence goes on along the minus strand of JAJBVP010000174.1, from coordinate 3,362 downwards.
GCCGTGTAACCGCAACGATTGAACGACAAGCAAAAATCCCCAGGATTACCCGACGAGCCCGCGTCAATCGCCTGCTGGCCAATGTTCTTGAACGAATTGTGACGAATCGACACCTCCCCCGACGAATTGTCCATCCTCACAGGCTGTCCACCCGTGTTGAACCGATTGTCCTCGATCGTGGTAGCCCCGAAAGCCCCAGCGATCAACACATGATGATTCGGCTCGTCGGATGCGAACGTGTTGTGGGCGATCGTCACATCCCTCACCTGGCACTGCGCGCTGGCCGTCGCTGCCGTCGCGTCGCTGTAGATAGTGCCCAATTTCACCACCGCCTTCGTGTTCGACCGTCCGAAAGTCGTCGCGTAAGCCTTGTTGAAAATGAACGTGAAACCCTCCAGCGGGCTTTCCGACGAACAAGTAGTGTTGGTCACCCGGCCCCCGCCCGTGAAATCAAAGCCGTTGATAGTCACCCCCGAGGCGTTGACCTTCACGTTGGCCGTGATCACCGACGCCGAGCCCCGATCACAAGCCCGCGAGTCGATCCACGCGTTGGCCCCCAGCAACGTCATCCCCTCGGTGTTGACGCTGAAAGCCGACGTCCACGTCCCCGGAGCGAACGCCACCGTGCACCCCTGCGGGGCACCCGCCGCCTCCACCTCTGACAACGTCGCGAAAGCCGTCGTCCCCGTGGTATAACTATGACCTTGATAATAAATTGTCTCGCCCGCGCCCATAGTCGATGCGTCGGGGCTCACCAGAAAATCGGCCTTCTCGTAGGCCCACGCCGGAGCCGCACAGGCAACCAACGTCATAGAAACGACACTCAGCGAGCGTCGCAAGCTATCAGTAAGCATAGCAATGTGATTAGTTAGGTAGATTTAAGTTGTTTACGTTTCAGGGTAGATTGTTTCTGCCCGCAAAGATACGCATAAATCCCGGAAAGCCCAAACCTCAGAATTCCGGAAAACCGAAAAACCGAAAAACCGGAAACCGGAAAACGGAAAACGGAAATCCCTCGGAAATCCCGAATTCTCCGAATCACTGCCGAATCACTGCCGAATCACTGCCGATCCCTTCATTGTCGATTCAATGCGAAAAAACTAAAAAATTATCTTAAAAGTTGGACAGTTCAAAAAATATGCCTACCTTTGCAACGCTTTTGAGGTAGCGGCCAATAAAACGGCCGCCCGTCGAGGCGACAGCCCGGCAGCCTCAGGGCACAAGGGAGATTCGCTAGCTCAGCTGGTAGAGCACAACACTTTTAATGTTGGGGTCCTGGGTTCGAGCCCCAGGCGGATCACAGGTTCAAAGTCAATCACCTGATAATCAGGTGATTGACTTTTGTATTCAGTTGAGCAAAATCGATTCTGGCGACATTTTGGCGACATTTTGGCGACGCTTTGGCGACACATGGTGGCCAGTCATTTTTACTGTCGGGGGAATTTTGTTAAACTTGAAAAATTATTTAATGTCGCCAACGCTAAAGACGGGATTAAGGCTCAATAGGGTGAAGGGGTTTATGGTATCGGTATAGTGGAATGAGGATATGCTGTTAAAAAAGGGTTTTACTCGGGCGAGGCATTCGCGGGTGCGGTTGCGCAGCCAGGAGGCCCCACCGAGGGTGTGGGCGTTGTAGGCTGTGGCATCAACGCCAAGGTGAAGCGCTTGATATAACGCGCGCTCGTTGTGATACTGCTGGGATATAATCAGGATGGAATCTTGGTGGTACACGTCGACACCGGCGACGTGCCGAGCACCACCCCAACCGTGCGGTGAGGCACCGCCGCCACATCATCATACAACCTCCCCTTAGCCGCCCAGCTTACCACCACATAGCACGCGATAATGCATCCCACCGCCGCCACAACAACGGCACCCACACATAACTCTATCTTTTTCCTTACGCTCATTGCTGCTTGGCTTGCCGATTAAGGATATCTATTGTGATGTGGTCGAAAGTGCCGAAGAAGAAATCGTCGATCACCTGCTTGAACAACGGCTCGCGGGTGGCGCACCAGAACAGCGTCATGCACGACCTCAGTTTCAGCGCGTCGATGTTGCTTCCCATCAGTTGCAGAGCCGACCGCTTCCCCTTGTGGGCAAGCAAGGCCTCGGTGATCTCCCGTAGTCTTGGTCCGAGGACTGGATGCGCCCAGTAGGCGATGGCTTCCTCCTTGTTAGTGATGCCGTAGAGGAGCGTGAATCGAGAGTGACCTCCAGGGATTCCCTTGATCTGCGGGAAGATGTACCACACCCAGTGGGACGATTTCCCGCCGGCGCGAATCTCTGCCAACGCCCGGTCGTATGTCACGAGCCCATCGGTACTGTCTTGGGCGTTCAAGTAGCGTTGTAAGTAATATTTTGCTTCCATACTCCTTTATACCATTCTCTTGCAAAGGTAAATGGTCAAGGGTTATTTGGAGGATTCGATCACCATATTTTGTTTGCGTAGGCGTGGATTAGTGGCCATGCGCTCTTGGACTTGTTTTACCCATTGGGTGTCGGTGGTGATAGAGAAGGTGTTCATTATCTGGTTTATGTAGTAGGAAAGTGAGCCATACCAAACATTGGTTGAGGGGTCGCGCACCTCTTTGTTCACTTGATAAGATCGACAGGCCTCGAGATACATCACCGGTGATTGGCCCTTGACTGTGGCGACCTTGAAATAGTCGTTGGTTTCTCGAGTGCGGTCTACGTCATAGAGTTTGCCTGAGCGGGAGAACGCTTTCTTAGTGCCTCTCTCATGGTCGTCATCGCCACGTGACGAGGATCCCGAGTGGCATGCGTCGAGCACCACATAAAGCATCCCCGAGGGCCCGATCTTCTTGCGAATACGGTCGCAGTACAGTGCCAACTCATCATCGATAAGATGGTTTTGACCCTCATACCCCCCCTTTTCGTATTGCTTTTTAGCATCGTAAGGTATGAGGGCTTCGTCCCATCCGTCGGCCTCATCCCCATCCATATCTTCCACTGGCTGCCCATGCATCGAAAAGTGAAGATACACGATATCACCTTTGGCAGAAGCCGACGATATCGCCTCCAAGCCCTTGACGATAGCTGCTTTGGTGGCTTGTTGATCCTTGAGCGATGTCACCTTGTAGCCTTGTTTTTTGAACTGGGGCACCAACAGATCCACGTCGTTGGCCCCGCTGATATTGGCCCACATATTAGGATCTTCTCGCTCATTTCCATAATCGGAGATTCTCACGATCAGTGCCCTCTTCCCTTGCGCCATTGTAAACAATATGGAAAGAAGGCCAAAGCAAATAGCTATTATTCTTTTTTTCATATGTTGATTATTTTAGTTCAGTACATGACAAAATTTGAATTCTTAAATTTAAATATCTGATTTACAGATA
>JAJBVP010000286.1 GCA_020859755.1 Bacteroidales bacterium | reverse complement strand
TATTTTAACATTTAGCAATCATTATTAAGTCTTAACAATTAGTTTAAACCATTTCAGTATCTACAGCGACTTCACTCTCAGGAGCAAGGATAACCTCATCGAATTCTTCAGGTTGGAAGGTGCGTACGACCTTATTATCCTTGATAACCTTCAAGGATTGAGCTGTCACATGGGCAGGTGCTCCAAGTAGACCTATCGTGAGTATTAAGCTTAAAATTCGTACCATAGCACTCAAATAATAAGGCAAAGTTAAGAATTATACACTGTAACTCCATTACTTAAAATGTTAAATTTGAATAAAAGGTTATTGAAAATTTAACTGAGTGTCTTTTCCTGAAAAAAGTTGACTCATAAAGAAGTCAACAATGAAAGGAAAAAAAATCTACACCTCCAAGAAGAGGGCTGAACATTTGGACGAAGCGTTGGCCATGCGAGAAAAAGGCATGAGCTATCGCGCCATAGCCAAAAAAAACTGGCGTTTCGAAGGCTACAGTTTGCCTTTGGATTGCTAACTTTGCAAAACCAAAAGTAAAAAGCGTTATGGAAGAAGCCCCAAACCAGCCCTCCGGCGCCCCCGATGCCCCGACTTCCGGCTCCTTGGAGGAGCAGGTGAAGGAACTCAGAGAAAAGCTGCGCCAAACCGAGCTGCGCGCCGACCTCTACAGGGAGATCATCACGGTGGCCGAGGCCAAGTTCAAGATTCAGCTGCTAAAAAAAGCTGGCGCCAGGCAGTGAGCAACCTGCACGCAAGGGACGCGGCCCGATACGCGGTCGCTTCCCTTTGCGGGCTGCTTGGCGTGAGCAAGCAGGCCTATTACCAGCATGACGACGACCGGGCCCTGGCTAAGGCGGCGATGAGGGAGTTCGCCCTCCAGTACGCCAGGCTTGTAAGGGCCAAAGACCCCGGCATGGGCATAATGAAGATATGGGTGATGTACCAAGGCAAGTTCCGCGGGGAGCGCGACATCCTGGGACGCGACCTTTTCGCAGACCTCCTGACCGAGGCTGGGATGAAGGTGCGGCTGAAGGTTCGAAAGCCCAGGACAACCGATTCGGCGCACGGCCTTCCCGTGTACCCGGACTTGGCGAAGGAGCTGATTCCCGAAAGGCCGAACCAGCTATGGGTCAGCGACATCACGTACATGGAGATCTGGCCCACCGACGAAGAGTGTCTCTTCTGCTACCTCTCCATGATCATGGATGCCTACAGCAAGGAGATCATCGGATGGAGCGTCGGCGACACGCTCAGCGCCTCCTATCCGATCGAAGCCTTGGCCATGGCGCTCAAGCGCACCGATGGCTTGCGCGAAGGCACCATCCACCATTCCGACCGCGGGGTGCAGTACGCAAGCCGGGGCTACGTCGGTATCCTCAGGGAGCACGGGATAGCCGCGAGCATGACCGAGACGGGCGACCCCAAGGACAACTCCCAGGCCGAGCGGCTGAACAGCACGATGAAGAACGAGCTCCTGAAGGGGCGCGTCTTCCGCAGCCTGGAGGAGGCGCGATCGGCGGTGGCTGAGGCTGTGGACTTCTACAACAACCAGAGGCCGCACATGAGCCTCGACATGATGGCGCCGGCGAAAGCGGCCGCCATGTCCGGAGAGATGAGGAAGCGCTGGAAAAGCTACCGCGAAGCCGCCATAAGGAAGAAAAATAAAGTTGTAGTGTAGCTTTAGCCTCGCTTTTTCTCCTTATGGCTTGGCTGCTACCCTTGGTCTGCGCACATGGAGAAAGGGAGGAGAGCGAGCAATTTCCTTGGATAAGGCCATCCCGGGTCAAGGCTGCGCAGCGACAAGGAGGAGAGTAAAGAATTTTCAGGGATAGGATTTTTTGAGCCAATCTTTGGCGTTATCCCTGAAAATTGTTTAACTTTGCATCCGGAAGGAGATTTCCACCAGGAATCGCCTGCCAGTCAATCTCCATCAGGGATAAGGCCATCCTGGTAAATGAACTTTAGGAATAAAAAGAGAAGTAAATAAAATTTAGAGATAAAGTTTAACTTGAGTCAACTAAACATAGGAATAAGGCAATTTTGAGTCAACCAAAATCAGGAAAACTCAGGCGTTATAAAATCAAACACGAATTTCGACTATGAGACACCTCTTAATAATATTATTGGCATTGGGGATGCTGCTCGGGCCGGCGAGACTCAGGGCGGAGAAGCCCATCACCATCTATGCCGAACCCTATTCGATGACCGGAAATTATCCTGACTGGCACCGGCTGTGGATCAACACGGCTGTGCTGGGCGGAGCGTTTATCGGCGCTATGGCTGTATTGGAGACTTTGCCAGAGGGCACCACTAAGTGGAGCGCCGCAGAGATACGCAGCGAATCGATTTGGAAGCGCTGGTACAAGCATGTGATTAAGGAGGGCCCGGAATTTGACGGCGACAATGCCATATTCAACTATGTGCTGCATCCCTATGCCGGGGCTGTGTATTTCATGGCAGCGCGCAGTTGCGGATTCAATTTCTATCGGTCGCTGCTGTATAGCGCGTGCATATCCACTGTGTGCTGGGAGTTTGGAATCGAGGGCATAATGGAGCGCCCGAGCTATCAGGATATCTTTATCACACCGCTGGTGGGGTGTGTGGTGGGCGAGTGTTTTTACCGCGTCAAGCGCCATATCGTCAATAACGGGTATGAGTTGGCGGGGTCGAGGTTTCTGGGTGGCTTTGTGGCATGGCTGGTCGATCCGGTCAACGAGGCCGTAGGCCTCTTTGCCGGCAATCCGGCCCGCAAATATGCGGGCCAGCTGCGCCTACAGGCCCAGCCGGTCATCACCGCCAGCTCCGCTGGCTTTAGCATCACAGCTACATTTTAGCCACGCAATCGTGGCTGAGCGGGCTGTCGTGATTATCATCTGGTCGATTATCATCCATTGGCAATTCAGGCTCGATTGGGGCCTGGGGCTCGATTTGGGGCTCGATGGGTAGGTCGGGCTCGAGGGGCTTTGGGTTGGATTTTTC
>JAJBVP010000036.1 GCA_020859755.1 Bacteroidales bacterium | reverse complement strand
TCCCCAAAGACCACCCCAGTTCGACATATTCCAATTTTTGTCATGTAGTTAAGTCGAATTATTAGGTAAAATGAGGAGATTTTTTGAAAAAAACACTTTGAATTATTTCACTATGAAAAAATTTTACTAAATTTGGGGAATTTAAGACTACGTTGACCAAAATTTGATAAACCGCGTCTAAATCGCCAATTTTAAAATAGCCAACAAATAACCCCTATTAATCATTATCCATGAGCTACCTTAAGTTTGATAAAAACCTAATGATCAACCTTGAGCAGTCGCTTCCTAAGGAGATGTTGCGCACCAACCAAGCCGGCGCTTATCACTGCACGTCGGTCGTAGGGTGCAACACCCGCAAGCAGCACGGCCTGCTGGTGATCCCCCGCGAGGGAATCAAGGAGTACAAGCCCGTGGTGTTGCTGTCGTCGTTGGACGAGACCGTGATTCAGCACGGCGCGCCTTTCAACCTGGGCATTCATCGCTACCAGGGCGGCGTCCTCAGCCCCAACGGCCACAAGTACATCCGCGAATTCGACTGCGAGAGCGTGCCCCGCACCACCTACCGCGTGGGAGGCGTGATCCTCACCAAGGAAAAGATCTTCATCTCAGGAGAAAACCGTATCCTAATCCGCTACACTCTTGTCGAGGCTCATTCCCCCACAACCTTGCAATTCAGGCCGTTCCTGGCGTTCCGCGACGCCAACGAATTGTGCGTGGCCAACGGCGCTCTCAACCAGAATTGCCAGCCTGTGGACAACGGTATCGCCTGCTGTCTTTACCCCGGTTACCCCACGCTGTACATGCAGCTTAGCCGCAAGCCTGAATGGGTGTTCGACCCCCATTGGTACAACGGTATCGAGTACGTCAAGGACATGGACCGAGGCGTCCCTTACACCGAGGACCTGTGGGTACCCGGCTATTTCCAGATCCCCATCAAGAAGGGTGAGAGCATCATCTTCTCGGCAGGCGTTTCGGAGGTGAAGCCGAGAAACCTGACGAAGATGTACGAGGCCGAAATCGCCTCGCGCACGTGCCGCACTTCGTTCTTCAACTGCCTGAAGAACGCGGCCAAGCAATTCTATCTCTTCAAGGACGATCGCGAGTTTATGCTATCGGGCTATCCTTGGGGCACCATCCTGGCTCGCAACACGTTCATGTCGCTGCCAGGCAACACGCTGGCAATCAACCATCGCGAGGATTTCGAGCGAATCATGGACAGCGGCTCCAAGGCGTTGACCCGCTATATGGACACCGGTGAGTGCTCGCAGACAATCCACGGCATCGACCTGCCCGATATCCCGCTGTGGTGTATCTGGGCCATCCAGCAGTACGCCAAGACCGAGGGCATGGACCTCGCCCGCGAGCGCTACACCGAGCTGGTAACTCACATCCTCGACTGGATCATCGACGGCGGTCACCCCAACCTGTTCCTTGGCGACGACGGGCTGCTGTCGACCGACGGGCACGACAAGGCCGTGTCGTGGATGAACTCGCAGCTGGGTGGCAAGCCCATCGTGCCGCGCTCGGGCAAGCTCGTGGAGTTTAACGCTCTGTGGTACAACTCACTGCGCTTCGCCGAGAGGCTTACCGAGGACAGCCCCGGCTTGGTAGAACGTCGCAATCGCTGGACCGACATTGCCGACAAGATGAAGCAACCGTTCATCGACACCTTCCTCAACGACTACGGATACCTCTACGACACCGTTGACAACGCCTACGCCGACCCGTCGGTGCGCCCCAACATGGCCATCGCCATCGGCCTCGACTACTCGCCGCTCGACCGTCGTCAGCGCAAAGGAGTGCTCGATGTTGTGACACGCGAGCTGTTGACCCCCAAGGGATTGCGCACGCTTTCACCCAAGAGCTACGGCTACCGTCCCGCTTACCTTGGCTCCCCCGAGGAGCGCGAAACGGCCTTACACCAAGGACCGGCTCGCCCCTGGCTCATCGGATTCTACGCCGACGCTTACCTTAAGGTATTCGGCATGAGCGGCGTAAGCTACATCGACCGAATGCTCATCGGATTCGAGGACGAGATGTCGCAAGGATGCATCGGCTCATTGTCGCAACTCTACGACGGCAACCCGCCGTTCTCGGGACGCGGTGCCATCTCCCACGCCACCAACGTGGCCGAGGTGCTCCGTACACTCCGCACTCTCAAGCGCTTAGACGCATAAAATAGGCCTCACAAAAGAAGATAACCAACTGACAAACGAATGAAAGCATTAATGTTCGGGTGGGAATTCCCCCCTCATATCCTCGGAGGCCTCGGCACTGCTAGCTACGGCTTGACCCGCGGAATGTGGCAGTGCGGCGACATGGACATCACGTTCGTCATCCCCAAGCCGTTCGGCGACGAGGAGAAAAGCTTTGCGCGCATCATCGGCGCATCCCAAGTGCCAGTGGCGTGGCGCGACGTCCAACGCGACTACGTGGAGAGCCGCATCGGCAAATTGAGGGACCCCGACCTCTATTTCGATTTGCGCAACCACATCTACGCCGACTTTAACTATATGGTAACCAACGACCTGGGGTGTATCGAATTCTCAGGCCGTTACCCCGACAACCTGCTCGAGGAGATCAACAACTACTCGATCATGGCAGGCGTTGTGGCACGCACCATCCCCTGCGACGTGATCCACTCCCACGACTGGCTCACCTACCCGGCCGGCATCCATGCCAAGCAAGTGACCGGCAAGCCCTTGGTGATCCATGTACACGCCACCGACTTCGACCGCTCCCGAGGAAACGTCAACCCCACCGTGTTCAATATCGAGCGTGACGGCATGACCCACGCCGACCATATCATCACCGTGTCCAACCTTACACGCCAAACGGTAATCGACAAGTATGGCATCGACCCTGCAAAGGTCACTACCGTGCACAACGCCGTGACTCCGCTGAGCGAGGAGTTCCTCAACGCCAAGGCCCCAAAGCCCAAGGAGAAAGTGGTAACATTCCTTGGCCGCATCACCATGCAGAAAGGACCCGAGTACTTCGTGGAGGCTGCCGCCAAGGTGCTGAAAAACAACCATGACGTGCGTTTCGTGATGGCTGGCTCGGGCGACATGATGGACAAGATGATCGCCCTCGCGGCCGAGCGCGGTATCGCCGACCGTTTCCACTTCCCCGGTTTCCAGAAGGGCAAGCAGGTCTACGAGATGTTGTCGGCAAGCGACGTGTACGTTATGCCCTCGGTATCCGAGCCTTTCGGCATCTCGCCTCTTGAAGCGATGCAGATGGGCGTGCCCTCCATTATCTCCAAGCAGAGCGGTTGCGCCGAGATCCTCGACAACGTGATCAAGACCGATTACTGGGACATCGACGCCATGGCCGACGCAATCAACGCCATCGTCACCTATCCCGCGCTCTACAACCAGCTGCGCCAGGACGGCCTTGACGAGGTGAACCAAATCACCTGGGACAAAGCCGGCAAGAAGGTAATCGACATCTACAAGAAAGTGCTCGGCCAAGCCAGCTAAACCGGTTCCTCAAAAGGATTTAATGATTTAAAGATTTAAAGATTTAAAGATTTAAAGATTTAAAGATTTAATGATTTAAGGTTTTAAAGTTTTATAGCCCCCTCTTTAATCCTTTCCTCCTTTAATCCTTTAACTCCCGGGCCCCTCCATTAACCAAAAACCAAAAAACCAAAAACCAAAAACCAAGATGAAAGCCATCTGTTTTTATTTCCAGATACATCAGCCGTTCCGCCTGAAACGCTACCGTTTCTTCGACATCGGCAACGACCACTACTACTTCGATGATTTCGCCAACGACGACATCATCACGCGCATCGCCCATCAAAGCTATATCCCTGCCGCCCAGAGCCTTCTGAAGATGATTGAGGAGAGCAAGGGTATGTTCCGTTGCGCGCTGTCGATCACCGGCGTAGCCCTCGAGCAATTGGAGGTGTATGTTCCCGAGTTTATCGACCTGTTGAAGAAACTTGCCGCCACGGGCAAGGTTGAATTCCTGGCCGAGACCTACTCTCACTCACTGGCCTCGTTGACCGATCCCGAGGAATTCGCGCTCCAAGTGAAGCTCCACGACAAGAAGATCGAGGAACTGTTCGGCCAGAAGCCCAAGGTGCTTCGCAACACCGAGCTTATCTACTGCGACGAAATGGCCCCGCAGATCCTCGCAATGGGCTACAAGGGCGTAATCACCGAGGGCGCCAAGCACATCCTTGGCTGGAAGTCGCCCAATTATGTCTACGCAGCCGCCACGGCTCCCAAGCTCAAGCTGCTGTTGAAGAACTCCAAGCTCAGCGACGACATCTCGTTCCGCTTCTCCAACACTGAATGGGACGCTTATCCCCTGACCGCCGACAAGTACATCGACTGGATCGCCTCTACACCCCCCGAGGAGCAGATCGTCAACCTGTTCATGAACCTCGAGACGTTCGGTGCTTTGCAGGCACGCGAGTCGGGTATCTTCCAGTTCCTGGAGGCTCTGCCCCGCTTCGCCGCTGAACGTGGTATCGACTTCTGGACACCCTCCGAGGCCGTTGCCAAGTTGAAATCGGTTGACATCCTGTCGGTTATGCACCCCATCTCATGGGCCGATGAGGCTCGCGACACTTCGGCTTGGCTCGGCAACCAGCTCCAGAACGAAGCCTTTAACAAGCTCTACTCTGTGGCCGAGCGCGTGCGCCTTTGCACCGACCGCCGCCTGAAACAGGACTGGAATTACCTGCAAGCTTCCGACCACCTCTTCTATATGTCGACCAAGCGTCGCGCCGATGGCGAGGTGCACTCCCATTTCTCGCCTTACGAAACCCCGTTCCAAGCGTTCACCAATTATATGAACGTGCTTGCCGACTTCATCGTGCGCGTCGAGGAGCAATATCCACTGTCGATTGAGAATGAGGAGCTTAACGCTCTGTTGACCACCATCCGCAACCAGGCGCGCGAGATCGAAACCCTCAACAAGGAGGTCGAGTCGATGCGTCGCAACGTTGAGCACATCAACGAGGAGCACGCCCTCCGCGAGCCCAAGAAAGAGGAGCCCAAGAAGGTAGTAGCCCCCAAGGCTGAGAAGGCACCAGCCAAGAAGCCGGCCGCCAAAAAAGCTCCGGCCAAGAAACCTGCCGCTCCCAAGAAAGCCGCTCCCAAGAAAACCGAATAGCGTCAGCGCAGCCTTGGCACCCCGGCGTTCGAGGGCCCATCCCAACCGCCCCCCAACCCCCTTACCGGGCGCGGGCATCTTGCCCGTGCTCGCCCGCAGCCCCCTCAAGCAAGGAGTGTCATCGCCTTTGCCCGCGCCATAGATGATGGGCCGTCCAAGAGCTGGCCCGCCTTGGCTCAGCCTACGTCCATCCCCTGTCGTGCACTTGTGCATTCGTGCATTCGTTCATTCGAGCCCCCCTCGAATCCTCGATTTCACGAATCCCCGAGTGCACGACTTTTTCGCCAAACATGCTCAAGGTTACGCCCATCACCTAATCCTGGGGGCTGTCTCAAATGTTGTCTCTCCGAGCCGCTACGTCGCCCCTTTTCTCTTTCTCACAAAAATTTCTTCAAAAAAATTTGGGGGTTAAGAAAAATGTTGTACCTTTGCGGTGTTGTAGATAACTACAACACTAAATCACAAAGCTGAAAATCTAAGCTATTTTGCTAATAATAAGTGATATAGCTTTGGAAAGAAGGCAAAAAGCGTTTAATTAACACCCTCTGCGCGATGATCGAAATTATAATTGTAATGGTTATGCTGTGCGCCACAATCGGCAGCTGGCTCGGATAAACGGCACAGGCATGGTGCTCTCGCCCGTTACTTGAAATCAAGGACGCGAGCCCCTACCGATAAATTCTCAATCAACCATCATGATCAGATTAAACGACATTAGCTATAAGTATCCGTCGGGGACACAAGCACTCAACGGTATCACGACAGAAATCCGCCCGGGTATCCACCTGCTCATGGGCGAGAACGGCGCTGGCAAGACTACCCTCTTGCACGTGCTGGCCACTTTGCTTCCTCCCACCACCGGGGTGATCACCGACGAGGCCGGCCAACGGATGGAGCGTAACGCGCCGTCGGTGCTGAGCCGATTGTCCTTTTTGGGCGACGACCTGCAGTGGCCCGCGCGGTCGATCGACGAGCTGGTGAAGTCGCACGCGCGCTTTTACCCCACCTTCAACCCCGACCTCCTCGCCTCCAACCTCGAGGTGATGGGGATCAAAAGTTACGAATATTTCGACTCGCTGTCGCTCGGCAAGCGCAAGCGGGCGTCCATCGCCTATGCATTGGCCTTGGGAACGCCTCTTCTCCTGCTCGACGAGACAGCCAACGGCCTGGATATCCCGAGCAAAAAGGCCCTGCAAAAGGCGTTGCTGCAATCGGCCGACGAAGGGCGCACGATTATCGTCTCCACCCACACGGTGTGGGATCTGGAGCGATTGTTCGACTCGGTGATGATGATTTCGCAGGGCAACTTGTTGCTCAACCATTCAGTCGGCCAAATCACTGATCGGCTGGCGTTTATCAGCAGTTCCGAGCCTGAGCCCGACGCGTTGTACATTGAGGAGGAGGCTATGGGCATCCGCCAAATCGTGCGCAACGACGGGTCGCGATACACCGACATCGACTACCCCGCGCTATTCACGGCGATGCTCAACCCCACAACTGCCATGCTGATTCTCAATCAATTAAACACCGCTGAAAGATGACAACCTACGCTATATCCAATCCCATCGACCGTTTCTCGTGGAACCGCTGCCTGTCGCTGTGGTATTTCTATAAGCCCGCGCTGGGCATCATGCTGTGGCTGTGGCCAGTGTGTGTGTGCGTGCTCTACTTGGGCTCGTTGCTGCCTTGCTTGCTTTCAAGCTATTGGGCGTTTTCATCGTTCGGCCTTGGGCTGTGCAGCTTTCTTATAGTATTCTCGCCGTTGATGCTGGCCAGAGTGAAAGGGAGGGAGGCGACAGCGATGCTCCCTGTCACCCCAGGGGAGCGCCTGGTGTTCCTGCTGCTCTTTTTCTGCGTGTTTATCCCGGTGATAGTGGAACTGACGGAATATGCGTTATATGGGCTCTCGATTGTGGCCTTCGGGGCTGATCGCCTGCAGCCAATAACCGAGCTGATTACCCAGTCGTGGAAGACCTACCAGCGCTCCTACGGATTGGCGATTTTCGCCTCGGGCTTTGGAATCATTGTGACGATGTGCGCCGTGACCCTTGCCAATCGCAACAAGGTGTTGCTGGGGGTGGTCGCATGTTTTGGGTCGGCGATAGTGATAGGCATCATCAGCGGAATCGGGATGATGGTGTACGGGTTCCTGACAGGACTCTTCGATTCGCTTAAGAATTCACCACTGATGTTTGCCGGCGATGATCTGGAATCGTTGTCGATGATAAATTCCGACAGCGGGCTCGGTGCCATGATCACATGGACGCTGCTCATCACGGCCGTGCTTAGCCTGATTATCGAGGCGATATGTGTCGGGCTGATGTACCGTAAGTTTAAGAAAGGGAAGGCATGATGGAGTTTGCTTCTACACGACCGATATATCTGCAGATTGCCGACTACTGCCACGGGCGCATCGTCGCCGGGGAGTGGGTGGAGGATCAACGCATCCCGTCGGTAAGGGAACTGGCCGTGAAGATGAGCGTCAACACCCACACGGTGCTCAAGGCGCTGGAGCAACTACAAGCCGACGGCATCATTGAGCCACGCCGCGGTCTGGGCTACTTCCTGGCCCCCAACGCCCGCGAGAGGGTGAGCCAGGCCAAGCGCCGCGAATTCTTCACCACCTACCTGCCCGAGCTGCGCCAGCGCATGTCGCAGCTGGGTATCACCCCCGACGAGCTCATCAACGAGCTTCGTTAGGGCTACGACATCACTCGGAGTGGGCAGCTATCCTCCTCTCCGCATCGAAAAATGCAACTTCTGCCCCCTTCATGCGTTATTATTATATGGACGCAAAAAAGGTAATAGAGGAAATCTGGGCCGAGGCGTTCGACGACTCCGCGGCCTATCGGAAGATGTACTTCGACAACGTGTACTCGCCACAGGATGCCCTCACCCTGCAGGACGACCATGGACATGTGGTGTCGTCGATGTTGCTCCAGCGTTACTCCATATCGTTCCAAGGCCGCTCGTTGCCAATGGCTTACATCGCTGGAGCCGCAACCCGCCGCAACTTTCGCCACCAAGGCCATGGCACCCGGCTGATGCGTTACGCCCTCGAAACCGCCTACGACCGAGGGGACGCCTTCGCCGCCTTGATTCCCGCAAGCGACCATCTGTATTTCTTTTACGACCGCCTTGGCTTTTCCACAGTCTTCTACGTCGATCGTCGCCACTACGTGCCCGACACGGTGATCTCGAATCGCGGCTCCCACTCTCTCCACGACCTCGCGCTGCCCATCCCCGAGTCGTTGGTCGAGGCTATACACTCATGGGAGATCGACCGTGCGGGAAGCGTGCGTCACACCCCCGAGCAATGGGCCAACATCCTCCGCGACGCGGCCATGGACCACGGGTATTCTTTCTGGCTTTCCGACAACGACACAGCGACGCCTGTAGCCGTTGCGGTCGTCACCCCGGGCGACGACCGCATGATCGTGAAGGATATCATTGGCAAGGACGAAAACGCGCGCCGCGCAATGCTTCAGGCGGTCGCATCGCGCTTCAAGGACAAGTCGTTGTCATATCTCGCCCAACCCTCCCAAGGGCGACCTTTGGAGGCACGGGGAATGGCGCGTATCGTCAACGTGCTGAAGGTGTTGCAAGCTGTGGCCGCGGCCAATCCCAAGTATTCGGGATTAATACGCGTGCACGATACTATCTTGCCTGAGAATGAGCATGTTTACCGCCTGCGCAAGGGCCAATGCGTGATCGATGACGAAGCAATCGCCCACGTAGCGCATCCCAACGACCTCGACGGATCCCGATTGGCGCTCGACGTGCCTGTCAACGTGTTAACATCCATCGTCTTCTCCTCCGAGAAAATCGGCGACATCTTCAACCTCTCCACACGTCGCCCCTTCATCTCCCTGATGCTCGATTAGCTTTCCAACCCCCGCAACTAACTGCCGATCAGCTCGTTGAAGAGGGCGATATAGGACTTGGCCACGGTGTCGGCATTGAAACGGTCGTGGACCGTCTGGTGTAGCATGTCGCGGTCGATTGGATTCTCGAGGGCCCATTGTATACCGTTGGCGAGGTCGTCGGTATCCTTTAGACGGGCGATGTATCCGGTTTTCAGATGCTCGACGATGTCGTCTTGACCCCCTTCGCCAAAGGTCACTGGGACACACCCCGCGGCTTGGCCCTCAATGAGCGTGCCGGGGAGGGTTTCGCAGAGTGATGACGACAATACGACATCACTCCCGGCATATAGCTGGCGCAAGAGTTTCGGGTCGTTGATGCGGCCGATGTAGCGATGGGGGAACCGCAGACGCCGGAACGCTCCCGCGTTGCGGATGTCGCCAAAGAAAACCGCCAGGGAGGTGTTGGCCAGCTCGGGCGAGCGGTCGAAAAGCTTGTTCAAGGCCTCAATGGCGTAGTCAAGGCCCTTGATTGGGTCGTCGAGCCGCGCGGCGCCCATCACGATCATCTTTTTAGAGTAGTCGAGATCGAACGTCTGGAGTTGGTGCATCGGCTTGGTGATGAAGAAGTCGATGGGGAAGGCGTTGGGGATGACGCGCACGTCCCTGTCGCGCAGCAGCGTGGATTGGCGACATTTCTCTTGCAGCCAATGGCTTACCGCTACGAAAGTGATCTTGTGGCGCTCGTATAGCTTACGCTTTTTGTCCATGACACAGGTAGAGGCGTCGTTGGCCCTCTTCCCGCCGTGGAGTAGGGGGCAGTAGCCGCAGTTGTAGAGGTAGCCCTCGCAGTCCTTGGCTTGGTGGCACACGCCGGTGAGGGGCCACATGTCGTGCATGGTCCAAATCACTGGCTTGCCGAGCTTTAGGATGCGGCGAATATCGGCAAGCGAGAGCAGGCCTTGATTAACCCAGTTGAGCACGATCACGTCGGCCTCCTTCACCCAGGGGTGAGAGGCGAGGTTGTACCCGGCGGCGCCGGTGGAGACGGTGAACAGGTTGTCGCGGTTCCAGCCGTTGGCACGGGCTACCGAGAAACACTCGCGCATGAAGTTGATCCCACGCAAGAAACGCGATGAGATTTGGTAGACGTTGGGGGAGTCCGACCCCTTGGTGTACACCACCATACGGGCGTCGACCCCGGCGCGACGCAGGGCGCTCTTCAGGCGATAGGTGACAACGGCGGCGCCGCCAAGGGTGTCGCTGTGGTTGATAAGGGCAACTTTTAATTGTCGATTCATAAATAATTGAAAGAAAGGGCGTTATAACTTGATTTGATGGGTAATATCCACGATGTGTACCCGATGGAGACGCAGGCGCGCTTGGAGGTACTCGCGTAGCTTCTCGCGCTGGGCCTCGGTCATAGTGGATGAGTAGCGCACGAGGGCGACGTTGACATCCTCATGCTTATCATTTTGGACGGCCGTGAATTGCGGTTGCACAATCGCAATGTCCTCAACCTGAGGGAACAACACCTTCAACTCGGGAGCGATGGTGGCTCCGAGGGAATCGGCGCGGGCACGCTCATAGATTTCGTATCGCAAGGAGTCGATTGTGCCGATTTGGCGATCGATGGTGGCTTGTGCTACCTCATAAATATCTCTGGCGCTGCCAGTCAGCGTAGAGGTTGCATCTGCGCCAGCGGCGGCGCTCGGCTGCCCCCCCTGGATAATGGTGAGGGCGGTTCCCGAGAGGCCAGCGCTCTCCAATTTGGATTGCATGGCCAGCTGCAGGGAGTCCTGGGGAAGCACCTTGCCAATGAGGGTGACAGTGAGGTCCCGGTGACCCTTATTCATTGAGGCCGTGTAACTTAGCACCTTGGTGGACGGGAAGTCGAATTGCTGCTCCACAAATTGCATCGCCTTCATCTTGAATGAGTTGCTACGCAGCATCTCGTAGGTGAGATAAACCGCTGGTATAGCTGTGATTACCACCAGAATAGTGACCATTCGGCGCACTTTCCGCGCCCGCTCCACGTTGATAAATTGCTTGTGCTTGTAGCGCATCATCTTCACCCCGAGCACTGTAGCGAAACCGATATAGATGGAGTTGATGATGAACAAGTAGGTGGCACCAAGGAAGTAGTGCAACTGCCAGGTAGCCAAGCCGTAACCCGCTGTGCAGAGAGGGGGCATAAGGGCAGTGGCGATGGCTACGCCGGGGAGGACGTTGCCCTTTGACCGCGAACCCACGGCAATGATGCCGGCCGCACCACCAAAGAAGGCGATAAACACGTCGTAAATCGTTGGCGATGTGCGTGCAAGCAACTCCGAGTGGCTTTCGTTGACCGGGGAGATCAAGAAGTAGATGGTGGAGGTCAACACCGAGAAGCCGGCTGCCATCAGCAGGTTGCGTCCTGAGCGCTTAATCAGTTCAAAATCGTTGATACCCACGCCGAGACCCATGCCGATGATCGGGCCCATGAGCGGCGAGATCAACATGGCGCCGATGATGACGGCGGTGGAGTTGGTGTTCAAGCCAAGCGAGGCGATAAATATGGCGAAGATGAGGATGAGCATGTTGGTGCCGCGGAATGACACACCCTCGCGAATGTCGCTCTCGGCGTCGGCCTGCGGCACGAGGAACGAGTTGATTGCGAAGTAGCTCTTGAGCGACTTGACGAACAGCGCTCCGGCCGATCGCACGTCCCTCACCTGGGATGTGCCGCCGCCCTCAGCGGCTTCCTTGGCCTGGGATGTGCCGCCGCCCTCAGCGGCACTTGTAGCGCTCTGGGGCTTCTCCTCAGTGTCGTTATTAAGTCGATAATCTGGGTCGTTAGGCATATAGGTAGAGAGTTAGTGGTGACGATGTGGCACAAGGGAGCGCAAGTTGAGGCGTTCCACCTTGAAAACCAGCATTATATAGGCTAATAGTAGAATTGTGCGGAGGCCGAGGGTGACTACGGGGTAGGGGGTGCGGGTAGCGTACATGCCCACGACGTAGAACACCGCGGCAACCACAGCGTAGAAACCGATGCGCTTGACGTCGTAGCCGATGGGGTGCTTGGCCTTGCCCACGAAGTAGCTGACAATCATCATGGTACCGTAGCAGCCGAGAGCCGCCCAGGCGCAGGCGATGTAGCCGTAGACAGGCACGAACAGGATGTTCAACAGCAGCGTCACCCCAAGCCCCATCAGCGAGAACCACATGCCCCAGATGGTTTTGTCGGTCAATTTGTACCAAAGCGACAGGTTGAAGAAGATGCCGAAACACAGCTCGGCAATCATGATGATCGGTACCACCTTCAATCCCGAGAAATAGTGAGGCGAGATAAAGTACTTCAGCACAGGTAGATAGTACATTACGCCGAGGAAAATAAGCAGGGCGAAGATCACGAAGTATTTCATCGCGTCGCGATAGGCCTGGTTTTTGTCGCCCGAGCCTGTCTCTTTGTTCTGGGCGAAAATAAAAGGCTCATAGGCAAAGCGGAAGGCTTGGATGAACATCACCATTACGATGGCAATCTTGTAGTTGGCGCCGTAGATACCGAGCCCGGTCATCGCCTCCATCTTGTCGGGCACAAGAAGGGGGTACAGGATCTTGTCAATTGTCTGATTCATGATGCCCGCGATTCCCAGAATAAGAAGGGGATAGGAGTAGACGATCATCTCCTTCCATAGCTTGTAACAGAAGGTCAACCTCGCCACCACGATTTCGGGATAAAGCAGTAAAAGCGTGGTAAGCGAGCTGATTAAGTTGGCCAAGAAGATATATCCGATGCCGAACGTAGGGTTGTAAAACCATCCTATCCACCCTGGTGCCACTTTCCACAGCCACGGGCATAGGAGGATGAAGAAGAGGTTGAGCCCGATGTTCAAGCCGATGCCGATCAGTCGGAGCGCGGCGAATCGCAGGGGGCGCTTTTTGTAGCGAAGGTAGGCGAAGGGGATGGATGTGTAGGCGTCGACACCCACCGCGATTGCCATCATCCACACGAACGACGGGTGGGCGCCGCATTCCATCCAGCGGGCCAATTCGGGGGAGAGGATGCAGGCGGCGATGATGAACACGATAGAGCTCACGCCGATCGACACGAGCGTGGTGGAGTAGACCTGCATGGGGTCGCGCCAGCGCTCGTGGTTGGCGAAACGAAAGAAGCCAGTCTCCATGCCGTAGGTGAGGATGATCAAGGCCAGGGCGACGATGGAGTAAATCAACGTTACCACGCCATACTCGGCCGCGGCGAACACATTGGTATAAATCGG
The DNA here is from genome assembly GCA_020859755.1 of Bacteroidales bacterium. Lineage (GTDB taxonomy): Bacteria > Bacteroidota > Bacteroidia > Bacteroidales > Muribaculaceae > JAJPXC01. Next base: position 1,962 of record JAJBVP010000036.1, on the reverse strand, counting down.
CACCAAGCACCAGTTGAGGAAACGCCCAACGATGCTGCTCATGCCGTATATGGCAGTGTCCTTAGCTAATGATTTAACCGACGCCATTCTTTTTATCGAGATTTTCGGGAGTACCGGGATTTTCGATTAATCACTGGTCGAACAATCCTCCCAGGCCTTCGTTGAGGGCATGGCCCAGATGGGAGTAGGCCAGATCGGTGACCTCGCGGCCGCGGGGGGTGCGCTTGATGAAACCCTCCTTGATCAGGAACGGCTCATACACCTCCTCGATCGTTCCGGGGTCCTCGCCCAGAGCCGTGGCGATAGTGGAGAGTCCCACCGGGCCGCCCTTGAACTTGGTGATTATCGTTGTCAAAATCTTGTTGTCGATCTCGTCGAGGCCGTAGCGGTCGATGTTGAGGGCCTCGAGGGCGAAGCGTGCGATCTCAGGGTCGATCGCGCCTGTGCCCTTGACTTGTGCGAAGTCGCGCACGCGCCTGAGCAGGGAGTTGGCGATTCGCGGCGTGCCACGCGAGCGCATGGCGATCTCGTGGGCCGCCTCGCCGGTACACTTTACTCCCAGCAAAGAGGCCGAGCGCAGGATGATACGCTCCAGCACAGCATGGTCGTAGTACTCCAAGTGGAAATTGATGCCGAATCGGGCGCGCAAGGGCGACGTCAACAAGCCGCTACGTGTTGTGGCCCCGATGAGCGTGAACGGCGACAGTGTCAACTGCACCGATCGCGCCCCCGGTCCCTTATCTATCATTATATCAATGCGATAATCCTCCATCGCCGAGTAGAGGTACTCCTCCACTACCGGGCTTAGTCGGTGGATCTCGTCGATGAACAGCACGTCGTTCTCTTCCAGGGAGGTGAGGATACCCGCCAAGTCGCCGGGCTTGTCGAGCACCGGGCCGGACGTGACTTTGAAACCCACTCCCAATTCATTGGCGATGATAGCCGAGAGGGTGGTTTTGCCCAAGCCGGGAGGACCGTGAAGGAGGGTGTGGTCGAGCGCTTCGCCTCGCAGCTTGGCCGCCTGGACGAAAATCTTGAGATTCTCGACGATTTTGTCCTGGCCGCTGAACGAGTCGAATTGCGACGGCCGCAACGCGCGCTCGATGTCGCGATCGTCAGCCGCCGCCTGCTGCGCCCTTATGTCAAAGCTATCTCCCATTATTTATTCCTCTAAATAAGATAAGAGTTGGTCGCGCAAAGGGCCAAGGTCGTTCTTGTCGATTGCTTGAAGCATATGCTCCAGGCGACCTTTATCTCTAAGCTTCTCTCTCATAAATCAGAATGCGATCTTTTGCAACCGAAGGCACAGCAAACTTTAGCAAAGTACCTTCAGTAACCAAGTCTACCTCCCTGCCTAACAAACGTTTAATCTCCAAATACATCGCTGCGTGCTGCAATAGGCTCACTTGGGCGTTCTTGTCAAATGACACAAGAATGTCAATATCGCTGTCGCCGCGCTCTTCTCCACGAGCGAACGACCCGAACACCCAAGCTTTTTCAATCGGCTGCCGCTTGAAAAACCTACACAACGTATTTGTTATGGCAGGATTCATTTCAGTAGTTAAATATGGATTCTAACCTTGCTCTTGAAATCCTCATATGTTTGCCGCAGAGCTTTTTGCTTATCCTCTGAATAGGGCTTAGTGCTTTGGATTATGTCCTCAATTCTTTGAGCATCCGAGCCATAAAGCACCGGGGTTTCAGCTATAGGTCTCGCCATTTTTGCTTGATTTTTGTGAGTACTCAACTTCTCAACGACCTCATGAGGCCATTGGTTTTGCAAATTTAGCGAATATTTGGAAATTACGGGAATTTTGAGGCAGAAAAATCCGTCTTAACAATCCTCTCTTTTAATAGAGACCTCAATTTTGAAATTCCCATCAAGCGTTTGGAGTAATTGTATTAGGTCTAACCTATATTATTCACACCATAACATTTAGAGCATAAAAAAAGAACGCTCCT
>JAJBVP010000217.1 GCA_020859755.1 Bacteroidales bacterium | reverse complement strand
CGGTCCGGGCTTTTGTTTTTAGAGTATCTTAGTTATTCGCTGAATAGTTACAATTGGGATTAAGGGGAGTTAATTAATGTTAAAATGGGGGGGGGTAAAATTGTGAGAAATCGTCCAATAACGTAACTTTGCGAGGTAAACAGGTGAGGTAGTGACGAAAAACACGGTCACGACACACAACTGCTAACACACAACATCACAAATTCTTTTAAATCATCCAAAAATAACCCAATCAACAATCATTATGAAGAAAACAATCTTCGCGGCATTTGCCGCAATCGCAATGGCAGCGGGATTCACTTCCTGCTCGAGCGATGAGCCCATGAAGGTTACTCAAGCTGGGGAAGAGGTAGCGGTGACCGTAACGGCCACGTTGCCCGGCGACATCCAGTCGCGTGCATACAGCGACGGCTTGAAGGCTCTCGATATGTATTACGCTGTATACGAGGATGGCGTGACCGCCCCCATCATCCCCTTGACCAAGCACACCGAGCAATTCAGCGGCTTGACCAACACCCTTACCCTCCACCTGGTGACGGGCAAGACCTACAACGTAGTGTTCTGGGCACAGTCGCCCGACGCTAAGGACAGTGAAAACAACGAGTTCTTCACCCTCGACACAACCAACTCGACTGTCACCGTCAACTACGACAAGATCAAGGCAAGCTTGAACCACGAGAACGTTGACGCGTTCTTCTGCAACAAGCCGGTTGAGGTGAAAGGCGCCGCTACGATCACCGCCGAGCTCAAGCGCCCGTTCGCCCAGATCAACGTGGGCACCAACGATATCAACTATCCCGCTCTTAAGGGCAAGGAGATCTCCGCCAAGATGAAGGTTTCGGCCGTTTACGGCGGCTTCGACCTGAAGGACGGCTCGGTGATCGGCAACGCCTCTGCGGTTGAGTTTGCCAAGACCCTGCGTCCCAACAACGGCAAGGAGACCACCGCCGCCGACTACGAGGCATTCCCCGTGGGCGACCCTGGCGACTACGAGTACCTGGCAATGGCTTACGTGCTGATGTCGGCCGACAAGCAGACCACCGACGTTGAACTCGAGTTCTACGACGGCAACGCCACCGATTCGTTCCACTCGCTGAGCGTTCCCGGCGCACCCGTGCAGCGCAATTACCGCACCAACATCTTCGGCGCCCTTCTGACCTCGACGATCGACTTCACCATCACCATCAAGCCCGCATACGAAGGCGAATACGCTCCCCAAAAGATTACGGCTACTCCCGCAACCCTGCCGACCGTTCTCGCTGGCTTGACTGAGAGCACGACGGTATATCTTGAGAGCGGCAAGTTCACGCTTGGCACTGGTGCAGGCTCAACCGTAGGCCGTGCTTGGAGCGATGCAACCGACTGGAGCAAGACCAATGAAGAGATTATCCTTGAGCACAACGCTATGGATATCTGCGCCAACTACACCAACCTCAAGCCTGGGATCACCGTTACTCTCCAAGGCGAGGGCATCGATAAGACTGCTATCCTCATGAGCGACGGCAACTATGGTGTTCCCGCTGGTGCGATCAACGGTTCGATCCGCGTTAACGGCGCCAACATCGTGCTGAAGAACATGCTCGTGGTACAGCGCGGCTACACCATCCTCGACGCCACCGTCCTCACCTACGACAACTGCGAAATCTGGGGTACCATGATGGCACACTCCGAGACCGTTAACTTCAACGACTGCTCGTTCTGGTTCACCGAGCGCACCAACGCTCAGGGTCTGTCTATCCAAGCTAACTCTCAACAGGCTCTTATGTTTAACAGCTACGCTCGCTACATCAACTTCAGCAATTGCGAGTTCCACGCCAACCAGAACAAGGCTGTTCAACTCTACGCTACAGAGCGTCGCAACGTAATACAAGACGTATACGCCGAGAATTGCACCCTTTACGGTGGTAGCTACGAGACCAAGAGTGACTCTTGGCGTTCCTTCTTCGAGATTCATACCGACAATGGTTGGAATCTCCACGGCAAGGTTACCTTGAAGGATTGCAAGATCAACGAGTCTGATGCAGCATATTGGGGTGGTGGCGTTTGGGCCTTCAACACCAGCAATTCCTGGTTTGACGTAGTGGTAGACGGCAGCAGCAAGGCTACCTCGACCTTCACCGGCTGGGACAACCCCTGGAACATCAACATCTGGAACCAATAACAGATAGATAACGACAAAAGGCCCGTTGGGCCGATTGACACACGCTTTTTGAAGCCCCGCCCCGGCACCTCGCCCCGGCGGGGCTTCCCCTTTCCCCAGCCACCCTCCAGGCGCCCCTCCCAGCGTCGCCCTCAGGGGGGCCCTCACCACCCCTTCCACAAGCGTATGCGCCAGCCCTAGGGGGGCCGGCCTTGGACGGCCATCACAAGCGTCCGCGTCAGCCCTAGGGGGGGCCGGCCTTGGACGGCCATCACCACCCCCTTCCACTAGCGTATGCGCAGCCCTAGGGGGGCCGGCCTTGGACGGCCATCACCACCCCCCACAAGCGTATGCGTCAGCCCTAGGGGGGCCGGCCTTGGACGGCCATCACCACCCCTTCCACAAACTTCCCCGCAAAAGAAATTTCTTCCTTTTCCTTCCTGCTTGCCCCCATAAGATTTTTCTCCCGAAGAAACAGCAAGATACAAAAGAAACAGAAAGAAATTTCTTAATGGGTACTTCTACCCCCATCTGGGTGGTTTTGTGTTTTTTAGCGAGTTTACGAGCTGGATTTTTCAACCTTCAGCTGGCATGTTTTGTGTTTTTTTGTGTTTTTTAGTGGTTAAATTCTCATAGTTGCTTATGCTGGTGATGGCCGTCCAAGAGCTGGCCCGCCTAGGCTGCGCGTCGGTGATGGCCGTCCAAGGCCGGCCCCCCTAGGCTGCGCGTTGGTGATGGCCGTCCAAGAGCCGGCCCGCCTAAACCGGCCATCACCACCCCCCCCACAAATGTAATCGGTAATTTTGCATCGTCGATTTCGGCAAATAAGAAAACGGCGAAA
>JAJBVP010000084.1 GCA_020859755.1 Bacteroidales bacterium | reverse complement strand
GGGTGCGGGCGTGGAGGGCTTGGCGGGGGCAGGTGGCGAAGCAGTGTTCGATGAATTGGCGGTAGGAGCCGGAGGTGTTGCCGCGGAGGATGCGTGAGCCGCCGTATCGCTCGTCGCTGAACAGGGGGTGGCCGATGTGGGCCATGTGGGCGCGTATCTGGTGGGTGCGCCCTGTCTCGAGCACGCATTTGACGAGGGCGACGTGGCCCAGGGGCTCGATCACCTCGTAGTGGGTGACGGCGTGTTTGCCCTGGTCGCTGTCGGGGGGGAATACGGCCATCTTGATACGGTCGCGGGGGTCGCGGCCGATGTTGCCCTCGATGCGCCCGACAGGGGGATTGGGAATGCCCCAGACGAGGGCGATGTATTCGCGCTGGGTGGTTTTGTCGAAGAATTGCTGGCCGAGGTGGGTTTTGGCGTCGGGGGTTTTGGCGACGACGAGGAGGCCGGAGGTGTCCTTGTCGATGCGGTGGACGAGGCCCAGGCGCGGGTCGTTGACGTCGTAGTCGGGGTTGTCGCGCAGGTGCCAGGCCAGGGCGTTGATCAGGGTGCCGTCGTAGTTGCCGTGGCCGGGGTGCACTACCATTCCCGCGGGCTTGTTGACCACGAGCACGTCTTGATCCTCGTAGACGATGTCGAGGGGGATGTCCTGGGGGATGATCTGCCACTCGTATCGGGGACGGTCCATGACGACCTGGACGACGTCCAAGGGCTTCACGCGGTAGTTGCTTTTGACGGGGCGCCCGTTGACGAGGATGCAGCCGGCCTCGGCTGCTTGCTGGATGCGATTGCGCGACGATTTTTCGAGGCGGAGCTTGAGGAATTTGTCGACGCGCAGCAGGGCCTGTCCGCGATCGGCCACGAAGCGGAAGTGCTCGTAGAGACCCGAGCCGTCGTCCTGCTCGAGCTCATCATCAACCACGGAATCGTTGTCGTTCATCATCTTACCACGAATGTTATTTTACCGCGAATATTACTTTGACCGCGAATATTACTTTGACCACGAAAGGCACACAAAAGTACACTAAAAGCTTTTAGTCGTAGGCTCCTAAGTGGGTTAACCGCAAAAAGGGACGCAAATGGCTGCCGTGTGCTCTTTTTATGGCGTTTTGTGGCGTTTAGTGGTCGAAGATGCCACTTTTTAGTCGAGGTCGACCTCGTCGAGGGCCGGGGACTCAAGGGTGGAGTCCTCGGAGAGCGACAGCGAGTCGAGTTCACTCATGGACAATCCTTTACCCACCTCGAGGGTGATCTGGGCGTTGACCGGGACCTGGGCGCCAGCCGACAGGGGTAGGCCGTTGAACTTGGCGTTCAACAGCAGCCCTTCGTACTCGGATTCGACCTCGACGACGCGCAGGTTCTTGATTCCCAAGCCTTCAAAGATGGATTGGGCCTGGCGCAGGGATACGTTGGAGATGTCGGGGATGGTCACCGTCTTGGGCGAGAAAGCCACGATTGTGAGGTAGACCGTGCGACCGGGCTTCACCTTGGCCCCGAGGTGGGGCGACTGCTCGATGACGGTGCCGGGTCGCCCGGTGTCGTACACCGAGTCGGAGATCTCGACGTTGAGGTCGGCCAGTCGCAGGACGCCCTCGGCGTCGGTGTAGGATAGGCCGCGCACATTGGGCACCTGGCGCTCGTCGCTGTGGTCGGTCCAGATGTCAAGGAACACCAGTCCCAGCCAGCAGAGGATCACCCCTGCGGCCAGGATGGCGATGACATTGACCAGTATTGGATGGTTTTTGAAGAACTCTTTCATGGTTATTGGCCACGGCCGTGGCAGTTTTTGAATTTCTTGCCGGAGCCGCAAGGGCAGGGATCGTTGCGACCCACGCGCGGGGCGGCTTTCACGGGCATGGGGCGTTGCCTCTCGCCTTGGGGGGCTGAGGCGGCGGCGCGGGTCTCGGCCTCGCCGGGGAGTCCCTCCTTGGTGGCGCGGTAGCGGGAGTAGTCGGTGGGTCGCTCGGGCATCGCGCGGCGCACCTCGGGCTGGGGCTTGGCCTTCTCGCTGTCGAGGGTGGCGTCGGAGGTCGAGGCGGGACGCTGCTGGATGTAGATGTGGCCGCGTAGGAGGGCCGACATCGCCTTGTTGTTGAGGTTGTTGAGCATGTTCTCGAAGAGGTGGAACGACTCAACCTTGTAGATTACCAGTGGATCCTTTTGCTCGTAGGAGGCGTTCTGGACGGATTGGCGCAGCTGGTCGAGCTCGCGGAGGTGTTCCTTCCACAGCTCGTCGATCGAGACGAGGAGGACGGCTTTCTGCCACTCCTTGACGATCGAGCGGCACTGGGAGGCGTAGGCGTCGGTGACGTCGCACACGAGGTTGAACACGCGGCGTCCGTCGGTGATGGGGACGGCGATTCGGCCGGTCATTCCGCGGTTCTCCACGCAGTCCTTGATCACGGGCATGGCCACCTCGGTGATTAGCTCGCTCTGGCGACGCAGCTTATCGTTGGCGGCGGCGTTGAGTTGCTCGATTACCTCCTCCTTGGAGAGGTTGCGGAACTCGTCGGCGGTGAAGGGGGGCTCGATCGTGAGGATGCGCATCAGCTCGAGTGACAGCTCCTCGTAGTCGGAGGGCTGGTCGTAGGTGTTTACGAGGTTCTCGATTGTGTCGTAGAGCATATTGGCAATGTCGATGCCGATACGCTCGCCGAGGAGGGCATGATGGCGGCGCGAGTAGATGTAGGTGCGCTGCTTGTTCATCACGTCGTCGTATTCGAGCAGGCGCTTACGGATGCCGAAGTTGTTTTCCTCGACGCGTTTCTGGGCGTTCTCGATGGCGCGAGTCACCATCTTGGAGTCGATCATCTCGCCCTCCTTGAGGCCGAGGGTGTCGAGCATCTTCATTACGCGGTCGGTGGCGAAGAGTCGCATCAGCTGGTCCTCGAAGGATACGTAGAAGACTGAGGAACCCGGGTCGCCCTGACGTCCGGAACGACCGCGCAACTGGCGGTCGACGCGGCGCGACTCGTGGCGCTCGGTGCCGATGATGGCGAGGCCGCCGGCCTCCTTCACCTCGGGGGTGAGCTTGATGTCGGTACCACGACCGGCCATGTTGGTGGCGATGGTGACGGTGCCGGGCTGACCCGCGAGGGCGACGACTTGCGCCTCCTGCTGGTGGAGCTTAGCGTTGAGGACGTTGTGCTTGATTCCGCGCATGGTCAACATGCGGGAAAGCAGCTCGGAGATCTCGACCGATGTGGTGCCGACAAGGACGGGACGGCCTTCCTTGACCAGCCGGACGATCTCGTCGATGACGGCGGCGTACTTCTCTTTCTTGGTCTTGTAGACGCGGTCGTTCATGTCAATACGGGCCACGGGGCGGTTGGTGGGGATTGTGACCACGTCGAGCTTGTAGATGTCCCAGAGCTCGCCCGCCTCGGTCTCGGCGGTACCGGTCATACCGGCGAGCTTGTGGTACATGCGGAAGTAGTTCTGGAGGGTGATTGTGGCGAAGGTCTGGGTTGCAGCCTCAACCTTGACGCCCTCCTTAGCCTCGATAGCCTGGTGTAGGCCGTCGCTGTAGCGGCGCCCCTCCATGATACGGCCGGTCTGCTCGTCGACGATCTTGATCTTGTTGTCGTCGATGACGTATTCGACATCCTTCTCGAAGAGGGTGTAGGCTTTTAGCAACTGTGTGACGGTGTGGACGCGCTCGGCCTTGATGGCGTAGTTCTGCATAGCCTCGTCCTTTTTCTGCTGGCGCTCGGCGAGGTCGGGGATGTGCTCAAGCTCGGAGAGCTCGGCGGCGATGTCGGGGAGGACGAAGAATTTGGGGTCCTCGGTTTTGCCCGTAAGCTCGTCGATACCCTTGTCGGTAAGCTCCACCGAGCGGTTTTTCTCGTCGATGACGAAGTAGAGGGGGTCGGTGACGGTGGGCATCTCGCGGGAGTTGTCCTGGAGGTAGTAGGCCTCGGTTTGGAGCATGATGTTCTTCATGCCTTCCTGACTCAGGAACTTGATCAAGGCGCCGTTCTTGGGGAGGCCCTTGAATGCGCGGAAGAGCAGCAGGGCGCCCTCCTTCTTGACGTCCTTGTCGTCGGAGGCGAGTTTCTGCTTGGCCTCGGCGAGGATTGATGTGACGAGGCGTTTCTGAGCCTGGACGACCTTCTCGACGTTGGGGCGGAACTCGTTGAAGAACTGGTCGTCGCCCTTGGGCACGGGACCGGAGATAATCAACGGGGTGCGGGCGTCGTCGATGAGGACCGAGTCGACCTCGTCGACGATGGCGTAGTAGTGCTTGCGCTGCACCATATCGCCGGGGGCCATAGCCATGTTGTCGCGGAGGTAGTCGAAGCCGAATTCGTTGTTGGTGCCGAATGTGATGTCGCAGTTGTAGGCGGCTCGGCGTTCGGGGGTGTTGGGGTCGTGCTTGTCGATGCAGTCGACCGTTGAGCCGTGGAACATGTACAAGGGGCCCATCCACTCCGAGTCGCGCTTGGAGAGGTAGTCGTTGACGGTAACGACGTGTACACCTCGCTTGGAGAGTGAGCGGAGGAACACGGGGAGTGTGGCCACAAGGGTCTTACCCTCGCCGGTAGCCATCTCGGCGATTTTGCCTTGGTGAAGGACGACGCCACCGATTAGCTGTACGTCGTAGTGGATCATGTCCCACTTGATCTCGTTGCCACCGGCTATCCAATGGTTTTTCCACAGGGCTTTGTCGCCTTCGATAGAGACGAAGTCGCGACCCTGGGTGGCGAGGTCGCGGTCGAGCTGCGTTGCGGTGACCTCGACGACCTCATTTTTGGCGAATCGGGCGGCCGTCTCGCGCATGGCGGCGAAAACGACGGGGAGGTGCTCGTTGAGCTTGTCCTCGATGGTGTCGAGGATGTTTTTCTCCCATTTGTCGATTTTGTCCCAGAGGGGTTGACGCTGGTCGAATGGGAGGTCTTCGATTTTCTCTTTGGTTTGGGCGATCTGCTGCTCGTCGTTGGCGATGGCGGCGGCGATGTCGGCTCGCACGGTGTCGATCTGGGAGCGGAGCTGGTCGTTGGTCAGGCTCTCCATTTTGGGGCCTAATGCCTTGATTTTATCGACAATAGGCTGGATCTCTTTGAGGTCGCGCTGGGATTTATTGCCGAAGATTTTACTGAGGAATGTATTGAGTGACATATATTGGAGTTTCTAGTTTCTAGTTTTTAGTTTTTAGTTTCTAGTTTTTAGTTTTTAGTTTCTAGTTTCTAGTTTCTAGTTTCTAGTTTCTAGTTTTTAGTTTCTAGTTTCTAGTTTCTAGTTTTTAGTTTCTAGTTTTTAGTTTCTAGTTTCTAGTTAAAGGGGGAAAGGAGGAAAGGATTATCGCTGTAACGCCTTTCGAGGTAACGATTTTCGAGGTAACGATTTATCGCTGTAACGCTGTAACGCCTCGAGGGTAAATCCTTGAAGGGCTATTAAGCTGGATGCTATGCTTAATGCTATATGCTTAATGCTATATGCTTAATGCTATATGCTAAATGCTAAATGCAATATGCTTAATGCAATCTCAGGGATGGGAGCTCGGCGCCGTTGGGGGAGCGGATGCGCAGGATTCCGGCGACCGTGGGGGCGATCACGCGGGCGTCGGTGGAGGTGGATATACGTTGCGGCGCGACGGCCGGGGCGAGGATAAACGCTGGGGCAGTCGTGGCCACAGTGCGAGTTACAAGATTCTGCGCTTCAGGGGTTTTCCCCTCCTCGTCGACGACGGCCCATCCAGGGGCGAGGGTGATGAAGATGTCGCCTGAATGGCTCAGGGCGACGTTGCGTCGCAAGGCCAGCGAGCGCTCGCCACCGCGACCGGCGATGACATCGTCGACGGTGATAGCCGAGGTTACGCCGCTCATGCGGGTCAAGAATGCCGCGGCCTCGAGTCGCATCTCCTCAATCGACTTTCCTCGCTGCGAGGCAAGCTCGCGATTGAGATACACCTGATTGTCGTCCAATCCAATCACCCAGTCGCCATTGCCATATCGAGCCATTAAGAAGCTGTTCAACAACGACATAGCCTTTCGGCGGGAGAACTCGCCGTAGGGAATCTGCCAGCGCTCTGGGTCGCGACGTGTGCGTGATGGTGGCGGGGTGCCGGTAATGAACAGCACAGTACTACCCATTCCCGGCCCACGGTCGATGGCCTCCATCAGGTTGGCCAGGTCGGAGTCGAGGCGCAGGTAGGCGTCCATAGTGGAGACGCGTGTGTCGCCATCGGTGGTGTAGGGATAGGGTGAGAGGTTGTAAGTGATATTGAGCATATCCGGCTCCTCACGCTCTCCGAGCTTGAGGGATCGGATATATTCGGTGGCTATGGAAGTGACCTCGCGGTTGGCCAGGGCGCTCACTGCAAATTGCTTGAATCGCTGGGGGTTGCGACGGTCGAAGGTGATTCGGAATGGGTAGATTTTGCGGTGCTCGGGCAGGGCCGGATAGGCGCTCATGGCGATGGATGGCGTCCAAGCCATTGTGTCGATGCGTGCCGAGACAGGAGCATAGCGATTGCGCGCCTGGAGGGCCGTCGGTGGCTCCTTGTAGTAGGATGACGAGGCCCAAGTGCCGTTGACGGTGTTGAGCCAGTGGGCGCTGTTGCCGGCGTGACCGGCCATGGCTATGGCTTGCTCAGGGGATAGGGCGAGGGTGTGCACGGCCCCTACCCCACCTGTGGCGATACGCAATTCGTCGCCGATGGTTGAAACGGCTAAGGCTCTGGGGGACAGCGCCTCGGAAGTGTGAGAACCGGTCTCCTTGTCGTCGAGGAAGATCGACCCCATGTGGCGCTTTGACCGGTCGAATGCGGTTGAAGCGTCGACCCCGCTCACCGAGGGGGATGCTCCGGTGTAGACCATCGCGGTGGCAGCGGCCGGGTCGAGAGGGGAGCCGTAATCGAGATCCTCGATCGTTACCCCCTCGCGCATCAATCGGTTGAACCCGCGGTCGCCCAATTGATCCTGTAGCAGAGCCAATTGGTCGAGCGAGAGGCCCTCGACGACCACACCTACGACCAGCTTGACTCGCTCGGGCGTGGCGGCCGCTACCGACAGGGTAGTGACAGCCGAGACGAGCGCGAACGCCAGCCGATGTGTCAATGTTTTGGTATAGGCCTTTTGCGAGGGCATCGAGTTACGTAAATATATGAACAACTGCGTGTTACGTCGGCCAGGATGAAGGGTATAAACGCTACGTTGAACCCTTGCCCAAGCGCTGGCCAGGCGACACACATAATAAATATGAGCGCAAAGTTAAGAAAATGATAGCACAAAACCGCATTCTTGCAGCTTTTTAACCAAATCAGTGCCGCCGGGATAAGCGCCAACGGGTTAAGCCAGAAGAGCAGGTAGTTGGGCGATGTGGCCTCGTGGACCGAGACGAAAACGAGGAATGTGATCAAACAACCGGCCAGACCGATGACGAGGAAGAGAGCGGAGTCGAGCCAACGCGTTACCTTGCGGCGACGCAGGTCCCTGATTGTGAACGCGATAATTAGGGCGAGGAGATAGCACCCCGCGGCCATAGGGGTGAGGAACCAGGGGGTGGGATGGGTGGTGGATTTCTCGGTAGGGGTGACTACCTGGGTAATAGGCTGGACGACAACCGGTTGACCGTTTTTGTAGCGTGCGCCATCGAGGAGGCTGGGGACTATCACTGGGGCGAACGATAGCTCCTCGGTGGAGATTGGGTAGTCGATGCCAGCGCCGAGGGCAAGGTCGATGCCGAATTGGTACCAGGGGTAGTGGCGGTGGTAGTGGCGCATGACGGAGCGAAAAGACATCTCGCGGGCGGGGGCGTCCACGCTCCTTGTCTGCTGGTCGCAGGCGGGGGAGGTTGATAACCCCGCGATAAAATCGCGGGGCACAGTGGCCCCCCACTCTATCGGACTGCCGACGGCCTGCTCGATGAGCTTTATGGGGCGTGTGGAGCAGTTGTCCTTGACGTAGTTGTAGCGATATGTGGCGTTCTCGGGGCGCAAGTTGTTGGCGACCAAGCGGATAAGTTTATCGGCCTGATCGGGGGAGAGGTTGAGGGGGATTTCGGTGACACCTCGGCCTTGGCGACGATAGTCCATAAGGAAATATTGGGTGGAGCAAACGGCGCACATATAGTCGGTTTCGCCCTTGACGAAACGGTAGACGAAATGGGGGGCGTTGAAGTCGAAGACGCCCCAATTGACCGTCATGTCCCTCTGTCCCTGCTTGATACGTAGGCCTACGTGTCCCTCAAGCTCGTAGATCTCAACGCCCGGGGAGGCGATGAGCAGGGACACGCTGGTGGGCTCCTGGGCCGCGGCCAGGATGGGGAAGATGATGAATATGTAGATTAGGCGCCACATTATGGCGCGAAGATACAATTTTTTTTGTTATTGGACCACCGTGGCTAACCGCGGGGCACCGTGGCTTGCTTGTGGGGGCACCTTCGGCGCACTCTCCACACAATGAAATCGCGTTGCACGGTGGCCTAGGACTGGTGACGCGGCCGGGACGGCTCGCGCTCCTTGGTTAGTCGATGGAGAAGTCGATGGAGCGGTTGGGGTCGACCGGTGCGTTGGGGTTGGGGATTGCCGGCGAGGTGGCGGCGGCTTTCTCTTGCTCGGTTTTCTCAGGCTCGGGAGCGGCGTTGGCTTGCACGCTGGCGCGGGCCATTTCCACATATTTTCGGTCGCGGTTGAAGGTGGGATTACGTTCAAGGATGTCGATAGCGTTGTCATCATCCAATTGGTCCTGAGCCAGGATGATGTAACGTTTTTGCTTGTTGGTTTGACGAATTTCCTCGACTTTGGTGGGGTCATATTCCTGGCTGACGCGGTCGGGTTCGGCCGCGGTCTTTTTAGGCTCGATGCGTAGGCTTCCGCGGTTGTTGTTGACATTGTCGCGGACAGTTACGCCGAAGCCGGCGGCGAGGATTGTGATCTTCACCTGATTCTCGAGCGAGTCGTCGAATGCGACACCCCAGATCACGTCGACACCATTGTCCAATTGACTCATGAAGGATGTGAGCTCCTTTACCTCGTCCATGGAGAACTTCTCGGTTGCCTCGCGCGAGAAGTAGAGGTTGAAGAGCAACTTCTTGGAGGAGAGGATGTCGCGGTTCTTGAGCAAAGGTGAGTTCAAGGCGTCCTCGATAGCCTTTGTGACGCGGTGCTCGCCCGCGCCGAAGCCGCTGGAGATGATCGCGGTGCCACCGTTGCGCAGGGTGGTGTCGACGTCGTTGAAGTCGACGTTGATATGGCCGTTGCAGGTGATCAACTCCGAGATTGAGCGTGCGGCAGTCGAGAGGGTGTCGTCGGCCTTTGCGAAACCGTTTAGGAAGTCGAGGTCGGGGTATATCTCGGTCAAGCGTTCGTTGTTGATAACCAGCAGAGCGTCAACGTTTTTGCTCAGTTCATCGGCGCCGTTAAGTGCCTTGAGGATCTTTTTCTCGCCCTCGAAGAGGAATGGGATTGTGACAATGCCAATCGTGAGCATACCACGCTCCTTGGCCACGCGAGCCACGACGGGAGCGGCTCCGGTGCCGGTTCCACCGCCCATACCGGCGGTTATGAACACCATCTTTGTCTCATCCTCAAAGAGTTCGGTGATCTTTTCAAGCGACTCTTCAGCGGCTTTGCGAGCGACCTCTGGGTCGTTTCCGGCACCCAAGCCGGTCTTGCCCAGCAAAACTTTCTTGGGCACGGGAGAGTGAACCAAGGCCTGACGGTCGGTGTTGCAAACGACGAACGATACGCCCTCAATGCCCTGATTGTACATGTGGTTGACAGCGTTGTTACCACCGCCACCCACACCAATAACCTTAATGTCGGTGGGCACCACCTGCGGATCGAGGAAATCGGTGTCGGCTATATAATCAAATTCTTCGCTCATAGTTTCTTCAATTTTTACATTAGTATGTACCAGTAACGATCCCAATTAGAAGTTGTCATCCTCGACATCCTCGGGATTAGCGACCTTATCTTTTAGTTTGTTAATGCGGTTTTTGATACCACACCAGAAAGAGCTGGCGGGCACTTTGTCCTCCTGGTCCACTACATCGTCGACGAAGTAGTCGTCGTCGGCTTTCTCTTTCTCCTTGGCCTCGCGCTTGGCCCGCTCGCGTTCCTCCTTTTCGGCGCGCTTGCGTTCGCGTTCCTCGCGTTTCTCACGCTCGCGGCGCTCTTTCTCCTTTTTGCGGAGGAAAGCGGGGGAATCCTCGCCGATGCGAGAGCCTTCGTCGCCAAGGTCGTCGTTGGTGTCGGTGGAGGGTTCTTGGGTGGTGTGGACAGGGGCCGGGCGATCCATGCACTCAACGGTCATGCCCTTAGCGGCCTCGGCGAGGATGGAGATCACGTCGACGGCGTCATTGGGCTGGATACGAGCATCCTCGATACGGATGAGGCCGGATGGTGAACCGATGCGCACCTTTACACCCGTCTGTGAGCCGAGCAGGTTGCAGAAGCCCTTGAGCTTAGCGCCGCCACCGACGATAACGATACCGCAAGGGATATCGGAGGGCTTTAGGTCGGCATACTCGATCTGGGCCTGAATATTGGCGATGATCTCGCCCGATCGGGCGGCGACGTGGTTGTTGATCTCGGTGTAGTCGAGCCCGTCGGGAGTGCGGGGGCCACGACGGGAAGGATCTTGATAGTCGGCATTCCCGGCGAGTTTCTTGATGTCGTCGGCACGCTCCTCGGTGTAGTTGAGGGTCATTAGGTCGCGTGTGATGTTACGGGAACCGATAGGGAGTGTCGACAGGTACTGCACGGCCCCGTTCTTGTAAATTACGACCGAGATAGTCTCGGCTCCGAAGTCGACCATCATCGTGCCCAGGCGCTTTTCCTCGTCGGTAAGGACGAGGTTGGCCTCAGCCAGGGGACGCACGATGTATCCGTTGATATCCAATCCGATACGGTCGGAGATAACGCGAGCCAGATTACGGCGCAGAGGGGTTTTGGCGGAGAGGAGGTTGAAAGTGGCCTTTATGTTGCGCGCAATCACTCCCACGGGGTGACTGTAGTTCATATTGTTGATGAGGCATTCACGGGTGGTGACGTCGACAATCTCACGGTCGGGCATAGGTGTTTGTCGCGCCTCACGACGGAGCTGATCGAATACCATCTCGGTGACCTCGGTGTCGTCGTTGAACTGACGTGTAACCTCACAGGGTGTTGACACCAACGAGCGACCACCCACGGCGGCGTAAACGCTGCGTATCTTGCGCGGCGCTACCGAAGGTGAATTCTCAAGCTTACGACGGATGCGGTTGAGGGCGTTGGAAACCTTGTCGATGTTCTGGATAACGCCGTAACGGACGCTGTCGCCAAGGTCGTCGCCGGTGAGCGACTCCTCCTCGACGGCCAGCACCGAGAGGATGTTCTTGGCTGAGTCGAAGGCACCGATGGCTCCTTTTATTTTGGAGCTACCGATTTCGATTGCTACAATATATTTTTGCTGTTCCATGACTGCAATAGGTATTTAGAGATGGTTAGATTCTTCGGTTGGTTAACTGTACGGCTGTTGAGTCGGCAGCCATATTGTCGAGGTCGTCGATCTCCTCGTCGATCATGTCGGTGGGTATATCGGCGTTGGCAAGAGCTTTTTGGCGCCGTGTAGCCACCACTTGGCCGCGCCATTTTACCGAGATAGTGTCGTAGTAGGTCCATCCTTTTACAGGCATCACCTTTCGGTAGATAGTCTTCACGCGGTCGAGCTTGTTGTCGAGGTCGCCGGCGTCGCCGATAACGATGACGTGACCTCTGATCGAGGGGACGAGGATGAAATCGCCGTTACGGTCGACCTTTACGGCAGTCACCAGGGAGCTCCACAGGGAGTCCTGGGCAATTTTGTCGAGCAGGGGGAGTACAGCTCGGGGGTTGACGCTCTTTCCGTTGTCATTGACCACCACGGGCACGTCCATTCGATATCGGAGTGATGCGTTCATTCGCTTACCTACACGGTTGAGGTAGTAGGAAGTGCCTTGGCGAGTGTCGAACACTCGGGCCACGGGTCGCATTGGGGTGACTTGGAGGAGGATTGAGCCGTCGGCCCGGGTGACGCAGCGGCTTTCCTCGATATCGTCGATGCCGTCGAGGTGGCGCTCAATCTGGTCGGTGTTGATCGATGCGAGCTTCTTTCCTCGGGCGTCCAAGGGTAGGTTGCCCAACTCCTGAGCGATACCCTCGGGGGTGACAAACTTGTGCTGTGCAGTGTCGAGCACTTCGATGACAAAACCGGTGCAGGTGTCATCGGCGCGCATCATGGCCGAAACGCGCAGCGCTACCACGAGGTAGGCAACGAGCATCACCGAGAGCACAAGGCGTATAAGCGTGGGTTTGTTCATCTTTGTGAAGTGGCTAATTAGTAAACGTGGAACCGGAGGCTTGGTTTGCGGCCGCCGCAGTTTTATAATTTTCGACAATGTCGGGGAGCTGGTCGCAGATGTTGCCGGCCCCCACCGTCATTAAGATGTCAAAGGTAGTGTTTTTTATCGTTTTAGTCAAATCTTGGCTCAAAATTAATTCCTTGTTGGGATTTTTTATGAGGTCGAGGATTGTTTTTGACGAAATTCCGGGGATAGGGGCCTCGCGAGCGGGATATAACGAGGTGAGAATCACACGGTCGGCTTGTGAAAGGGCGTCGGCGAATTGGGGGGCGAAATCGCGCGTGCGGGAGTAGAGGTGGGGCTGGAACACTACCGTGAGGTGACGCCCTGGGTAGAGGGCGCGAACGGAAGCGATCGAGGCTTTCAACTCGTCGGGGTGGTGGGCGTAGTCGTCGATGATAGCCTTGCCGCGCTCTCCAGGTTCCTTGAGCCAGAATTCGAAGCGTCGTTTGGGGCCTTGGAATGAGTGGAGGGCGTCGCGAGCGGCTTGCGGGTCGAGGTCGCCGGTGAGGTAGATTGCGGCGACGGCAGCGATAGCGTTTTCGATGTTGATTTCGACGGGTACGCCGAGGTTTATATTCTGGATAACAGAGCAATCGGGGAGGACGATGTCGAATATTATCTCACCGTTGCCACGTCGGATGTTTTGGGCATGGAAGTCGCCGTGGTCGCGGGAGTAGGTCCATGTTTTCACTCCTTTAGGAGGACGGGGGACCAATTTCAAGCCCTCGTGGACAAGGAGGGCGCCGCCGGGCTGTATTAGTTCCGTGAAATGGGCGAAGCTCTCGAGATAGGCCTCCTCGGTGCCGTAGATGTCGAGGTGGTCGGGATCAGTGGCGGTGACGACGGCCACGTAGGGGCGAAGCTGGTGGAACGATCGGTCGTATTCGTCGGCCTCAATCACCGAGTAGGGGGAGGTGGATGAGAGCAGGAGGTTGGAGTTGTAATTGCGCAGGATGCCCCCGAGGAACGCGTTGCAGCCCACCTTGGAGCAGTGGAGGATGTGGGCGGCCATGGAGGAGGTAGTGGTTTTACCGTGGGTGCCGGAGAAGCAGAGTCCCTTGGAGTCGCGGGTGATCAATCCTAAGACGGCGGCACGCTTGAGCACCTCGAAGCCGTTGTCGCGGAAGTATTGCAACTGGGGATGGTCGGAGGGGACGGCAGGGGTGAAGACGACCAGAGTGTCGGCCGGGTCGCGCATCTCGGCGGGGATCTCGTCAACCGATGAATCGTAGGTGATTTTAACGCCCTCCTGCTCAAGGGCGTGGGTCAATTCCGTGGGGGTGCGGTCATAGCCGGCGACGTTGCAGCCCCGAGAGAGGAAATAGCGCTCGAGGGCGGCCATGCCGATACCACCGGCGCCAAGGAAATATAGGTTTTTGAATTTTTTCATTATCGTTTTGTCGCTTTATCGCTTAGCCTCGATGGGATCAACTTAAATCGAGTGAAATCGCTAGAAATCGAGTTAAATCGATCCCGATGGGAAGCTTGATGGCGAATCTATTCGGCTAAATGCTTAATGCTTAATGCTTAATGCTTAATGCTATCCATGATTTGTTTTACAATTTTTTCGGCGGAATGAGTGAATGCCATAGCCCGGACGTTGTCGCTGAGGGATTTACGCTTGGGGGCGTCGCTGAGCAGGGTCAACATCTTGTCGAGGAGCTGGTCGGGGGCGTCCTTGTCGAGCACCATTACAGCGGCGTCGCGAGTAGAGAGGGCCTCGGCGTTCTTGCGCTGGTGATCCTCGGCGACGTTGGGCGAAGGCACCAGAATTGCGGCCTTACCCAGCAATTGCAACTCCGAGATAGTGCAGGCGCCGGCACGAGCGACTACAAGGTCGGCGGCACGGTAGGCGACGGCCATGTCGTCGATGAAACGGGTGACGTGGACGTTGTCGGGGATAGTCACCGCGGGGTCGTGGGTGAAGAATTTGCCCGTCTGCCACAGCACCGAGGCGTTGATCTTGGCCAACTCGGGCAAAGCGGCCTGCAAGGCGAGATTGATCGTGCGGGCCCCCAGGCTACCGCCGGTGACCAGCACCATTGGTAGGTCGGCGGGGAAACCGAGCTCTCGCTTGGCCTCAGCTGGGGTGAGGGAGATGTTGGCGACGGCCTCGCGGATGGGATTGCCGGTGAGGACAATCTTTTCGGCTGGGAAGAAACGGTCGGTACCCTCGTAGGCCACGCATATCTTGCGCGCCTTGGGGGCAAGCAATTTGTTGGTGACACCCGGGTAGGAGTTTTGCTCCTGGATGACGGTGGGGAATCCCATCTTCTGGGCTTGCTTGAGGACAGCCCCTGAGGCGTAGCCCCCTACCCCAATGACACAATCGGGTTGCCATTTTTTCAGCACCTTGCGGCACAGGCGCATGCTACGCCAGAGATGCCAAAGGACAGCGATGTTGCGCCACAGACGCTTGCGGTCGAAGCCCTGGACATTGAGGCCAATGATGTCGAACCCCGCGGCGGGCACTTTCTCCATCTCCATACGATCCTTGGCGCCGACAAAGATGATCTGGGCGTCGGGCTGGACACGCTTGATCTCCTGGGCGATGGCGAGGGCCGGGTAGATGTGGCCGCCAGTGCCGCCACCCGAGATGATGTATCGGGGGGCGGAGAGGGAGGGGGATGGTAACTGATTTATATTTTCTATTATCATTTTTATTCTCCTTGCATTAATGCTTTTAGTTCTTCGTTGCTAGGCATATAAGTCATATATTGCGCAGCAAATATCTGATTTTGACCTTCAGGCAAAGTATATTTAACCATCGTATCATCTTTTTCTGTGCATAATACTATTCCAATCGGAGGATTGTCGCCTGGATTCATCAACTCCCGTGTATAATAATTGACGTACATTTGCATTTGGCCCAGATCCTGATGGGTTAATTCATCAGTTTTCAGGTCGATTAGCACGTAACTTCGAGTCAATATATTATAAAATACCAAATCAATTTCAGTACATGACAAAATTTGAATTCTTAAATTTAAATATCTGATTTACAGA
>JAJBVP010000095.1 GCA_020859755.1 Bacteroidales bacterium | reverse complement strand
CTGCCGAAATCTTATTTACCGAAAACTTATGAAATTTTATTTGCAGATTACACCATTGGGGGGCCGGCCTTGGACGGCCATTGTGGGGGGCCGGCCTTGGACGGCCATTGGGGGGCCGGCCTTGGACGGCCATTGGGGGGCCGGCCATCACGCGGATGCCCAATCAGGGAGATGCACTCCCATCCTCCGCCCCCTCCACCAAAACTTTTTAACCACAAATCCATCCTGGGGTTATGCCCCTCCCTCCGCAATGTTAACGTATCTAAATAAGCATTAATTCTTCGCAACAGGTAATTGCACAATCATCGCTATTTTAGTAACTTTGCATGATTATTGAGTAAAGTGCTTATCAGGTCGCCCTCGACACGGTCCCTACCCTACCCCCGAGGGCAAGCCCTAAAGCGCCCCCAACGGGCTTGATTTCCATCGATTTCAATCGACATCTCTCGATTTCAGTCGATCCCTAAAGCGTTAACCAATAAACCGATAAAGCAATTAAAAACAACTAAATAAACACTCAAAAAAAACACAAAATTTGCAATGAAAAATTTTTCGCTTTCGCGGCTGCCACGCTCCTGCTGGCCAGCTGCTCCAACGACGACTTTGATACTCAAGCCGTCGGCGGCGAGGCTACGGTGACCGTCACCGCTACCCTCCCCAGCGACATCCAATCGCGTGTGTACAGCGATGGCAAGACCGCTACCGACTTCTACTACGCAGTCTATGAGGAGACCACCTCGGGTGACGCCTGCATCATCGAAAAGACCCAAGGCACCTCGTTCTCCAACCTCACCACCACTCTCTCCCTGCAGTTGGTGACCGGCAAGACCTACAAGATGGTGTTCTGGGCACAGTCGCCCAACGCTACCAAGCTCTTCGACGTGGCGAGCGACCTTTCCACCATCACCGTCAACTACTCGGAGATCGCCAACCTCAACGTTGAGGACACCGACGCCTTCTGGTGCATGAAGGAGGTTCCCGTAACCGGCTCCTCTTCGGTTACCGCCGAGCTGAAGCGTCCCTTCGCCCAGATCAACGTGGGCACCAGCGACATCAACGTCCCGGCCCTCGCTGGCAAGGAGATCTCCACCGAGATGGTAGTCAACGGCGTGTACACCCAGTACAACCTCCTCACCGGTGATGTCCTCGACACCACCCCCACCGAGGTTACCTTCGCCAAGACCCTCCGCCCCAACCAAGACAAGGTCGTAGGCGCTGACGGCTACGAGAATTTCCCCGTGGGCACCTCCGGCCAGTACGAGTACCTCGCCATGGCCTACGTGCTGATGGCCAAGGACAAGCACACCGCCGACATCGACCTCGACTTCTACGACGGCGACACCCGCTTCCATCACCTCGACGTGGACGGCGCGCCCCTGCAGCGCAACTACCGCACCAACATCTTCGGCGCCCTCCTCACCTCCGATATCGACTTCACCATCAATATCAACCCCATCTACGATGGCAAATACAACGAGGAAATAACCGTTGAGCCCCTCACTCCCGATCCCACGACCGGTAAATATAACGTTAGCTCGGCCCTCGACCTGATGAGCCTGGGCGTGACCTTCACCGCTGCCGATGTCAATCCCAGCGTATACAACACCGTAGAAATCACCGCGGATATCGACATGAGCGGGTTCACCTTCGTTCCTCCTTTTGCTTATCACCTGACTATCAACGGCAACGGCCACACCATCAAGAACCTCAACATCACCCAGAACGAGAACGGCCGCGCCGGTTTTGTGGCTTATCTCGGTGGTGGCTCGGTTAACGACCTCGTTCTCGAGAACGTGACCGTTGAGGGCCGCGAGGCTGGTATAATCGCCGGCCAAATCGAGGGTGGCAAGGTGAACAACGTCACCATTAAGGGCGACTGCTCGGTATCGTTCATCGACGTGGTTCCCTCGTCGTGGTACGATGCGGAGTGGGATGGCATCGGCGCTCTCTGCGGCCTCCATGTAGAGGGTTCCAGCGGCTCACTCACTATCGACTCGGATTGCTCCATCAAGCTTTACCACAATGGCCTCAGCAACAACGCATCTCGCGTAAAATCGTATGACCAGATGGCCTATTACCTTGATGACGTTAAGTCGAGCATCACCATCACCAACAATGGCTCGATCGTAGCCGTATGGGACGGCAAGGTGGTTACTCCCGTAGCTGTTGACGGCGCTTACCAGGTGGTTTGCCCCGGCAACTGGGAGTGGTTCGGCCAGAACTACAACACTACCAATGGCGTCATCCTCGACAAGGGCGCCGACATCCTCTGCGACCTCGACTTCAACGGTATGACCGTATCGCCGATGCACTCCACGACCAGCCGCGTGTTCGAGGGCAATAACCACACTATGAGCAACATCGTTCTTGGCGTAAGCAAGGGCGCCGGCAGCGGCCTCTTCGTTTTCCGCGGCTTCACCATCCAGAACCTCACCATTAAGAACGTATCCTGCACCCAGGACCTCTCGGCCGGCTTCTCCGACCAGTGGATGGGCGTTCTCGGCGGCATGCTCCAGGACGGCAACTGCAACGCCAACATCACCAATGTCACCATCGACGGCGCACAGATCAACGGTTGCCAGTCGGTAGGCGGTTTCGTTGGCCGCGTGATGGATGGCAGCACTGTTACGATGAACAATTGCACTATCAAGAACTCGACCGTCAAGAACCAGTACTGGGCTAACGAATGTGGCTACGTAGGCACGTTCGTGGGCTGCAGCCGGGGCGTGGTTACCGGCGACAACAACGTGGCCGAGAACGTGACCGTCGACGGCATCTACTGCGCTAAGCGTGGCGAGCAGTCGATCCAGCAGTTCGTTGGCTACTACAGCACCAGCGATCCCACGAAGATCAACACTCTCACCAACTCCACTTGGGGCGCCGGCTGCACCCTCACCGTCACCAACGGCGACGAATAACCCATCATCAAACAAGGAGCGTGGGCGCCCTCGCCCGCGCAATCCATAACCACCAAAGCCCCGAGCTCCCCGAGCCCGGGGCTTTTCCATGTCCATAAGCGTCCGCGGCAGCCTGGGGGCGTT
>JAJBVP010000131.1 GCA_020859755.1 Bacteroidales bacterium | reverse complement strand
TTCGCGAATGTAAGGTATTTACAATTGGCAACCAATTTTACCCCCCCCCCGATTAATATTTTTTAACATAAGATTAGGCTTTTGTAACGACTCGACGAAAAGAGTTTGAACCACGAAAACCACTAAAAACACAAAATCATGTGGCTACACCCGGAGAGGGGCTCGTAAAACTCGCAATGACCACGAAATCGACCGTAACCACAGAAAAACGTGTTCGGCAAGCCGAACACGTTTTTCTGTGGTCGCGGGCGGGAGCGCCCACGTTCCTTGATGGTTATAGGGTGTCGACTCAGGGTCGGGTCGACTTCCATCCAGCTGTTGTCCTGGTTAGTGGAGGACGGTGATGGATTGGCGGGGGGTGGAGGAGTAGCGGAGGCCGGCGTTGAGGGTTGCGTAGGCTTGGTATTGGCCGTTGGCTACGTCGTTGCCTGAGGCGTCACGGAGGTCCCAGGTGAATGGGAAAGTGACGTTGTCGCGGGTGTACACCGTGTTGCCGTGCATGTCCTCGATGACGAGTCGGCCGGTGGGGGTGTCGCTGAAGTCGTGGGAGAGGTCGATCTCGATGCTCTCGCGCACGATTTCGTTGGTGGCCACGAGCGCGGAGGTCACCTCGTGGTTAACGACCTGGAAGGCGATGGTGCGGGTGGCGAGGTTGCCGAAGTTGTCGGCTACCTTGAGGGCGAGGGTGTGGCGACCGTCCACGAGTCCGTTGATGGGATAGGAGAGGGTGTAGCTACCGTCGGCCTGGGCCATGAGAGCGGAGCGTACGGTGGCATATGATGTGGAGCCGTCGAGCACGAGAGCGGTCACGCCGCCGATAGCCGCAGAGGCGTTGTTGATGCCGGAGAGGCCGGGCTTGATTGTGGCGTACACCATGACGTCGGTTTCAGTATTCTGGCCGTCGATGAACGAGGGATCGTCAAGATACATCTCGGTGATCTCAGGTGCGGCGGGGTTGGAGATGGCCAGGTCCTCGTCGTAGTCGCCGATAGTGACGTAGGTGTAGTAGCCGGAGCCGTAGTCGAGGTTTTCATCGCGAGCGGCGAAGAGGGAGATGCGGGTGGTCTCGCCCGGGCGGTCGGCCAGGGGCACGGTGAACTCGAGTTCAAACTCTCCGTTGGAGACCGTCGTGGTCTCCTCGCTCAGGAGGTACTCGTCCATGTAGACGTTACGTGGGGATGAGCCGGAGCCGTCCTTGATGACGGTGGTGAGGTACTGCGGGGCGTCGAACACCGAGAGGGTCACCTGGCCGTTGAATGAGGTGTCCTTGGTGCCGTCGCTGGCAGCGATGTAACCCTTGATGGTGTTGGTGGCCAGGGGCTGGATGATGGCGTTCTCGGAGGGGGTGTCGGCGGTTACATCCTTGCCGTTGATCTCGGTAGCCACGACTTTATATCCTGAGGCATAAATGGGGAGGGCCGGGTCGCCGCCGAAGTTGTAGCAGAGGGTGTTGATCTGGTCGGAGTAGTTGTTGTTGCCGATAACGTGGTTGCGGGCGTACTTCCAAGCCTCGCCGATGGAGGTGCCAGGGGTGGCGTCGAAGTAATATTTGGCCATCAAGGAGTCAACCTGCTGGTTGGAGTCGGCGTACACCGAGCGGCAGGCGCCGATTGTGGCGATAGACCCGCCGTTCTCCTTGTAGATGAGTTTCTCGCCGATACCGTTGTCCTGACGGTTGAAGGAGAAAGCGTCGCAGGTGCCGAGCATCCACACCGGGGGCTCCATATAGGTGGTGTTTTCCACCTGGTCGCGGTCCCATATCCACTCGCCGGTGAAGCCCTTGGGCTGTCCGTGGCCGATGTAGCAGATGTAAGCGATACCCTGGGAGAGGTTGTTCTTGATCATGTTGCGAGCCTCCAGGGCGCGGGTGTCCTTCCAGGGGTAGAGGTTGTTGTAAGCCTTGGTGATTGTGAGCTCGGGGTGGTTTTTCTTCAACAGGAGGTCGGAGATGTACTCGGCCTGGAGCTCATGCTTGTTGTTATCGCCGTCGTCGGCAAAGAACACGGCGCGGTGACGGTTGGGCAACTTCGGGGGGTTGGCCAGATAATAGATTGCCTTGTCGGCTGCAGCCTCGATATCCTTGGGGTCCTGAGCGGGGATACGCCCCACGGCGATGTCGGTTTTGGTCTTATAGAGGGTGCTGAGGGAGAAGATGTCGCTGAGCATACCGAAGTAGGCGTCGGCGCAGTAGTTGGTGTAGTCACAGTTGGCGGTGCCCCAATCCTCGGTCTCGTAGGTGAGGAGGTAGTCGTCGGTTGCGTGGATGTGACCACAGTTGTCGTAGCTACCGGCGCCGAAGAGGAGTAGGTAGCGGAATTTCGAGGAGTCGCGGTCGTAGAACATCTTGGCGGCACGGCGGTAGGCGTGGGCCGAGGGAGCGCCAGAAGAGAATTCGTTGAAGATCTCATCCTGGGTGGCCACTACGACGGTGAGGCCCTGGTAGTCGCGGTGGGCCTGAGCGAGGCGCTCGGCGGCGTCCTTGGTGTAGGAGTTGCAGATGATGAGGAAATCAGGATTGGCCTCTCCGTGGAGGTTCTGGTTGGGGATAGCGCCTACGATTTCGGGTGTGGGGAAATTGTCACCGGCGGTGTCGACCACGACGGTGTACATCGTGGGGTAGGCACTGGAGGTGTAAGCCATATCGGGGGAGAAAGAGAAGCCGTCGCCATCGTCGGTAGCGGTGATGGAGAAGGGACGGATGTCGGTGACGTCGGTGACGTTCCACACGGCGTAGTGGGAGATGTCGTTGCCGGTTTCCGAGATTACCACGCGGCTCAAGGAGCTAAGGGAGCGGAAGTTCATCGCGCGCCAGGAGTCGTCGCCCAATCGGTTGGGGCGATAGTAGAGCATATATAGGTAGTGGATGCCAGCGAAGGTGCAGTTGGTGGTCGACGAGGGGTAGATCTTGAAGGTATAGTCCTGTGAACCCTCGGAGCGGGGGTAGAACTTCTGGTAACCGCTGGCGCGGGAGTAGTAGATGGAGCTGGCCGAAACCTGGTCGGCGTTATTGTTGACGCCGGTAGCGATTGTGAGGTCGCTGGGGCAGGTGACGGCGAAAGTGGGGCGCGACGCGTTGGTGCGGAGGGCGCCTACGTAGCTCAGGTGGGCCTTCTGCGAGGGGGCGGGGTCGTTCAAGGTGAATGTGAACCGACGGTCGGGGGTGTTGAGCAGGTCGGTGGTGAAGAAGAACGCGCCACCCTCGCCCGGATTGTACTCGTTAAATTCCTGGTAATCCACCACAGCGTGAGAAGTGACCTGGGTGGAGTAGGATTTCACGGAGATATAGTCGGCTGCCTTAGGGGCCTGTCCGTCGGTGAGGAAATAGTATCCGTAATCGCTGAATCGGTTGTTGTGAATCGACTCGGGGGAAGTCTCGGATGACAAAATCTTGGGGGCGACGCCAGCCTCTCCGTAGAAGAGGACGCGCTCGCGGTTTTGGTCGTTGAGGATATAAAGCTGAGTGAGATCCTCAGGGTCGGATGTTGAGAAAGCGTGATTCCAGTAGTAAGCGCCTCCGTAACCCCACACGGTGACGTTCTCGGGGTTGCTGAACCCCAATTGGCGTAATTGGTCGTAAGAAATCTGGTAAACAGCGTTTTTGTCAACTTTCACCTTCACCCAGTTGCCGGAAGCGAGCACTGATGAAGCCGCGTATTGAGAGGTGCTGAAAGCGGAGGCCGCGGGGACGGCGATGGCTACAGCAACCAGAGCGGAAAGGGCTTTAATGGCGTTAAAGATTTTCATTATGATGGGTGTTATTTATTTTATCTTGAATTTTACTATCTTTTTCTCGGGATTCCCGGTAATATCGGGATTTTCGGGATTTCGAGAGGGGATTAGGGCGATGTCGCCTGTTTTTAGGGTGGAGTGGCGGGATACGCGCTCAATCAGGGCGTTGACCTGGGCGTCGTCGCCGGGGGTCCACTGTGCGATTGAGCCGTTGACCTCAACCTCATCGGGGACTTCCCCCCAAGGGCCGAGCAGCAGGGATCCGTCGATGGCGACGCTCTCTGATGTGACCTCGCGAGGTTGCACCCACAGGGCCACGGCTTTCTGGCCGGTGTAGCGGCCAGCGAATCGAGCGGCGATGCTCTTGCCCATGCGATCGACGCGCACGGCGGTCAAGAGCCTGGGCTCCCACTCGGTGTCCTCCATCCCCACGGGCACAAAGAATGGCTTCCGGCAGGGCTGGATGGCCGAGTCGGGGATGAAAACGATCTGGGAGTTATGCTCTATGAATGCTTTCATCGGTCGAGGAGAGTGCGTGAGCCGAGGCGGTTGTACATCACGGCAAGGTGGGAATATATAGAGGTGTTTTGAATCACGATGTCGGCGGCCACCCGAATACGGAAGGGGGTGAAATTCCACAGGGCCTTAATTCCGGCGGCGACAAGATAATCGGCGGCCTCCTGGGCGGCCTCGATGGGGACAGCCACCACGCCGATTTCGGTGCCCAGCTCGGGGCATCGGGAGTCGAGCTCGGCGATGTCAAACACGTGGACGCCGTTGATGTCGGAGCCCACGACAGCGGGGTCGATGTCGAAACCTGCCACGATGTTCAAGCCGTAGCGCGACAGGCCAGAGTCCTGAATCAAGGCCCGGCCGAGTGAACCCACACCCACCATCACAGCATTGTGCTTCTCGGAGAAACCCAGGAAGTACTCCAGCTCGCTTTTGAGGTTTTCGACCTCGTAGCCGATGCGGGTCTTCCCCTTAATGTTGAGGAAGGAGAGGTCCTTGGCGATCTGCGAGGCGTCGACGTTGATCTCGCGGGCGATTTGGGTTGAGGAAACGTACTCTACGCCTCGGGAGTGGAGCAGCGACACGTAGGCCAAATACCAGGGCAACCGCCTGAGGGTGGGCTCGGGCAGGAGTTCGCGAGTGGTGTTGTAGGCAGCTGCCATGATTGGGTGGTAATCGCTGATTGGTTTACTATATGGGTAATCTTCGCGAAATTAGCGAATTTTTCGGTAATTTACAACAGGAATTTTTTAATCCTTTCTTTTCAGGGCCGTCCAAGAGCCGGCCCGCCCAGGCCGACGTTCGGCGGCCCATCCCAGCCGATCCTTAGCGAGGGCCGTCCAAGAGCCGGCCCGCCCAGCCGATCCTTTGCGAGGGCCGTCCAAGAGCCGGCCCGTCCAGCCGACGTTCGGCGGGTCGCCCAGGTTGCGCATATGCTATCCGGGGGTTAGTGGCCGGTGACGGCGATGCGCTTGGCCGAGGTTGAGGTTTCCTGGCCGTCGGCCGTCAAGGTGGCCTTGTAGAGGTAGATACCGCGCTGCACGCGGCGCCCGGCCTGGTCGGTGAGATCCCAGGTCAATGGGCATGAGGTGAACATGTCGCTGCGACCGGAGGCCGAGGACGACCACACGACGCGACCGAGCAGATTGTAGACGGTCACGCCCACGGTGACCATGGCGTCGGGGCGGTTGTGGGACACGTAGAAGTTGGCCGTGGTCGACGCGGGGTTGGCGTCGGTGTACACGTCGATGATCGAGGGCGATTCATCGGCGTCGACCTTGAAGGTGATGGTCTGCTCGGCGAGGTTGGCCGAGGAGTCGAAGACGCGCAAACGCAGGGTATGCTCGCCGTCGACAAGACCCTCCAATGGGTAGTTGATTGTGCCGGCGCCCTGTCGCGTGGCCGAGGGGGTAAAGTAGTTGGAGACGTCGTTATAAGTGGTTGAACCATCGAGCGTTAACACCATCTGATGGCCAATGCCGGCCGACGAGAGGTTGATGGCCACGTCGTCGCTCACCTCGGCGATCGCCATAGGGGAGGAGTTGACAGTCATGCCATCGGTGAATGTGGGATGGTTCAAGTAGAAGCTTTCGATCACGGGAGGTGTAACGTCGCCGTTATCCTCGCCGAAACCGTAGACGTAAATATCACGGAAACAGCCGATTGCCTCGGCCGCTGAGGAGTAGGCGTAGAGGTTGACAGCCGCCGGGCGGTAGTTGTGGACGATCTCGCCAGGCACCTTGATGGTGACTGAGAATCGGCCGTTGACCACCGAATCGCTGGCGGCGTAGAGGCGTGTGCCTTGACGGTCGAAGGTTACAGGCTTTCCATCGTCGGCGTCGGCCGATTTGTTGCCGCGAGTGGTGACGCTCTCCTCAGCGTCGTAGAGGGTGGCCTGGATAATGCCGGTGAAATCAGGCAGCATTTGGCCCAAGCCGTCGGCGACGTAGCCCTCGACGACTGCCGACTCCAGGGTGGCGAGCGTAGGAGGATTGTCGGGGTCGACCTCCTTGCCGTCAATCTTGTCGACAACGAGAATGTTGTCGGGGATGGTAACCTTCATCGCGGGATCGCCCAGGGTGACGTATCGCAGCTTGTTGCTGCTGCTACCGAGGGCGTTTTTGGCACGCTGGATCACCTGGCCGAAGCGAGGGAGCGACCCGTCGGCGTTGCGGGCGAATATCTGGTTGCCCACGGCCTTGGTCAGCAATCCGTTATCGGCGATGTACACGGGACGCGTGGCGGAGCAGATCGCCATGACGCCACCGCCTTCGAGCGTGAGCAAGCGCTCGGCACCCGAGGGCTCGGAGTTGTCGCAACGGGCGAAATCACAAGTCGCGGCGTACATCACGGGTATCTTTTTCAAGTAGAGCGAGGAGATGTCCTCGGTGGTGAGCATCTTCTCGTGGGTGAGCGAGTAGTAGTTGCCGTGGCCGATGAAGAACCACCAGGTCTGGCCCTCGTCGAGGTAGCGGAACATATTGGTGCGCGCTTGGGGATAGGCACTTCCAATCTCCTCATACTCATCGGTGTACACCATGTTGTAGAAGAAGTTGGAGCCACCCTCGGTGCTGAGCATGTTGGTGCGGGTGTCGTTCATCTGGGTCATGTGTACACCCGAGTCCTTGTCGTCGGCGAGCATGAAGATGTGGTTCTTCCAGTCGCCTTTGGTGGAGGAATTGAGGTAGGTAGTGTACTTGTCAACCCAGGCAGTGGCCTCGGCGACTGAGGTTACGGGGATTCGTCCCACAGCCACCAAAAGCTTGTCGGAGGATGTGGAGACACCCGAGTTGTCGGCCAGGAATGCGCAATGGTCGTCGGAAACGTAGGATGAGTTGTCGTCGATGCCGATGTCGGCCTCCCAGGTGGGGGTGGGCGTCCAGTTGAGGTTTTGGCCCTCGGAAGTCAAGCGACGGTTGTCGTAGAAGTGGCGGCCGAAGTAGCAGACGTATTCGAGCGAGGTGACCGAGTCGGCCGCCTCTCCACGGTCGTAGAACATTTTCAGCATTTTGCGGAAGGAGACCACGTCGCGTGTTCCGGAAGAGAACTCATTGAACACCTCATCCTGATCGATGACCTCGACGGTGAAACCCTCCTCGGCGCGGTGGATGTCGGCGAGTCGCTCGGCCTGAGCCTTGAGGGCGGGTACGGTGAAAATCACCATCTTAGGGGTAGCCACGCCGTGCAAGTCCTGGTTGGCGACGCGCTCGACGAACGTGGCGGTGGGGAATGTGCCGTTTTCGTTCCAAGCGGCGTAGGAGCGGGTGCCGGTGTACTCGTTTACCCACGTAACGGAGCCAGTACCAGCCGATTGCGTGGGGAGGGCCTCGATAGCCAAGGGCTTGGTGACATCCCACACATATGTGCTCGACGAGGCGTCGGAGAGGATACCTGCCGGGGTATCGAGGGTGAAGTTGAGCACCCCGTTGTTGAGCTTGAGTTTTCGGGTGTAATTGATAGCGATAAAGTCGAGGTAGGCGCTCTTGATAGTTCCTGATGATGAGAGAGATACACCCAGCTGTAGCTTGTCGCTGCCCAGGGAGAACGTCTTGCGTGTGGCGGTCTCGACGGCATAGACGTAGGAGGCGCCGGTGTAGGTGCGCACGATGTCGGTGGAACTTTGGGTGAGCGCGGTGCCGTTGGCGGTGAATTTCAGCAAGCCTGTGGAGCCGGTGATGGCGGATGCGAGGTTGACCTGCATCCACACGTCGGTGTCGGTCTCGCAGTCGGTAAGGTCGAACGAGAACGTGCGCGATGGGGTATAGCGAAAGTCCTCACCCACAAGGTAATGGCCAGTCTGTGCGATGGACACCTGATCGGTCTCGTGGAAGAGACGCTCGTTGAAATTGGTGGCTGCCTCGCTCTGGGTAGTGACGGTGGCCATAGTGGGGATCTCCAGGGTGTCGGCGTCTCGGTCGCTGAGGAAGTAGTACCCAACGGTGGAGAAGGGGTTTTGCGACGGGTAGAAGCGCCCCGTCACGGCAGTTTTCCACGTGGTGGGACCCACGGCGTAGAAGTAGATTGAGCCGTCGGAGGCGGTAACTTGCTGCACCTGAGGGAGGTCGTCGACGTAGTTGGCCTGGGTAAGCTGGTCGCTCAGCCGAGCACCGCCGTAGCCGTATACCTTCACCTTGGCCGGATCGGTGAAGCCCCAGTTGCGCAATTGTGTTGCCGAAATTTTATGCATGCCCGTCTGGCTCACCGACACCTTCACCCAATTGCCCTCGGCAAGGACAGAGTGGTCGGCGTAGGTGGACGTAGGGAAAGCCCTGGCTATCAAAGCGATAGCCATGGCCAATATGGAGTAAGTGATACGTTGTAACAAGTTCATTCGCTATATTTGCACCCCTCGCGGGGCGGTGATTGGCATATTTTTCCGCTATAATAACGTGAAACACGGCGCTTTATTGCGCGCTTTTCCTTTAGGGGGAATAAACCGTGACGATTGTGGAATTTATGTAACACTAATTTTTTGTTATGATTGGTGAAAGTTGTGAAATTTTTGGTAAATTTGCCCCCGCAAAGACATTCGGAGAAGCCAAAAGCCATCCGTGGCGATGCGATAAAAGCTACAATCCATATTCTCAATGAATTATAGTATACTCGATTTCTTGGGGCTCTTAGGAGCCGTCGGCTTGTTCCTATACGGAATGAAGGTGATGAGCGAGGGCCTGCAAAAAGCCGCCGGCGACCGTCTGCGCAACATCCTGTCGGCCATGACCCGCAACCGCTTCACAGGGACGTTAACCGGCTTCTTCATCACAGCGTTGATCCAGAGCTCGTCGGCCTCGACGGTGATGGTTGTGAGCTTCGTAAATGCGGGCTTGATGACCTTGGCCCAGTCAATGGCCGTGATAATGGGTGCCAATGTAGGTACCACGTTCACGGCATGGGTGATCGCGCTGTTCGGCTTCAAGGTCGACATCTCGGCGTTCGCGTTGCCGTTGATCGGCCTGTCGGTGCCACTGTTGTTCGCCAAGAAGAGTAGAAACAAGTCGATCGGCGAGTTCTTGATAGGCTTCGCGTTCCTGTTCATGGGCTTGTCGATGATATCAAGATATGTGCCTGACCTTCAGAGCAATCCCGAGATGTTCGCGTTCCTGCAGCGCTACAGCTCGATGGGATTCGGCTCGGTGATCATCTTCCTGCTGGTGGGCGTGATCGTGACGATGATCATCCAATCGTCGGCGGCCACCTTCGCAATCACCCTGATTATGTGCTCCAAAGGGTGGATCACGTTCGACCTGGCGTGCGCCATCATCCTCGGCTCCAATATCGGCACGACGGTCACGCCGCTGCTGGCGTCGATGAGCGGCAACGTCGCGGCTAAGCGAACGGCGATGGGGCACCTCCTGTTCAACATATTCGGCTTGATATGGTGCTTGGCGATATTCTACCCGTTCTGCAATTTAAACGTCTGGTTGACAGAGGTGATTGGGCAAGGCAACCCCACCGACCTCACCACCTTCGTCAAGCACTTGGAGATGACCGATCCCGACATCTACAACCACCTGTTCGACGGCTCGCTGCCGCAAGGGCACGACGCGCTGAAGCAGATCTTGCAGATGCAGGTGAGCGTATCGTTCGGCCTGTCGGTGTTCCACACGGTGTTCAATCTCATCAACCTCTCGATAATGATTTGGCTCACGGGCGTCTACGTCAAAATCGTGGAGTGGCTCGTGCCCGCCAAGCACAAGGAGGACGAGGAGTTCCAGCTGCGTTACATCTCTTCGGGCCTGCTCTCAGCTTCCGAGCTCAACATCGCCCAGGCCGAGAAGGAGATCGGCGTGTACTCCCAACGCATGGAACGCATGATCACGATGGCCAAGGACCTGGTGCACACCAAGGAAGGGTCGGAGGACTTCAACCGGCTTTACTCGCGGCTTGAGAAATACGAGGACATCTCCGACCGCATGGAGATCGAGATCGCCCACTATCTCAACCGATGCGCCGAGGGTCGCCTCTCCAACGAGGGCAAGCTCCACATCGCGGGCCTGCTGCGCATCGTAAGCGAGATCGAGTCGATCGCCGACTCCTGCTACGGCATATCCAAGACGCTTATACGCAAGCAGGAGAACAAGGCGCCGTTCAACGACGAGATTTACTCGAATATCGATATGATGTTTGGCTACGTGCATGAGGCTATGTCGATGATGGTCAAAGAGTTGACCGACATCGAGGGCGTTGACGAGACCGAGCTGATCCACTCCTACAACAAGGAGCGCGAAATCAACAACCTGCGCAACCAGCTGCGCCAAGGCAACGTCACCAATATCAACGACCAGCATTACGATTACCAGAGCGGTATCTTCTACATGGATATCATCGCCGACCTCGAGAAAATCGGCGACTACATCATCAACGTGGTGGATACCCTCAAGGCCGACTTCCGACGTCCCGCGTCCAAGCGCTAACCCGCCCCCTTACATCCTCAAACAAGGAGCGTGGGCGCCCTCGCCCGCGCCGCCCAGCCGTCCAAAAACGTATGCGCAGCCTTGGGGGGCCGGCCTTGGACGGCCATCCTCAGGAGATTGCTTGCGATGGCCGTCCAAGGCCGGCCCCCCCAGCCGCCCAAAAACGTTACCCCCCTTTTAATTACAAATCTTATAAAATTGTGTTACAATTGTCGCTTTTTTGGCACAAATTGCCTAAATTTGCGATAACCAATCACATTACGCGTTTCTTCCATGCTCAACCACCGACGAATCGTAATAATCGATCCCGAAGAGGTGACCCGTAGCTTGATTACAGTAAATCTCAAGCAACAGGGCTACGACGTTGTGCCCTGCGCCACGGGGCAGCAAGCCCTGGCCGAGCATATCGAGGATTGCGTGCTGGTGATTATGGACATCAATCTCCCCGACATGAAGGGCCTCGACCTGCTGCGCAGCTTCAAGAGCGGAGCGCGCTCAGGGCGCGTGCCCGTGATGATATGCACGTCGGCCGACTCGGAGGACGAGATGATCGCTGGATTTGACGCCGGGGCCGATGATTACATCATCAAGCCGTTCTCGCTGCGGGTGATTCTGGCCAAGGTAGCCTCGCTTATGCGCCGCTACGGCGTGCAGGCCCCCACCCCGGTGGAAATCGAGGAGGTGGCCCACATCGACGGGTTGGACATCGATGAGCAAGCGCGCACGTTTGCCGTCGAGGGTCGTCGCGTGGAATTGACCCCCACCGAGTGGGATATACTATTGCTTTTTGTGCACAGCCCCAACCGCTTGTTCCCTCGCGATGAGATTCAGGAGCGGGTGTGGCCGCGCGACAAGAAGGTGGCCGACCGCGCTGTCGATGTCAATATCTCGCGCCTGCGCAAGAAGATGGGAGCCTACGCCCCCTACCTCGTCAACCGCTCAGGCCGAGGCTACGGCCTGTACACGAAGATATAAGCTCCATGTTACCGAATTGCTATATCGAGGGCCGGATGGAGGCCGGGACCGACGAGGCCGGGCGCGGATGCCTGGCCGGTAGCGTCTTTGCCGCAGCGGTGATCCTCCCCGACGATTTCCACCACCCTTGGCTAAATGATTCCAAGCAGGTCACTGAGGCTCGCCGCGAGAAGCTCCGCCCCATCATCGAGGCCAACGCCGTGGCATGGGCCGTGGCCGAGGTAACGGCCCAGGAGATCGACCGCATCAACATCCTGCGGGCGTCCCTACTGGCCATGCATCGCGCCTTGGACGCGCTCGGGGTCACCCCCGGAGGAGTGATCGTCGACGGCAACCGGTTCACGCCGTGGCGCGACGTGCCCTGGCAGACATTCGTCAAGGGCGACGGTCGTTTCGGCAACATCGCCGCGGCCTCGATTTTGGCCAAAACCCACCGCGACGAGGCCATGCGGCGCCTCGCCGAAGAATTTCCACAATACAATTGGGCCAAAAACAAGGGCTACCCCACGCCCGACCACCGCGCGGCCATCGCCGCCCACGGCCCCAGCCCCTACCACCGCCTCACCTTCAAGCTATTGCCCGACCCCACCCTCTTCGACTACCTATAGGACCTATAATGGGTTACTTGAAGGTGACGGCGCGGTTGTAGATGAAGTTGGCGATGGTGTAGACGACGTTGCCAAGGATGGTGGCTACGGCGTAGCCCGAGAATACCACGCCGGGCAGAGGGCTGTAAAGCTGGTCGGCCCAATCCATCGGCACCGACAGGGTCCACACGACGGCGGCTTGCAGCGCATAGCACAGGGCGAATCCGCCAAGGAATTTCAAAGCCTCGCGGCGGAAGTCCTTGTCGGAACGGAACACCCAGGTCTTGTTCCAGATAAACGAGTTGATCACCCCGGCGCCGTATCCGATGGCGTTGGCGCCCATTAGGGGCACGTGTAAAAGGCTTTTGCACACGAAGATCACCAACAGCGTCACCAGCGTGTTCAACACACCCACCAGGGCGTATTTCACAAACTGTATCACTGTTCGATGGCTGATCTGTGGCATGGTGCGGGCGAGTTCCATGGTTTAGCGGTTATCCTTTTAATATAGGTAATGTCCATTCGTATCTCACGGCGAGCAGGCGCAGGCCGATCACGGTAGTGGCGCAGGCGAGCTGCTGCGCGATGGGTCCACCCCCCGAGAGGGCGATTATCCAGTAGACCACGCCTCCGGCGATGCAGGCCGTGGCGTAAATCTCGCGGCGGAAGAAGATGGGCTCCTCGTTGATGAGGATGTCGCGGAGCACGCCGCCGAACGCTCCCGTGATCATACCCATCACGATGGCCACCCACATGGGGTAGTCGCAGGCAAGGGATTTTTGGATGCCGATCACCACGAAGAGCGCCAGGCCGATCGAGTCGAAGATCATGAGCATGCGGTTGTGGGTGACGAGTTGGGCTCGTAGCAACACGACAATGGCGAATGCCAGGCCGGTGACCGCCAGGTACCACCACGTCTGCATCCAGAATACTGGGATGTCAAGGAGCAGGTCGCGCAGGGTGCCACCGCCGATGGCGGTCACGAGACCCACGACGTAGGCACCAAACCAGTCGAAGTGTTTCACCGAGGCGAGTCGGATACCGGAGATGGCAAACGCTACCGTCCCGATCACCTCAATCAGAAACAGGAACATTTCCTCCATCGGCTGGCGGGATTATGGGTTGTTGGGAAACGCTTTCTGGCGGGGTAACGGCTTGGGAGGATGCGACCTCAGCCAGGGTTTTCTTTTTCTTCTTGGGCTTCTCCAGAGTGAGGGTGGCGGGGGTGAGGGTGTAGTTTTTGCTTTCCTTTTGGTAGGCTTTGCAAAACTCCTTGAGGCCGCAGCCAGCGCAGTCGGGCTTGCGCGCCTTGCAGGTGTAACGCCCGTGGAGGATGAGCCAATGGTGGGTCTTGGCCACAAGGTCCTTGGGCAACTTCTTCATGAGGGTCTTTTCGGTGTTGAGCACCGTGCGGGAGGCGCGGGTGAGGCCGATGCGGTTGGCCACGCGGAACACGTGGGTGTCGACCGGCATCGCGGCTTGCTCGAAAGCCACCGCGAGCATCACGTTGGCTGTCTTGCGTCCCACGCCGGGGATCTTCAGCAGGTCGTCGAGATTGTTGGGGATTTGCCCGTCGAATTTCTCGTCGATCATCTTG
The DNA here is from genome assembly GCA_020859755.1 of Bacteroidales bacterium. GTDB lineage: Bacteria > Bacteroidota > Bacteroidia > Bacteroidales > Muribaculaceae > JAJPXC01. The sequence goes on along the minus strand of JAJBVP010000131.1, from coordinate 1,652 downwards.
GCCGCGGCCACGAGGTTGCGCGACTTGGAATTGGGATAGGTGACCGATTTGATGTACTCGTAAATGTCCTCGGGGAGGGCGCGGGCCATCGAGGCGGGCGTGGGATAGGCCTCAAAGAGGGCCGGGGTAATCATGTTGACGCGCTTGTCGGTGCATTGCGCCGACAGGATAACGGCCACCAGGAGCTGCCACAGGGATTGGTAGTGGAGCTCGGTCTGCGGCAGGGGATCATTTTCCTCCCACCATTTCAGGCAGCCTTCATATCGTTCTTTAGCGGTCATTTATTTCATGAATTTTAGGCTATTCTCGGGATTCACGGGATTCCCGGGATTCCCAAGGGGGATTTAGTGGGCGGCTTGGAATTCCTCGAGGAAGCGACGGTCGTTCTCCGAGAACATGCGCAGGTCCTTGACGCGGTATTTGAGGTTGGTGATGCGCTCTACGCCCATGCCGAGGGCGAAACCGGTGTACTCGCGGGAGTCGATACCGTTGGCTTCCAGCACATTGGGGTCAACCATGCCGCAACCAAGGATCTCGACCCAGCCGGTGCCCTTGCAGAATGAGCAACCCTTGCCGCCGCAGAGGTCGCATGAGATGTCCATCTCGGCCGAGGGCTCGGTGAAGGGGAAGTAGCTGGGACGAAGGCGTATCTTGGTGTCGGGGCCGAACATCTCCTGGGCGAAATAGAGGAGGGTCTGGCGCAGGTCGGCGAACGACACGTTGCGGTCGACGTACAGGGCCTCCACCTGGTGGAAGAAGCAGTGGGCGCGAGCCGAGATGGCCTCGTTGCGGTAGACGCGGCCGGGACAGATGATACGGATCGGGGGCTTCTGGCGCTCCATCGCACGGGTTTGGACCGATGACGTGTGGGTGCGGAGCAGCACGTCGGGCTCGCGCTGGATGAAGAAGGTGTCCTGCATGTCGCGGGCCGGATGGTCGGCGGCGAAATTGAGCGACGAGAACACGTGCCAATCGTCCTCAATCTCAGGGCCCTCGGCGATCGTGAAGCCCAAGCGGCGGAAGATGGCTATAATCTCCTCGCGCACAATCGACAAGGGGTGGCGTGTACCCAAGGCTACTGGAGCGGCCGAGCGGGTAAGGTCCATTCCCAGGGCCGAGGTATCGACGCTCGAGGTGGCCTCTTTAAGGGCGTTGATATGGTCGGTGGCGAGTGTTTTGAGCTCGTTGATGGCTTGTCCCACCTCCTTTTTCTGCTCGGCCGGGACATTGCGGAAATCGGCGAACAAGGCGGTGATAACGCCCTTTTTGCTCAAGTATTTGATGCGCAGGGCCTCAGCCTCTTCGGGGGTAGTGGCCGTGAGGGCCGCGATTTCGGCCTTCAACGCGTTGATTTTCTCAATCATTTGCAAAGATTTTAATCCAACTTACCGCGAAGGTAGCAAATTATCCCAAAACGAGCAAATTCAAGGGCCATCCTTTAATCATCCTTTCCTCCTTTAATCCTTTCCTCCTTTAATACTATCCAAGCTAAAGGATGAAAGGATTAAAGGATGAAAGGTGAAAGGAGGGTTAACTTAAGAAAAATTTGCAGAAGTGGCGGCAATCGTGTATTTTTGCGGAAAAGAAGAAAAACATGGAGCAAAATCCCCCGAAAACCACCGCCGCTGTACCCCCAATGGCCCCTCCGGCGC
>JAJBVP010000166.1 GCA_020859755.1 Bacteroidales bacterium | reverse complement strand
TTTATACATAATGCACCCCAAAAGTTTTGTGTCTAACTTTTGGGGTGCAGTTCATCATGCGAGCATCGGGGCTACATCCTAAAAAGCTATTCGGCTAAATGCTTAACGCTAAATGCTTAACGCTAAATGCTAAATGCTTAATTAATACACTATCTTGGATACCTTAGAGCCTTGGCGGCGAATGAGGATCTGGCCGGCCTGGGGATTGGAAACGCGTACACCCAAGAGGGTGAAATATTCAACGTTATCATTTGAGTCGTTGGAAGAGATGGAGAGCACACCGCTGACCGACTTGACGATGGTCACCTTCATGTTCTGGAGGTCGGCGGTCACGTCGTATTGGTCGGGAGTAACTTTCCAGGAGTAGGCGCTGGAGGCGTTAACGCCGGCGGGGAAGAGGACGATAGTGGCGGATCCGGTGAGGGGCTCATCCTTGGATGCGGCACCGTAGCGGTCGGTTTGGTTGACGTAGTTGTCCCAATCGGCGCCCTGTGAGGTGACGAAGGTGAAGTAGGAGCTAGCATCGGAGGCTGAAGCGGCGGGCATATTTACGGCTTTCCAGGTGAAGATGCCGTTCTCGGCGGTGGTGGCAGCGATGGAGGTGTTGGTGCCCCAGGAGTTGACGTTGCCGATGAGGTAGAGCATGGAGGGATAGTCGCCGCTGGGGTCGCCACCGCCGTGGGTAACCATCGCCGAAGAGCCGTCGCTGTAGTAGGTAGCGCCGTTGGTGAAGGTGAGGTCGCCACCACCGGCCTTTGTCTCGTCGCCGTTACCCTTGGTGATGATGATGCCGGTGGGGGTACCGGTGAAGGCGGTAAACTTGTATACCTTACCCGAGAGGAGGGTCATTTCGGCGCCGGGCCAAGAGCCGGAGACGCAGTTGCCGGAGTCGTTCCAAGCCCATACCTTGGGGGTAGAGGATGTCCAGGAGTCGCTGTTGTCGAAGTAGATAACAAGCTCGGTGGGATCAACGGGGTCGACGGGGGTCTCGGATGAAACGATGTTGCCCGAGCAGTCGTAGGTGGCCTTGTTGACGTAGGAGAGGTCGTCGGTTTGCGATTCGCCGTTGTTGGAGAAGATAATATAGGTGGGCACCTTGCCGTCGGGGGCAGTCCATTTCCACAAGCTTGTGGAGGAGTCGTAGGTCATGGTGTCGCCGGCCCAGGAGCCTTTGGCGGTGCAGTTTTCGGAGTCGTTCCAGGCCCAAACGGTGGGAGTGGACCAGTTGGATGTGTTCTTGAGGTACACGTAGTAGCTGTCGGTGGGGTCAACAGGGTCAACGGGAGTGGATGAGAAGCCGCTGATGGTGAAGCTGCCGGCGCTGGCGTTGGGGGTCACCTTGTAGGTGCCGGCGGCGGTGATATACCAGCAGTGGTCGGTCTGGGAGCCCTTGTAGTAGGTGCCGTCGGCATCCACGAGGTAGTCGGTGCTACCCGATGGACGCCAAGCGCCGGTCCAGGTTCCGTCGGTGGTGAAGGTGAAGTAGCTCGTGGAGGTGACGGTGAAGGTATAGGAGCCGTCGGTGAGGGAGGCTGTCGACCAGGTGCCGGCGCCGTTGAGGTCGCCGAAGAATTGCAGCGTGGAGGTGGTGGGATCGTCGGGGTTCTCGGGGTTGGAGCTAACCGAATCGGTGTAGATCACGGCGATACCGGTGGAGCCGACGGTGCCCGAGATTGTGGAGGAGGTGACGGTGAACGTGTTGCCCGAAACCTCGTCGGTGTAGGTGCCAGCGGGTACGTAGCCACCGCCCACGCCAGTGTTCTCGAGCGAAACGGTCTTGCTGTAACCACCACCCACGACGATGCAGCAGCCCACGTCCTTGCGGGTGATCCAAGCCACGCCGTCCGATGCTTGATAGTAGTCGGCCTTGCCTACAGCCTTGTTGCGCAGGTGGTTAACGGCGGCTATCTCCTTGGAGGTGAAGTGGGTAGATCCCTTCACGCCCATCTTGATGTCGGAGTTGCCGGTAGCCGATGGACGGGAGAAATAGAGTGCGGTGGCACCGTTGCGGCAAGCGCCGATAGCCCACGCGCGGTCGATCACGGCCTGCGAGATATTCTTCGACGCGCCTCCGTCGTTGGCGTAGGTGTCGTGGCTCTCGCCCCAGTACACCATCTTGGCGTCCTGGCCGCCCAGGGCGGCGAAGTTGCCGTAGCCCGAGGGGACGCCTCCACCTGCCACAGCCTCGCGGATGCCGGTGCTGTAGTCGCTGTCGGTGATCGACATATAGGTGCAGTACTCGTTGATCAGCGAGATATTGCGCGACGACTCAGCTCCGTCGAGGATCTCTCCGTAGTGGTACATGCCTGATACAGAGGTAACCGTGGGCCAGAAGTTGCAGCTCTCGCTGGGCAGACCGATGTGCTTGGCGGCATCCCAGCGGATACCCTTCACGCCGTAGCCCTTGAGCTCCTCGACGTAAGCCTTGGCGCGATTTTGTACCTCGGTGAGATCCGAGTTGACGTCGCCGTATGCGCCCAATTGGTTGTGGGTGATCTGGTAGCGGTTGGAATAGTCGATATCCTGGCCATACCAGCGCACGCGGTCGTTGGAATCCCACCACGTGTCGTGGTAGCCCGAGGCCGGGTTGACGTGGTTGGCCACGACGTCGACGATAATCTTGATGTTGTAATTGGCCGCGGCCGAGCAGAGGGATTGAAGCTCGGAGGCCGAGCCTGAGCCGTTGGCCTTGAAGCAGAAGTCGTAAGGCATGTAGGCGTAGAACCACTCGGCGTTGTTGGAGCAGTTGCCTTGGCAGGGAGACACCTGGACGGCGCCGAAGCCGGCCTTAGCGATGTCCTCGAGAGAAGCCTGGATGTCGGAGAACTTCCAGTCGAAACAGTGGAGGATGTTGCCATCCTGGATTTCATCGGGGATTCCGTAGTCGGTACCCCAGGCGGTTGTCGCAGGAGCGATCATGGTAATAGCGAGCAACCAACGAGTTAAAGTTTTTCTCATGGAGAATGTGATAAAATGTATAAAAATGTAAGTATGAATGAATAAAAAAGTAGCAAATTGCTATCTCCTTGGTCGGATCCCCTCGCCCCGGGGAGGTGCGCCGCTTTCGCGGGCGGAAAT
>JAJBVP010000236.1 GCA_020859755.1 Bacteroidales bacterium | reverse complement strand
TAACAACTTTGAGGCTTATGCCTCGTGAACTTTAAAAATTTACCGAAGTATTGGTCTAATAATCCTTATGAAAATGAAACTATCCATCGTAGGTTACGGAAAAATGGGCCATGCGATTGAGCGAATCGCTCGTGAACGCGGCCACGAAATAGCTTGCATCATCGATGTCGACAACCCTCAGGATTGGGACTCCCCTGCCCTACTCTCCTCCGACGCGATCATCGAATTCTCGACTCCCCACACGGCGGCCGACAACTGCCGTCGGGCCATCTCGCGCGGTATACCCACGGTATCGGGATCAACAGGCTGGGTGGACGCTTTGCCCGAGGCCAAGCAATTAGCCAAAGCCAAGGGCGTGGGTTTCATGTGGAGCTCCAATTACAGCATCGGTGTCAACCTCTTTTTCAAGGTTAATGCCGAGCTGGCCAAATTGATGTCGCATTTCGACCAGTACAACGCCTCGATGAAGGAGATACACCATATCCACAAGCTCGACCACCCCAGCGGCACGGCTATCACCTTGGCTGAAGGGATTTTAGCCGAAAATCCCCGCTATAAGGATTGGAACGAGCTACCCGACCAGAAGGCTCCCCACCTGGGCATCGCCCACGAGCGCGAGGGGGAGGTGCCTGGCACCCACATCATCGCTTGGGACAGCCCAGTTGACACCATCACCATCGAGCACCGCGCCAAGAGCCGCGACGGATTCGCCCTGGGAGCCGTGATGGCCGCTGAGTGGCTGCAAGGTCGCAAAGGCTTCTACAACGTGCAGGATATGCTCTCAGAAATCCTATCAAAATAGCCACTTCCGATAATGAACCTCAACCGCATAAAAGCCTCGTTGAAATCGCGCACCTCGGGCATCAAAGCCACGCGATGGGTGCGCTTCTCCCTGGTGGCCGTGATATTCATCCTATGGGTGATATGGATGGGCAACCCCTGGCTTGCCCTGGGCCTGTTCCTGCTATTCGATATCTATATCACAGGATACATCCCGTTCACATGGTGGAAAAAATCGAAGAACAAGGCCGTAAAAACGCTCATGAGCTGGGTTGACGCGATCGTCTACGCGTTGATCCTGGTATATTTCGTGTTCGCATTCCTGGGTCAAAACTACCAGATACCCTCGTCGTCGCTTGAAAAGACGTTGCTCACGGGCGACTTCCTTTTCGTGAACAAGACGGTATATGGACCGCGCGTGCCGATGACCATCGTGCATTTTCCGCTGGTACACAACACGTTGCCCATCCTCAATTGCAAGAGCTACCTCGACTCGCCCTCAACGGGTTACCACCGCTTGAAAGGACAACGCTCGGTGGAGTCGGGCGACATCGTGGTGTTCAACTTCCCGGCCGGCGACACGGTTTTCTCCAAGGTATCCAACCCCGATTACTATACGCTGGTGAAAATGTACGGCCGAGAGAACCTGGCCCTTCACCAAGATGAATTGGGTGAAATCATTTACCGACCGGTGGACCGCCGCGAGAACTACGTGAAGCGCTGCGTGGGGCTGCCCGGGGAGCGTATCTCGATCGTCGACGGCGTAATCCATATCAACGGCGAGCCGCAGGCGATGCCCGAGAGCGCGCAGTTCAACTACTTTGTCCAGACCACCGGCGCCCCCCTGAGCGAGGAGTACTGGGAGAACCTTGGCGTGAGTGGCGACGACTACTCCCGTTCATGGTACCGACCGCAAGAGAGCGACTACGAGGCCATGCAAAGCCTTGGTTTCACCGTGGGACGCTCCGGAGCCATGAACCCCATCTACCTGCTCCCCTTGACCCAAGAGATGGTGAAAACGCTCGAAAACGACCCTCAGATCAATCTCGTGTTCCAGATGCCGTCGCCTATGGGCGAATTCCTCTTCCCCGAGTGCCTGTCGGCCGACTGGACGCGCTCCAATTACGGCGGTTCCCAGGGCTTGTGGATACCCAAAAAGGGCGTGAAACTCAAGCTCGACTCGCTGTCGTGGCCCATTTATGAGCGCTGCATACGCGTCTATGAGAACAACCCCGACGCCCACCTCGAGGGCAACACCGTGTACATCAACGGCGAGCCCCAGAGCCATTACCAGTTCAAGATGGACTACTATTTCATGATGGGCGACAACCGCGACAACTCGCTCGACTCGCGCTACTGGGGATTCGTGCCTGAGGATCACGTCGTGGGCACCCCGTGGCGCGTGCTTATCTCGTTTGACAAGGATCACGGGCTCTTTGACGGCGCCATCCGCTGGAACCGTATCCTCAAGGACGCCAACCCCGACAAAGAATAAAGTTTTCCGGATTCCCGAGCTAAATGCTAAATGCTAAATGCTAAATGCTAAATGCTAAATGCTAAATGCTAAATGCTTTATTGAAATATCCCGAGGCGAGCGTAACGCTCCCTCCCCTGCTCTTCCCTGAGCCCATCTACTTCGCCCAGGCGGCAGCCCATGGGTTGTGGAGCGTGGATAAAGGGTTGCGATACGACAAGCGAGCCAAGGGAACCCATCGATTTGAGATCGCCGACACACGCGGGCGGATAGCCCTGACGGTTCCCATCGAGAAACCCGATTTCTCGCGACGCCCCACATGGGACGACGTGCGGGTCTCACGCCATGGCGACTGGTGGGACAAGCATATGACGGCGTTGGAGTCGGCCTATGGGAGGACACCCTACTTTGAATTCTATATTTCGCGTCTAACGCTTTTTTTCTCTCGAGACACACCCGACATCTACCCGACTGTCGCGACACTCTCAGAGGCGGCGGCAAACGCCGTATCGGACATTCTTGCAATCGACCCCGCCTCCCCCCTTGCAGAGACGACCGGAAATCACGGTGAATGTCGTCACGGGACCGATATAAGTGGATACCATCGCGAAGCCGTCCCCTACCACCAGATACGACAAGAGAGCCTCGGGTTCATTCCCGGGCTCTCCGTGCTGGATCTTATCTTCAACCTGGGCCCTGAAGCCCAGATCTACTTATCAGGGATTAATGGTGGCATTTAAATCCTTAAACCTTTAAAAGATTAAAGGATGGCACTAACAACTAACAACTAACAACTAACAACTAACAACTAACAACTAACAACTAA
>JAJBVP010000056.1 GCA_020859755.1 Bacteroidales bacterium | reverse complement strand
GCGCTGCCGCTGCGACTGCGGTCGTGAGGTAGATGTTTCCTACGAGGATTTGAAGGAGGACGTTGTAATGAAGAAAGGCAGGAATAATCCTACGGTGAAACGCCTTATGACGCGTGTACTGGCGTGGATGATGGTGTTTGCCCTCATGCTGTCTTCCAGTGGGACGACAGCGCTTGCGGGCCTGATCGATACCACCGGAGAGGATTATGTTGCAGACGCCTCGACTGACGCGGAGGAAGACGATTCTTCCAAAGCGGAAGAGGCAGAGGCAGAGAGCGGAACTACTCAGGACTCAGATGATTCTGAAGCTGACACTTCTGAAGCGGAAGAGGCAGAAGCAGAAGTAGCTGAAGATGCCGCAGAGACTTCTGAAGCTGAGGAAGGTACTACTTCTGAAGCGGAGGAGACTGAGGCAGAGAGCGAGACAACGGTGGAAGAAACGGGCACTCCCGAGGCGGAGGCCGCTTTGGAGTCCAGCGTAGCCCTTACCCTGTATCAGGATGAGGAGGGAAGCTATTTTATCGACACCGAGATGACCGTAACGGAGACTGCTTCCGTAGACGCGGAGGACATCACGGTGACGATGGTTCTTCCGGTGGGCCTGTCCGTAGCGGAAGAAAGCCTGACCAAGTTGAAGCAGAATGCCGATGTCACGATCATCGACTCTGTGAACGATGAGGATCTGACGGAGCTTGCGTCGTACACCATTGCTGAGCTTGCGAAGTATGATGGGGCCGTTGTCTGGGAAGACCAGACCATCGTGGCCGGCGGCAGCAGCACCTATAGGCTCACTCTGGCTGTGGACGAAGATGCCTATGACTTTGAGAGCAGCGGCCTGTTCTTTGTGAACGGCATCGCCACAGCGGAGAAAGACATCGAGTTCGTGACCGATTACAATGCCAGCGCTGCGTCTGACGAGGACGAAACGGCAGTGGTTGCAATGGCAAATCCTGTAGAGGAGTCGAGCGACTATGCCGATACAGCGCTGAAAGCCTATGCGGATGAGTTGATGGACGCCTACGGGCTGAAACTTACCGTCACCCAGAGTCCCGCTGGCGGCAATACCGTCAAAGCAGGAGAGCCAGTGACTTGGTATGTTACGCTTACTATTCCGACGGCGGAAAACTATAGCGTGTTCAGTGCCTACAACAAAACGCTGTGGAACTCCTATGACGATTTGAAAGTGACCCTCACCGCTCCAGAAGGCATCACGATCGACAGCGTGGCCGCCGCAGGATATAGCATCGACATTGATGAGAATGGAGACAGCGTTGTAGTGAGCCTGGGTGACATCACGGCCAATTCCCAAACGGTTTCCTTCACGGTGACTGGCTATGTTGACGCTGACCTTGCCCCTGCTACGGGTACAGCTTATACCCTCACTGAGGACGACATCACCTATTCTACCAACATCACTGTACTAGATCGGGACAACAGCAATGCGGAAGTGGCGACCTACAATGTGACCGGCACGACCTCTACCGATCTGAGTGGTTTTACCTTAACCAGCACCACAGATGATGTCTGGACGCTGACCAAGACCCAGGATTCCTGTTCCGTGAACGAAGACGGCGATCTTGTGGTGAAGTACACCATCCAACTGCTGATGAATGGGTTTACGCAGTTGAGCCAGTACGCCGCCAACGGGCGTGTGAACTTTGATTCTTTCAGCATCGTGGACACCCCCACCCTGACGGATGAAGATGGAACGAAGCACACCCCCACCTCGATCACAGTGGTCAACAACATCACGAACCATGAAACAGAGGGGACAACTTCTGTATCCATCACGGATTACGCGACGGCTGGGGATCGCGGTCTGACAACGACCTCCGCGGCAGGCAGGGCATTGGACAGCGATGTGCCGGTCCTGACCACTTATACTGTGACGGTGGTCTATGAAGACGCCACTCAGTTCGCTTCTCAGTTCTATGATGTGGAGACCTATACGGTGGACAACACCGCCACGCTCAGCTACACGCTGGACTATGCGGAGGACACGACGCCTGTGACAGGTTCCGACACCAAGACTGTGGAGGAAACGTATTCTTACGCGGCGGATCCGGCCACCATCGACCTGGAAAAATACATCAACTCCATCTATGGCGGCGGCAACTATGTGACCAGCCCCACACTGGACAGCGATTATACCGGCACCGCCACATTCACCATCTTGGATAAGGACGGTGAAGCTGCGGAGGTGTACGCGCTGGTTGACGGCGTATACGTCCAAATCAGCAACGTTATCACCATCACCCGCGATTCCAGCGGCGCGGCGCTGTATGTGACCCTGCTGGACGATGAAGAAGATGAAACGACAACGGCGAACATCATCAGCGTCATTGCGGACGCTATCGTCAGCCTGTTCTCCTCCGGCAGCAACTCGCAGGCATATGACGGCCTGCTCTACGTGAATGCGGGAACGTATAGCATCGAGGAGACAGAGAACACCATCGCCAACACCTCTTTCACGAAGTTCACCGATGGTAGCGGCATCACCCTGCCGACGGAGGATAACAAAACTTATAGCTTCACGCTGACGGTAGGAGACTCGACGACTCTCAACGCCTACAATACCGAAGAACGGGGCAGCATCTCCTTCAATAAGAGCGTGACCGATTACAGCGGCACTCCCACCACTGGGACCCTGGAAGGGGCGGAATTTACCCTGTATTCGGATGAGGCTTGCACAAAAGTAGTAACGACTGCTGATTCTGACAGTCAGGGCGTTGTGACCTTCACCAAACTCGCTGTCGGCACCTACTACATCAAGGAGACCGAAGCTCTTGAGGGTTGCCTGCTGGACACCGAGACTTATACAGTGGAGGTGGAGGCCAATCAGACGACCACCACCTTTACCGATGGTAGCGGTACCGTTTATAACAAGCAGAATGCCGCCACGCTGACCTTCGAGAAATATCTACTCTCCACCGATGCCAATGGCACTGTGATTCAGGTGCGCGTGGACGACACCAGGCTTGAAACTGTCTTTAATACGGGCACCGTGTTCGAGCTGCAGCAGAGCGAAGACGGGGAGAACTGGATCACCATCCGGTCCACGGCAGACGGGACCTTCACGTTAGAGCCGAGCTCTGGCACGACTGTCGTATCCGCCGCGACGCTGTATGCCCTGCCCGTCTATACGGACAGCACCATGAAGACGGCGTATCAGTACCAGATCGTCGAGTATCTGCCGGACGGCTACAGCCTGTCCACACTGTTTACTGGTGACAATGGCGATGATATTACCGCCACTGTGAGCGGAACCACCGTGACCACCGAAGCATTCACGCTGGTGGACGGCGATACTACTGTTTCCCTGACGAACCAGACCACCGGCGAGGTCAGCGTCTATAAGCAGTACGTACTGGCGAACACCGACGGCGCGATGATAACTTTGGCTGAGACCACTGTCTATCTGTTGAAGGAGAGCGGCGGCAGCTATGAGATCGTCGGCACCACGACCACTGACGCCAACGGCAACGCCACCATCGACGGTGTGGACATCCTGAGCGGTGATGCCGCCCAGAAGTATTACTGGGCAGAGGCCACTAGCAGCAGCACTTACAGTTCCTATGCCCTGCAAGATTGCATCGAAGTCACGACGGTGGATGGCATTGAGATGTATCTGCTCGGCGAAGCAACCTATGCCACGGCTTACGAGTCTATCAATTCTAAGTCTACGATGACCAACATCTTGCCTTACGTGCGGGTGAAGCTCTACAAGAAGGACAGCGACACCAAGAATTTCGTCTCTGGCGCAGGGTACACAGTGTACCAGGTCGTGGACGACGAGGATGTCCTGTACACCGATTCTCTTGCGCAGAACGCCAGCGGCACCGTGGCAAACGGCGGCACGACTCTGGTGCTGAAAGCCGGTTATGTCTACCACGTCTATGAGACGACCATCCCCACCGACTATACCGGGCTGACCAACGCGGACGGTTCTTCTGAAATCGGTGATTATATCACAATCGACCTGACAGCGGCAATTCCTGATGCAGAATCCGATGACGGCGTTCTGCAAGGCACTTATGCAGGCGCTGGAAACGATGGGACTGCGGGCCAGTGGACCCTTTACGACAAGCCGTATCCCACGCTGAAGCTGTACAAGGAATGGGTGGGAGTCAGCGGCACTATTTCCACCTACACCATCCCCTTTACGATCTATCGTTCCACAGAGAAGAACGGCACCTACACCTATTACAAGGGTTACACTTCTAACAGCGAGGTGAAGCTGGAACCTGGCTTCTACTACGCCTTTGCGGAGACCGTGCAGGATGGCGACGTTGCGCCGCAGTACATTGAAGATGACGATGTTGAGGGTGCGACCCTGACGGAAATCACTGTTTCTGGCAGCACCGGCACTGTTTGGGCCTACGTCACCAACACAGTTATTGAAGAGGACCATACATACGAGATCAAAAACGTCACCAACTATGAGAACTCCAGTAGCGTGACGATCACCAAGTATGCCTACGACACCAGCGACGGCAAGAGTGCGACGTTGCCCGGCGCGGTCATCGGCATCTATTCGGACGCGGCCTGCACCACTCTGGTTAAGCAAGCCACCACCGACGCCAACGGCCAGGTCACCTTCTCCGGTCTGGACGTGTATGACGAAAACGGCGGCAAGATCACCTACTACGTCAAGGAAATCGACGCGCCGGATGGCTACTTCGAGAGTGAGACGGTGCTGGAAGTGCAACTGACCGCCGGTGAAGTGACCACCGTGGATACTGAAGGTGACGCCCTCTACATCTACGATGAGCCGGAGCTGACGGTGAGCGTCCCCGTGGTGTGGATCGACTACGATCTGGATGCCACCGACATGCCCACCTACTTGCTGGAAGACGCGACGGTGCACCTGTACAAGGCCGTTTACGCCGAGGATGGCAGCATTGACCACTACGAGTATGTGGATTCCGCGCTCTCTGTTTACGACAACATTGACGGCGCTTACGCCACCTTCATCGGCCTGCGGCACAACCAGGACTACGTATTCGTGCTGGGTATGTCCGGCGTGACCGATGAGGATGCGGACAACTATCCGCTGTACGCCTCCGTCGATTACACCGAGGACTATGTAGGCGAGACCGCGCCCACAATTCTGACTGCGGAGCAGTTGGAGAGCTATCAGTTCATCTCCTACAACAACACCGAGATCACCGCGCGGACGGACAAGGAAACGACCCCCCTGAAGAACTACCTGCTTCACCTGGAGATCGACATCCAGAAATACTGCCTGAAAGACCACGGCGACGCGAAGTTGATCACACTGGACGATGATACGACAGCCTGGTACGTCAACGGCGCGATGTTCTACCTCTACCGCCAGAAGCTGACCGATGAGCAGCTTGCAGCGCTGGCCAACGGCGAGGAAGTCGAACTGACCTACGACGCCACCGACCTGGAGCGGGTCAGCGCGGACACTACCAGCAACGGCGGTACGGCGGCTCTGGAAGACGTTTATGACGACACCTACGTCTATTGGCTGGTAGAGGCCACCACCGGCACAGGCCATAGCTGGGCTTATCAGAGAGACGAGAACGGAAACATTCTTACGGACAGTGAGGGCAACAACCTCTACGAAAGCTATTACCGTGTCCTCCTCTATCCTGAGGTGCTGGCGGAGAACAATGGCAGCTTTAGCGCCACCAACGCCACAAACGTTCAGTCCTTCGACCCCACCGAGGTCAGTGAGTTCGAGGTGGAGAACACCTGCGACAGCGGTTCCCACCAGTACATGATCTCCACCATCTTCATGAACAAGTGGAAGGGCTATTATGACGTGTACGGCGAGGACACCAAGGACTATTCCCCGTTTAGCGGCGTCACGTTCCAGTTCTCCCTGAGCGGCACCACCAATTCGTTCGTCATCAGCGGTGCGGAAGCCCAGACAACTACGGGCACCATCGCAGAACAGTATGACGAAGATGACACGGAATCTCCCACTCAGGCAGACAACAACGCCGGTCAGGTGAGTACCCGCTTCAAGTTCGCGGAGATCCTGGACCAATGGTATGTGGCCGTCGCCAAGGACGCCGGGCTTGATGTCACCTATGTCACGGACATCACGACCAGTTCCGACAATATGACCACTCTGGCGAATTACACCGGATGGAGCAACTGGGCAGGAATGCTCTATGTGGCCTCCTCCGCCGACATCTCCAGCACGGATGCCATGACCGACCTGACCGCCGACAACGGCGCGGCGGCTATGAATATCCTGTATGCCTTCGCGGACGCCTACCCGACCTGCACTATCACAGCGGGCGAAAACGGCAACAGCGCTTATGTGAGCAACATGGAGAACATCGAGAACATCCTCTGCGAGTTCGGGCTGTCTGAGAATTTGAAAAAGACATCCTATCTGAACACGTATTATAACTATTACTCCTACTATGCCCACATTGAGATCAAGGAAACCGACAACGGCAATTACGTGGAACTGACGGATACCTATGATGTGTACCTCCAGTTCCGGCCCACCGGCGGCAACGGCCTCGCCAACATCAAGTATTTCTACCTGGACGATGTGGACCGCGAGGATTACTACTACAACTCCGACCCCGCCGATGTGGACACCATGGGCTTGGACGCCGCCCTGGACAACACCGAGCGCGAGCAGATCGTCAATATGCCGAACTACAGCCTGACCGTCACCAAGTACGGCTATGAGCTGACTTCGGACACCGAGGGATTGACCGACGATGAGTTGGACGACTACTTCGCCAATAACAGCAGCGCACTCGTTCCGCTGGCCAGCACCTTCGCGCTCCAGTGCTACGACAGCACGACCAAGACGTGGAAGTATTACAACTACAGCGCAAAGGCGTATGTGGACAGCGCCAGCGACGCCCAGTTCACAACGAACAGCACCACCGGCCAGTTCGAGGCAACGCTGCCGCTGGGCTACTACCGCCTGATCGAGGTCAGCGTCACCGACAATTACGAGGTTATCCTGGACGGCACAGACGTGACTGCGGAGAACAAAACCACTACCAAGGCCGTGCGTTACTTCTGGATCACCAGCGAGAACAGCGGCAAAAACACCGTCAACGTCTACGACCCGCAATCGGTTGACCTGTACATCGAGAAGTACAGCCTGAGCGGGACGCAGATCACTAGCGGCATGACCTTTACCCTGACTGCCAAGGACGGCACGGAATACACAGTCGATTCCGATGACTACGATTCTACAACTAAGTCTTATAAGATCAGCAATCTGCCCGCCGGCACCTACACGGTGGAGGAGACATCGACACCGAATAGCGTGACAAACGCCTACTTCCGGCCCTTCACCATCACTATCGACTTTAGCCGCAGCGCGAAGAAGGGGACTGCGGAGCAGGACAGCAGCGTCACCGAGTACGACACCTATGTGTCCGGCGTGAGCGTGTCCATCAACGGTCAGGTGGAGTGCGATGTGGACGGCTGCGAGGACACCATTACGGGCAGCGTGACAACGAGTTCCGCATATGCGACCCTTAAGATTCACGACCCCAGCACCGGTTCGCTGACCATCACTAAGAAGGACGGCAACACCGGCAGCACAGTGACCAGCGGCACTGCCACCTTCAATCTGTATTATCAGGCGTTTGAGGTGGATGACGACGACGCATATGTGGCGGACACGTCAGCAAAACCGACCTATACCGCGGGCGATTCCGCATGGACCCTGGCGAAAACCGTTACTACCTCTAACGGAACGGTCACGACCAGCAACCTGACCCCCGGCTGGTACGCCATCGTGGAGACCAGCGCTCCCAGCGGCTATGAGCTGAACAGCGAGGTCCAGGTGGTGGCGGTAATCGCCGACATGACCGCAGACCACACGAAGCAGAATGGCAACGGCAACGTGGCCGTCACTGTGGCAGACACCAAGATGGTGGGACTGGGTGTGACCAAGACCTTCAACTTGGAGGGCTTCGATTCTGACCTGCGGACCGAATCGAACAATTACAGCGTCACTTACGGACTGTATGTGTACGACACGACCAGCAAGACCTACGTGTCGGCCTACGACCTGGGTCTGACCACCACAAGCGGTCAGGTGACCGTCAACGTTACCAACACTAGCGGTTCTGTTACGACCAACACCGGCACCTGGGCGAACCTGATTCAGATGGAAGCGCAGACAGTGGGCGGCGTCTACACCGTCACGGTGGGAAGTACGACTTACACGTTGGATGGCTACTACTACATCAAGGAAGAGTCCGTTACCAACACCAGTACCAACGAGGTCATCACATCCAACTGGTGGGTGTCCAAGGCCGAGATGAGTTCCGGCAGCAGCCTGACCGTAAGCGAAACGGCCCAGGTTGGCGGTTACTACAAGGTCAGCGGCTTCACGGGCAACGCCACCGGCACGGTGAGCTTCACCAATGACTTGACCTACGCTACCGTGACCATTCAGAAGGTTGACAACGCGAACAACGCGCTGGGTGGCGCAGAGTTCACTGTTTACAGTGACCCGGACTGCACCATCCCGGTTGCCAGCGGTGTGACCAGTGAGACTACCGGCATCGTTACCATCACCGTACCCTTGCAGACCACGGATGCCACGACCTACTACGTAAAAGAGACGTTGGCGCCGGACGGCTACACCCTCTCTGAGGAGACCTACGAGGTCACGCTCAAATCGGGCGCCAAGGTGTCCTGCACCAGCGACGGCAATGACTTTATTGTTGAGGACAGCAACGGCGTTAATGTCAAGCTGACCAAGTATGACAACATCCACGATTCCGTGGAGAATTTGGATACGCTCTCTGGCGTGACCTTCACCCTGCTGCGCAGCACGGATAGCGGCGTCACCTGGACTGTCCTGCGACCCTATACCACGGACAGCAACGGCCAGATTAACTTCGATACCCTGAAAAACTCCGAAGGCACCGTGTATATGCTGGCAGAGACCGGCTATGACGAGACCCTCTACGATGGGTTGGAGTCCATGTGGTATACACTCACCACATACGATGACGATGGCGAAGCAACGACTTCCACTGAGACCAAGATGACGACGTTGGAAACCGTTACGGTGAATGGCGTTCCGTACACCGGCTATCGGTTTACGCTGGAAGGCATCGAGGCTGGCAGCCTCTATGAGCTGTACGCCTACAACCAGCCCCGCCCGGCAGTGACCTTCGTCAAGGAAGGCGACGGCACCGGCACCGCTGTGCCTACGGCCACCCTGGACATCTACGAGGTCGATGGGAATACCTACAGCGCAGACGATACCCTGACAAATGAGGGCGTGACTGCGGCAAAGAACAGCGGCACCTATGTGACCACCGTGACCACAAAGACAGTGAGCGGGGCAGCGTATTCTGCCGCGACCTACAACCTCTCGGCGGGTACCTACCTGGTGGTGGAGACTGCGACCAGCGGCGGCGGTTATGTGATCAACACGGAAGACGCTGACGAGGTTTGGTATCAGATCGTCGAGGTGCCGGATGACGGCACCACAGAGATGACGGCGGATTCCTTCGTCAACGTGACGCAGAGCTACGACCTGACCCTTGGCAAGTCTGGAACGACCGAACTCGACAGTGACATCCTGGCGAGCGAAGCCGACCTGGAGTACACCCTGGACGTGAATGTGACGGCCACAGGCCCCATCAACGACTTGACTGTGGAAGACAGCGGTCTGATCGTGACGAAGGTTTACGACGGCGTTGGTTCCAACGCGACGAAAGTGGAGGTCAGTGGGGCCGAGGCGGAGAAGTACCTGGAAGATGGATACACCATCACCTCGGTGCAGATTCCCACTGACGCGACCTACACCTTTGACAGCCTGGTCTTCAACACCGGAGACAAGAGCAACTTTACGCCGAGCATCACGGCAAAAGTGACCTTCACCTACTCGAACGGTACAACGGAGGAGCAGACGGCGGTTCTGGCTAACATGAACGGAGACTACTGGACTGTTACGCCGAACAACAGCAACCTGAAGGTTGTCAGCTTCACCGTGACGTGGTATGATGAAAACCTTAAGACTTACACCGGCTATGAGTTGGGCAGTGACTTTGAGGTGAGCGACAGCGACAACGATATTAAGGTTGCCATAATAAAAATGAGGAGTGATCGTTATGCTGAGCATAGATCGGGAATTTGCTGACCAGATTCCGCCGCTGACAGAGGAGGAGTTTGCCCAGCTCGAAGAAAATATTTTGCTGGAGGGTACTGTCCTCATGCCGCTGATCGTCTGGAACGGTGTGATCGTGGACGGACATAACCGCTACAAAATCATCCAGGCACACCCGGAGCTCCAATACTCCACCTATGAAAAGTCATTTCCTGACCGAAATGCTGCCCTCGCCTGGATCTGCAAGAACCAGCTTGGCCGCAGGAACCTGACTCCGGAACAGAAAAAGTACCTGATCGGGAAACAATACGGTGCTGAGAAGGCTGCACACGGCGGCAGCCGTGGAACAAAGCGAGATCAGGCCACAGGGGAATTCACCGCAAGTTACGAAAACCATAACTTGCGGTCAACAGGCAAGACCTGCGATAAAATTGCCAAAGAGAACCACGTTGGGAGAGACTATGTCATCAAAGCCGGACGCTATGCCGACGGGATAGACGCCGCTGACCAGGTAGAGCCGGGTATCCGTCAGGAAATCTTCTCTGGTGCGATTTGCCCGGTAGAGTCCGCTGTACAGGCGGTGGCTCTGGCCTCGCCGGAGGAGCGGGCGGCGCTCGTGAAGCGGCTCCGCAGCCCGGAGGTGCAGCGGCGGAGAAAGCGCAGCCCTGAAACAGAGCAGGATAGAATCGTAAGACAGGTTGCGGCAGATATGAATGCCACAGAGTCAAGGCACATAGTTGATGAAAATAGTATGTTAGGATCGCTGCGCGGTGTTGCCAACACAATGATACGTGGGTGCAACCGGTGCTTCGAGATGTTTCCTACGCTACTTACAGAGCAGGCATATCGGAGACAGGTTGTTGAGATCTTGCAAGAGCCAAAAGCCTATATCCTGGAATTGGAGAATGGTGGTCAGGGCGTATCCTCTATAACGGCCATATCACGGGAAACCACAGTGGATGCCAGGCCGGAAGTTCTGCCGCCTCAGGCTGCGAGCAGCAGGAAGACCAACCTGGCAATCATGCGGGAGATCGGAAGAAATATGGAAACGTCCCGTGCGACTATGACGGAAGAAGATGTCCTCTATGAGCTGCGGGATGCGGCGGCCACGCTGATTGACAGATGGAATTTGTGCAGGAGCCAAAATCCGGAACTGATTACTCACCGGGAGTGTAATGAAGGCGTGCGCCAGCAGGTGACAGAAATCAGCAACTATTTGAACCAGGTGGTCGGCAACTTGCCGCCACTGTAAGTCCCTACAGCCACACCCCCCATTTCCCATTCGCCAATCGGGAAAATAGAAAATTATCGATTTGCGCAGCCTCAGACGTACCCATCTTCGCCTGAGGCTGCTTCTATTTGAAAATCGCCAAAAACGCCAATTCACCAATCGAGGAAAAGTTCCCGAAAAAGGCCCTCTTGAGAAAACATTCAGAATTAGGAGGCAGTTATGAGCAAACTCACAAAGAGAGACAAAGACACCGAGATCTATTACAACCAGACCAACGCACCCATGCTGATACGCACTCATGACCAGAAGTTGATCAGGAGATTGACTGCCCTGGCTGTTGACTTTCCGGAGTTATGCAGGCTGACCGAGGAAGATGAAATCTGCGGCTCCTACTTTGAGGTGGACAAGCGTCGAATCAGCATTCATGTGACCAGACCTTATTCCGAGGAACGGCGGCAGCGACAAAGCCAGTGGGCAAAGGAGAATGGATTGACGGGAAGCTAGAAAAGAAACACAAAAATTAGTAAAGGATGCGCAGCTGACGATCTACTTCGCCAATCGCATTCCGGAATAATACTGCCAGGGCCGGAAGTCAAGGGCCTGCGCGCCGCTGGCGCCACTCCGATAAACGGCGGTTTCATTGCAGCCCTTGATATCCATTCCCATCGGCGTTTAGGTGTAATCAAGGCGGCTCCAGACAAGGCCGCTGCCGCCTGATAAAATTTTACTCTGTTTTGCTTGCTGATATGGGGTTTACACAGAATCTGGGATAGACCCATTCAAATCTCCAATCTATCCATCACACGCAAAAAGCCTGGCTTGCTTCCCTTCTTAATTGCCTGCTCCACATAAGCATCGCAGGCAGCCTTATTGCCCTCAAAGACCAGCAAGCCGGTTTCAGTTATAACGTACATATGGTTAATTCCTCCTATTCGTCGAACAGCCGCCCCACAGGATTTTCTTCCAGTAGTGTTGTCTTCGTTTCATGCAGCGCTGCAACTTTAAACGCAAAGATTTGCTTTCTTTTGTAGGCGTTTGAGTTTCTCATCCTTATCCGTCTGGAGCACAACCACAGGGTTGGCCTGTCGCTTTCTGTCAAGAAATATAACTGCAAAGGTCATTACATATCAGTTATTCAAGAGCCAATCTATCACATTTATAACCTTGATTCCATCATAGTTCCCTACGGTAAAACGGTCCAGCGTAAGGACAATTTTTTCATAATTGTCCTTAACTTTGCGAAGAGGCCGCATTTCCCGTTCAAAGGTGGCTTCAGAAGTCATATCGGCAGTCACTTGGAAGTAAGTGTAAATACCATGCTTACGAGCCACAAAATCAATCTCAGTGGTTTCATATTTACCAATATAAACGTTGTATTCCCGACGCAACAGTTCCAGAAATACAATATTCTCAATGGTAAATCCGAGATCATAATTCCGCCTGGGCAGGATGTGGTTCCGTAGCCCCATATCCACGATATACCATTTTTTGTTTGACTTGAGAATCTGCTTACCGACAATGTCATATCTCTCAGCAGGATAAAACACAAAGGATTCCGATAAGGCCAACACATAATCCGATACTGTATTTGTGGATACTTTTCGACCGTTGGACACCAGATAATCTGTGATGCTCCGGACGGAGATCGGACTGCCTACGGAACTGGCAAGGAATTTTGCAATGTTCTTCAGAAGTGAAATGTCAGTGATTTTCCTTCTGGCCATTTCGCTTTCCCGGCGGTCCTGGCGCTCCGCAATATCCTTCACGATGACTGTGTTATAGATTCCCTCCAGATAGACCTCTGCTTTTTCTTCGGTTTTCTCCATGACTGCCAGATAGGGAAGCCCGCCGTATTTCATATAATCTGCAAAGGCGGATTCATCTTTCAGTTTTGTCGCCTGACAGTATTCCCGAAAGGAAAGGGGGAGCATAGAAAGCTCCACATACCGTCCGGACAAAAGCGTGGCAAGATCGCTGGACAGCATATAGGCGTTAGAGCCGGAAATGTATATGTCCACTCCTGGTTTTACATAGAGGCTGTCTACGACCTTTTCATAGGAGGGAACCTTCTGAATCTCATCAAGGAAGATATAGGTTGTTTTATTTTGGCATAGCCTATCCTTAATATACTGGTACAGGGCTTTATAATCTAAGAGGGGTTCATTCTCCAATTCCTCAAAATTGATGGAGATAATCTGGGTATCATCAACACCGCTATTTAGTAGAAGATTTTGATATTGCTTTAGCAGCGTAGATTTTCCGCATCTCCGTAGGCCAGTGACAACTTTGATGACCATCTCATCTTTCCAGGAGAGCAACCGTTGCAGGTATTCTGTGCGTTCAATCATAGGTACACCCCCATTTTTTAATCCGATTATAGCACGGACAAGTGGGAAAGTCAAATAAAAATCCAAAATGGGAACAAAAATCCAAAAATAGGATGGGATGTTCCAAAATTCGACAATTAGAAAGCCGCTGAACCAATGCGCAAATGTTTGTCGAGTAAAATGTGAGAAAAAGCCATCCAAAGGTGAACACCTTCGCCCTCTGGCCGTATTACATAGCAGGAAATCGCTGAACGGTTTCCTGCTTTTTCTTTGTTCGTTTTTCCAACCGCAGAAAGGGATGTTGCCCCATGGGACGCAGAAAGAACCCACAGACCAGAGAGGAAATCCAAACCGAGATGGCTCACGCTCAGGACGAAATCAGGAAGCTGAAAAATCAGGAAAAGCTCTACACCAACGCCTACGCTAAGGAGGAGCGCAAGCTGCGAACACGGCGGCTCTGCCGGGAGGCCGGTGTGCTGGAACACTTTGTGCCGGAACTGAAAACCATGTCCGAGCAGGAGGCCGCAGCCTTCATTGAAGCCGCCGCCACCAGCCAGGAAGCGCAGGAATTTTTGCGAAAGCGAGGGACGAGCCATGACGAAACCGACACTAATTCAAATTCAAGCAAACACTAAGATAAGACCAAAGGCGCACTTATACGTCACTGGGCGTGACGGTGCGTCCTTCGGAGACTCCTACCGTTCAGGGGAAGCCTTTCCCCTCACTTGCGGAGCGCTGGCACCTTCGGTGCGTCAAGGGAGGATGCTCCTCCCTTGCGCTGGCCAAGCCAGCTATCCCTTCTCACCCCCTCCCCCTCATTTAGAGGAGATATTCCTGATTCTTTCTCTGCTGGGCGGCTTTGCCGTGGAATGGAGGTGGTGACGATAGCGATTTATCATTGCTCTATCCAGATCATTAGCCGCAGCGACGGGCGGAGCGCCGTTGCCGCTGCCGCCTACCGCAGCGGGACGAACCTGGTCAATGAATGGAGTGGACGGCCTGCCAACTATGACCGGAAGAAAGGCATTGCCTATTCCGAGATCATGCTGCCCGACAATGCACCGGCGTCCTTCTCTGACCGGCAAACACTCTGGAACTCTGTGGAGATGAACGAGAAGCGGGCCGATGCCCAGCTTGCCAGAGAAATTGAAGTGGCGTTACCCCAGGAGCTGCCGCTGGAAGAACACAAAAAAATCATCCACGCCTATTGCCAGCAGTTCGTGGACGCTGGTATGTGCGTGGATTTTTCTATTCATGACAAGCACGACGGCAACCCCCATTGCCACATCATGCTGACCATGCGAGCGCTGGATGAGAACGGGAAGTGGCTCCCCAAGAGCCATCAGGAATTTGAGCTGGACGAGAAGGGAGAACGCATTCGGCTCCCCAACGGACGTTGGAAGTCCCGGAAAGTGGATACCGTTGACTGGAACAGCCACGAGAACGCAGACCGCTGGAGGGCGTCCTGGGCAGAAACAGTCAACCGTTTTCTGGAGGCCAATCATGCTCCGGAGCGCATCGACCACCGCAGCAACGCTGAGCGTGGACTGGAGGAGTTGCCCACGATTCACATGGGTGTCGCTGCCTGTGCGATGGAGAAAAAGGGTATCCCCACCGAGCGAGGGGACATCAATCGCAAAATCAGAGCGACCAACCGAATCATTAAAGAAATCAGGAACAGAATCAACAGCCTGAAGGAGTGGCTGTCTGAACTGTCCGGCAAGCTGGAACAGATTGCGGAGGAAGCCCGTTCTCCTCTGCTGGGCGACCTGTTGTTGCAGTATATGGAGCAGGAGAGCCGGCGGGTACAGAAATACTCCAAGCACTTCCAATTCCAGCACACCGTAAAGATTGGTAATGACATGATGGAGACAGTCCGAAAGCTGAACGCCAGGGACATCTACACCTTGGCTGATTTGCAAACTGCCCTTGGCAGTTTGCGGGAAAAGGTGGACGTAGCTCAGGGCACCGTCAAAAGGAAAGAGCGCCGTATGCGGGAGCTGCAAAAGCTCATTGAAAA
>JAJBVP010000225.1 GCA_020859755.1 Bacteroidales bacterium | reverse complement strand
ATTTCGCCGTTTTCTTATTTGCCGAAATCGACGATGCAAAATTACCGATTACAGAAGAAGCCACCGCCAGAGGCGAGGGGGATTGTTAGGTGGCCGTCGGCGGGAATGGTGAGGCGCGACAAGCGCAGGTCGCGCCCGTCGCGGTGGGCGTTGGGGCCGTCGCTGTAGATGAGCAGTTGACGCCCGCGCATCGGCTCGGGGAGGGTAACCTCGAGGGTGCGTGGCTCCCAATTGGTCAACGCTCCTATCCACCATTGGTCGCCTGACCGCCGGGCCTCGACGACGTATTCACCCACGCGACCGTCCAGACCGATGGTTTCGTCCCACACAGTTGGCGTCTTGGCAATGGCTTGGATTGTGATTGGCTCCTGCTCGTAGTCGGTGGGGGAATCGCAGAGCATGCTCAGCGGCGCGTCGAAGATGACGTATTCGGCCAACTGATGGGCGCGTGTGCCCATGGCTCCAGGATGGGTGTAGTTGGGCTTGTATTCACCTTTGATGAAGTTGCGGAGGGCGCCTTGGGTGTAATCCATGGGACCGGCCAAGAGTCGGATGTAGGGGAGGGTGGCATCGTACTCGGGCATGTCGACCTCCTGTTTGGTCCATTTCATCTGCTCCAGGCCGAAGACAGCCTCGTAGTTGACCACGTTGGGATAGGCGCGCTGCAACCCCCAGGGCTTGGAGCAGCCGTGGAAGTCGACGAGCAAATGGTTGCGGGCGCAAGCGTCGGCGGCTCGCCACATAAAGTCGATCATCTCGGCGTCGTCGCGGTCGAGAAAGTCGATTTTGAATCCCTTTACGCCCATGTCGGCGTAGTGTTGGCACACGCGCTCGAGATCCTTCTCCATGGCCAGATAACCAGCCCAGAGGATGATGTCGACACCGAGCTGGTGGCCGTAGTCGATGATTTCGGCGAGGTCGATTTCCGGTACTACGTCAAATAGGTCGGCCTTGCCTTTGGTGGCCCAACCCTCGTCGAGAATCACGTACTCGATACCGTTGGCGGCCGCGAAGTCGATGAATCGCTTGTAGGTGGGGGTGTTGACCCCAGCCACGAAATCGACGCCTCGCAGGCTGAGGGCGCACCACCATTCCCAAGCCACTTTTCCGGGACGTATCCACGTGGTGTCGTCAACATGCGAGGGGGAGGCCAGGCGATATACCATATCGTTATGGAGCAGGTCGGCGTCGCGGCGGCTCACGATGAACGCGCGCCAGGGCAGCGAGCGGGGGCCGTTGAGCGAGGCGAGGTAGTCGTGTCGCTCTTTTACCAGGTGCTCGAGGTCGTTGTGGCCACCCACCTCCACCCGCTTGGGTAATGGGGCGAGGTAGCCATCAAAACCGTTCCACGCGGGGGTCATGTACATTCCGGGATAGCCATGGATGTCGCTCTCGGCTATGGCCAGTTTCATGCCGTTGTGGCGGTCGACGAGCAGTGGTGTGAAACAGAGTCGCTCGGTTTCGAGTCCGTTAATGGGTGCGTGCTCGTAACGCGATTGCATGTCGGTCCATAGCTGGTTTTCTATGCTCAATGGAGCTTTTTTGTCGCGGCGCGAGGTGTAAGCGGCCCACACCTGAGGGTTGTCGTCGAAGCGGTAACGAGCCACCTCGTCGACCACGTTGACGGGTTTTTTACCTGTATAGACGAAGCGGTAGGCGAGGCCGTCGTCGTACATGCGGAATTCCACACTGACGGCTTTACCTTTCAGCGTCAATGAGTTGTAACAATCCTTGACCGAGGCTTGACGGTAGACGGGGGAGGGGATGGAGGCGCAGTGGTTGCCACGGGTGGCTTTGGCTCCTTTCCAATTCACGGGTCCGGTGGAGAGGTTGAGGCCGATAGTGGAGGGTGACAACAGCTGCTGCCTGGAGGCGTCGCTCAAGGCAATCGTGATGCTGTCACCTGAGGTAATGTTGGCGCATAGGCTTCGGTCGGGCGACCATAACTCGTGGCTGTGGGCTGAAATGATGCCCACGAGAAACATGAGGATGGCCAACCCGCTGAGGACAGCGAGTTGCCGTATCTCTTCCCGATTTTGGTAGACTTTCATTTTAAAAGATGAAGGTGGTGATGATGGGGTAATGGTCGGAGATCCAGCGCACGGGGCCGTATATAGGGCGGTTGAGGGTCTCGAAGACGAGGGGCTCGGCGTTCCAGTAGAAGATATGGTCGAGGTTCTTGCCCTCCACGCCAGGGATCACGCGGCCGTAGCCGTTGAAGCTCGATTGGTTGTCGCTGACGCGGGCTTCGTCGCGTGCCGAGTGCATGTGCTGGAAGAAGGGCTCGACCGAGGCGCGGCGGGTGTCGGTGGGGGCGTGGGAGGCGTTCATGTCGCCGGTGACGAATACTGTGGCGTCGCGGCCGGCAATCTGGGTCATTTGGTCGATGATGAGTTGGCAGCACTTTGCCCTGACCTCAGTGTCGACGGGATCTTTCTTGTAGGGAAGGTGGGTGGTGACGAACCACACGACTTGGCCCGTGGAGCGGTCGCGCAGTTTCATCCACGCGGCCGAGCGGTAGTGATGGTCGGTGGAGTTCCAGGGACGGGAGCGCACGTCGGGGGTGGCGCTGAGCCAGAAGAAACCTGAGTCGAGAGGCTCGAATTTTTCAAGGCGATAGAAGATCACGCCTTGGCCCGTCTGCTTGTCGGTGGCGTCGGCGGGTTGGGGATGGGCGTAGCAGCCGTATCCCGGGAGGAGAGTCTTGGCCGCTGGGAGCATGGAGGCACGGAGCTCTTGGGTGCCGACGAGGTCGGGCATCTGGTGGATGAACATCTGTCGGCAAGGCTCGAGGCGGCGGGGCCACGCCATGTCGGCGGTGTCGTTGTCCATCCACGAGCGCATGTTGAACGACATCACTTTCACCGTGCCGGGGTGGGACGCATCGGTGGAGTAACTTTTGGGATGGGCGGCGGTGGCGCCGAGCGTGCAAGCCGCTACCATCATAAGAAACAGGATCCTTTTCATGTCTAAATTTCGCACTGTCATTTTACCATAGAACACGCCACGGGGGCGACCTACGTAATCGGAAAAAATAAAAAGAACCGGGGTCGTCTGAACTGCACCCCAAAAGTTAGACACAAAACTTTTGGGGTGCATTATGTATAA
>JAJBVP010000244.1 GCA_020859755.1 Bacteroidales bacterium | reverse complement strand
CCGCAATGCTACGTCGGGGGTGCAGGGAGCGGAGGTCTTTGTATCGGGTGAAGATCTCGGAGAACATTTCCCGACGCAGGGGGACCATACGGGCGAGGGTGTCGCGACCCTTGAGCATGGAGCAGACGACGGCTGTGGCGCGCTCCTCGGAGACGTAGAATCGCCGGGCGGGGGACGAGGCGACGGTGAGGGCGATGTCGGCGATGCGGATGTGGGAAACGGATGCCATCACGCGGCGGCAAGTGTCGAGGATGTCGGAGTCGCGGTCGCGGGCGAAGTCGGAAATAGCGCCTGGGGATTTCATCAGGGAGAGAATAAGGTGTTGATAAAACGCTAATAACGAATGAATATACAAAGATACGGAATAAGTGTAAAAGGATAAAGTGTTTTAGGGAGAAAAAGGGGTTAAATTTGTGCGCGGGAGGGGGATGGAGTGATGAGTGATTAGTGATTAGTGATTAGTGATTTTAAATCGTTAAAGCATTAAATCATTAAAGGCGTGGTAAAGGGGTAAAGGGGTAAAGGATAAAAGATAAAGGATAAAGGATAAAAGGATGGCAGAAGATTACGAAGGCACGGGGGTGGCCGGTGGAGAGGTGGAACAGGCGTTGCCGCAGAGCAAGCGGGACAAGGTGGGCGCGCGGTTGCGTGCGAAGTATCCCGCCAAGCAGTGGGATGACGACGAGGCGATGTGGGGTCAGGTCGACGAGGACTACGGGGCGATGGAGGAGGAGCTTGGGGGATACCGCGACCGGGAGGACAAGCTGATGTCGATGATGGAGCGCGACCCGAAGTCGGCCCGGTTCCTGACGGATATGGCCAAGGGCCAGGACCCGTGGATAGGCGTGTTGGAGCGGTTGGGTATCGACGGCGTTATGGACCTGCTGAACAATCCCGAAAAGCGGGAGGAGTACGCGCAGGCCAACGCCAAGTATATGGAGGATGTGGCCAAGGACAAGAAATACAAGGAGGAGTTTGAGGCCAATCTCGAGAAGTCGATGGCCGTGATCGACGCGCTCCAGGAGAAGGAGGGCGTGGAAGAGGAGCAGATGGACGCGGCGTGGAAGCTGGTGCAGAAGATAGCCGACGAGGCGGTTTCGGGCGTGTACACGGAGGAGACGATGCGCATGGCGTTGAAGGCTGTAGGCTACGATGCGGCGGTCGCGAAGGCCGACGCGAGCGGCGAGGTGCGGGGCAAGAACGCCAAGATCGACGCGCAGTTGCGGAAACCCCAGCGTAGCGACGGCACGGCGCGGTTGGGCGGCGCGCCCGGCGACGCGACGGGGCGGAAGAAGGGCAAGTCGATGTTCGAGCGGGTGAAGGACGCGCAGATATAGTGGTGAGTGGTAACGGCGAGTGATCTGAAGGAGGAAAGGATGAAAGGAGGGAAGAGGGGGGATAAAGTTTAAGGTTTAAGGTTTAAAGTTCAAAGTTTAAAGTGATATGGCAGAACAAGTATTGAATGTAGGGGCGACTCAGGCGACCCCGTTACAAGGCTCCACCGGGCTTGCCTCCCAACAGCCCGGCACCCCGACCACCGTCAGCGGCATGGCGGAGGCGACAGGCGGCATAGGCGCCGGTCAACTATTCGAGACCGACATAGACAAGGAGTTGTCGCTGTTCGAGAGCGACGACAACCCTTTGGTATCGGTTGTGCTTAACGGCGCGACCTGCAAGCAGGTGGCGGTGACCTCTCCCGTTGTGCAGCACTACGCCATCGACGAGGAGCGCACCTCGTTCGTGACCAAGGCACAGGTGGTCGCGTCGATGAGCGACACTCAGGCGGTACTGAACGCGGGCGACGCCAAGGAGATGTGCCCCGTAGGCACCACCCTTCGTTGCCGAGGCGTGAACGGCTACACCCAGAACGGCCAGACCGAGACCCCGGGCATCGACCTTATGCTGCTGGTGGTGGCGAAGGACTCGACCACCAACCAGCCCGTAGTGACGGCGGTTAACGGCAAGCGCACGAACGCGACCGACGCGGCGTGCCAGGTGCCCTACATTCCCAACTCGACCACCGTGGACATTCTTGCCAACGCGGCGTATGAGACCCAGCGTTGGGGCACCCCGTCGACCGTGCAGCCCGTGCCCACCGAGGTGTACCTGCAGAAGAGTATCCTTGTGGACGTGAAGAGCGACTACTGGGAGAGCCAGAAGAAGCGTATCCCCTACGCCGAGGGCGTGATCGCGGAGCACAACATCCGCAAGTTCAAGCGCGAGATCGCTCGCTCCATGTGGATGGGCATCAAGGGCAAGTTCCTGGTGTCAAACGAGAAGGTCGGCACCCAGACCATCTACACGACCGAGGGTCTGCGTTGGCAGTTCGCCAACGAGATTGTTCGCGGCAAGTCGAAGTGGGACTATGAGGAGTTCATCGCCATCGCGAAGATGTTGAAGACCGGCACGGACTCGGTGGACGGCGCGACCGTTTACTGCGGCAAGGACGCGTTGGAGGCCATCCAGTGCATCGACTTCTCCAACCACCCCGAGGTGAAGATCGAGAAGAGCCTCGACGGCACTTTCGGCTGGAAACTGCACACCATCACCACCGCGTTCGGCGACCTTCGCTTCAAGCACGACCCGTCGCTTGACGCGCTGGGCCTGACCCACTCGATGGCTATCATCGGCGACAAGCGGCTTGTGCGTTACCTGCGCACCCCCGAGCACACCGAGAGCGAGCGCATCGAGGGTCATGAGGCGACGATGGAATCGACCATGCTGTGGTACGGCGTCGCGCTGAAGGGCACTTGCCACATCTGGGTGAACGGCGAGGGCACCAACGTGAACGCTAACGCCATCCCCTACCAGATGATCAAGACAGCCGACCTGACCACGGGCAGCTACACTCCCTCGGGCGGCAGCCTGAAGAACGTGACCAACAGCTTCGTTCCTAGCGGCACCTCGACCATCATCTACTACTTCATGGTTGACGCGACCTACATCACATCGAGCACGACCGCGACGGAGATCAAGGCGGGCGAGATGTGGAAGTGGGACGGCACCAGCCTGACCAAGTACACCGAGAGCGTAGGATCCTGATTCCAAGTAAAGGAATAAAGGATTAAAGGACTAATCGAGTAGGAGGTGAACACTAATCAGAGGTGTTCACCTCTTTTCGTGTTCACT
>JAJBVP010000115.1 GCA_020859755.1 Bacteroidales bacterium | reverse complement strand
GGCCCCCGTTGCCACAAGGGCGGCCCCAAGGGACAATGCCCCCAAGGCGCTCCCCAAGGCCAGTGCCCCCAGAACGGCCCCGCTTGCGGACAGCCCGCTCCCGGCCAGTGCCCTCCCCAGGGATGCCCCCAGTGCCCTCCCCCGGCTCCCGGACAGCAACCTCAAGATCAACCCGTTAACGAATAATCCACTTTCACGATATGGCAGACATTAAAAAGCTCGAGGGGATGATCGATTCAACCCCTATCATGAAGGATTACGCCGACATCGAATCCTCCAAGCTTCCCGAATATCAGATCGACTCAAAGATCCCCGAAGGTCCGCTCGCTCAAAAGTGGACCAACTATAAAGCCCACCAGAAGCTCGTCAACCCCGCCAACAAGCGCAACCTCGACGTGATCGTCGTCGGCACCGGTCTGGCAGGCGCATCGGCCGCCTCCACCCTCGGCGAGCTCGGCTTCAACGTCCTCAACTTCTGCATCCAGGACTCCCCCCGTCGCGCTCACTCAATCGCGGCACAGGGCGGTATCAACGCAGCCAAGGACTACCAGAACGACGGCGACTCGGTTTACCGCCTGTTCTACGACACCGTAAAGGGCGGCGACTTCCGCTCCCGCGAGGCCAACGTTTACCGCCTCGCCGAGGTGTCCAACAACATCATCGACCAATGCGTGGCTCAGGGCGTCCCCTTCGCCCGCGAGTACGGCGGCCTGCTGGCCAACCGCTCCTTCGGCGGCGCACAGGTATCCCGCACGTTCTACGCCAAGGGCCAAACCGGCCAGCAGCTCCTGCTCGGCGCCTACGCCTCCTTGAACCGTCAGATCAAGCGCGGCACCGTCAAGAGCTTCAACCGCCGCGAGATGCTCGACCTGGTGATCATCGACGGCCGCGCCCGCGGTATCATCGTGCGCAACCTCATCACCGGCGAAATCGAGCGCTACGCCGCTCACGCCGTGGTGCTCGCCACCGGTGGCTACGGCCGCACATTCTTCCTGTCGACCAACGCCATGGGTTGCAACGGCTCCGCCGCCATCTGCGCATTCAAGCACGGCGCCTACCTGTCCAACCTCGCGTTCACCCAGATTCACCCCACCTGCATCCCCGTTCACGGCGAGGACCAGTCGAAGTTGACCCTCATGAGCGAGTCGCTCCGTAACGACGGCCGCATCTGGGTGCCCAAGAAGAAAGAGGACGCCGAGGCCATCCGCGCCGGCAAGAAAAAACCCACCGACATCCCCGACGAGGACCGCGACTTCTACCTCGAGCGCCGCTACCCCGCCTTCGGCAACCTCTGCCCCCGCGACATCGCCTCCCGCGCCGCCAAGGAGCGCTGCGACGCCGGCTACGGCGTAGGTACCGGCAACGCCGTTTACCTCGACTTCAAGTACGCCATCGACCGCCTGGGCGAGGACGTCGTGCGCGACCGCTACGGCAACCTCTTCGACATGTACGAGATGATCTCCGACGACAACCCCTACCACACCCCGATGATGATCTTCCCCGCCTCCCACTACACCATGGGCGGCATCTGGGTCGACTACGAGCTCCAGACCTCCATCAAGGGCCTCTTCGCCATCGGCGAGTGCAACTTCTCCGACCACGGCGCCAACCGCCTCGGCGCTTCCGCCCTCATGCAGGGCCTGGCCGACGGCTACTTCGTGCTACCCTACACGATGCAGAACTACCTCAGCGACCAGATCAAGGTGCCTCACTTCACCACCGACACCCCCGAGTTTGACAAAGCCGAGAAGGCCGTGCGCGACCGTATCCAACGCCTCATGGCCATCAAGGGCACCAAGAGCCCCGACCAGATCCACAAGAAGCTCGGCCACGTGATGTGGAACCTCGTGGGCATGGGCCGTACCCTCCAGAGCCTTGTCAAAGCCATCGACGAAATCGAGGAAGTGAAGAAAGAGTTCTACAACGACCTCCGCATCGTGGGCAAGGCCGACGACCTCAACACCGAGCTTGAGAAAGCCCTCCGCCTCGAGGACTTCCTCGTCATGGCCAAGATGATGGCTATCGACGCCCTCCATCGCAACGAATCCTGCGGAGCCCACTTCCGCGAGGAGTACCAGACCGAGGACGGCGAGGCCAAGCGCAACGACAAGGACTACATGTACGTCTCCTGCTGGAAGTACACCGGCGACAATGAAAAGCCCGTGCTGCTCAAGGAGCCGCTCAACTACGAGGAAATCAAGGTTCAAACCCGTAACTACAAGTCATAACAACGATGAAAGATACAATCAGCATCAAGCTCAAAATATGGCGCCAGCGCAGCCCCAAGGAGAAAGGCGCATTTGTCGACTACTCGCTCGACAACGTTTCCACGGGCAGCTCTTTCCTCGAAATGCTCGACATGCTCAACCAGCAACTGGTCGACAAGGGTGAAGAGCCTGTAGTGTTCGATAGCGACTGCCGCGAGGGCATCTGCGGCATGTGCTCCCTGTACATCAACGGCCATCCCCACGGCCCCGTGCAGGGCATCACCACCTGCCAGTTGCACATGCGCAAGTTCAATGACGGCGACACAATCACCATCGAGCCCTGGCGCTCGGCCGCCTTCCCCGTGATCCGCGACCTGATGGTCAACCGCAACGCTTTCGACCAGATCCAGCAAGCCGGCGGCTACGTGTCGTTCAACTGCGGCGGCGCCCAGGATGCCAACTGCATTCCCATCTCCAAGGAGGTGGCCGACGTGGCTATGGACTCCGCCACCTGCATCGGCTGCGGCGCCTGCGTCGCCGCCTGCAAGAACGGCTCCGCTATGCTCTTCGTCAGCGCCAAGGTGAGCCAGTTTGCCCTGCTTCCCCAGGGACAGGTAGAGCGCGCTCGTCGCGCACGCGCCATGGTCAAGAAGATGGACGAGCTGGGATTCGGCAACTGCACCAACACCGGTGCTTGCTCCGCCGAGTGCCCCAAGAACATCCCCTTGAGCAACATCGCCCGCCTCAACCGCGAGTACATCCGCGCAAAGTTCAAAGAATAATCCCCACACGATTATAGCAAAGCTGCCGCTCCCCAAAAGAGCGGCAGCTTTTTTTCTGCACCCAAGGGCGTGCGCGGCAGCCCTGGGGGGGGCCGGCTTAGGGTAACCATCCGAAACTAGCCGGATTGCCAGCCATGGCAGTTCGGCCTAATTT
>JAJBVP010000292.1 GCA_020859755.1 Bacteroidales bacterium | reverse complement strand
ATTTTAACTAAATCTGTTTGCTGAAATCATAAGAATATGAATAATGTAGGCTAAAAGTTGAAGTTGGGAGCTAAGTGATAAATGTAGCAAGGGCTGATAAGCAACGGCGTAAAAATCGTAGTCTAAAATCCTCGAAACTTGGAATAGTCGCTCGGAGTCAATGCTTTTTTGCCTCACCAAGCTATAAATCGTGGAGCGTTCCAAATTCAACTCTTTGGCCATCCGAGCGTAGCTATATCCGCGGAGTCGCATTTGCTCAGCGATAAGTCTACCAATATGTAAGTCCTTGATTCCGGGCATAAAAAGAGTGTAGTTACTCTAACGATTTTAACTTTTTAGATCCCGGGGCTCTGGACTGCCTGGACACGTAAAAAGACGCTGTTTCGCCACACTCGTATGCAGAAACTCAAACGCGGCGAATAATGGCGTTAAAACACACGCCTGCCAGCGTCCTGAAAGCGCACGCATACTAGTGAATTGCATTTCGTCATCTCATGTGTCTCATTGGGAATTGTCCAGATTCCGGGAAGGTGAGAGGGCGGCTTTTGCCAATCACATATTTAAATCAACATGGCAAACCCCTCTCTTGGGGTACTTTCCATGAATCGTTGCAAAGTTAATCATTAAGGTTGATTTAAACAAATATTGGTAACTTACAGCATTCTAAAAGTCGCTGAGGGAAAAATTCCCACGATGTGTAGAAAATATCCCACAAGATTTCGGGCATGGTGTCCTAGAATGCGGGTAAATTTGCGACCGAAGATGTTATGCTCTTGATATCATGAATTTACGTGCAAAGATAATCCTGATCGCAATTTTGATTATGATGGTTATCCCCGTCCCAGGGATTGCCCAATCGACTGTGAAAGACGCTGGCAAGCAAGCGGCCTCAAGCACAATGCTTGATACTTGGGACTCTGTGAAACGCCAACGGGAACAACAGAAAGCCCAAGAAAAGCTCATGAAACAGAAAGATCCCTCATGGAATCCTCCCAAGGAACTGGGAATACCCTACCTTGGCGTTGAACTGGGATGGTCGCGATTTCGCGGTGAACATGCTGGTCTAAAGGTGGGATTGATGGGGTTTAACCTCTTTGGTGGAGTTGGCAAGGAGTGGATTTTCACTAACCATGCCGATAAAAGCCTGTTATGGTACGCTGGTTGTGGCTACCTATTTGGCGACATTTACGACGGCAGTGGCGAATCATCAATCGACATAACTGTGGGTCAAAGTCCCCTTTGCCATGACATTGGCATTATGGGCAGCTTCTCATTGGGTTACTTCTTCGGAAGGACTAAAAGATTCGGGGTTAAAGGCACGTTGGGTGTAGGTGGTGGCAACCTCGATCAAGACGAAATAAAATTCCTTTGGGAGGTAGGTGTAGGAGTAGTTGTGAAACTTTGGGCAGACTAATTAATGCATACAATTATGAAAATCTTAAGCAAAATCTTTTTGGCCGTGGCCTTCGTCACCGTTGTGGGACTGGGATGCCACGTAAATGCCGATTCGGCAGTGAGCCAATCTCAGCCCACAATCGCAGCCAATGGGCTGGATTGCCCTAACTGCGACGGTGGGAAGTTGAGCTACAACTACAAGTGCTTTGCAGTACAAGTGGAATGCACTCTCTGTCATGGGAAAGGTACCGTGGGCACAGGTGAATACAAATCGAAATGTACCCTGTGCCAAGGCTCGGGGAAGACAACCGAATACAAAGGTGGTTACCAATGCAACAACTGCAACTACCGAAGCGAAACCCTTTAAAATCAACAATATATGAACAAGAAAATCTTAGGCTTGGCGCTTGCCCTCATTACAAGCGCCACAGTATTTTCATCACTCGCCTACTCTCGCGGTGATTTGGTAAAAGACAACGACTCTTGCGGCAGTTGTAAAGCCAATGGCCCTGCAGCCTTTACTTGTGGAAAATGTGGACGCGGGTTCTCAAGCGTCAAGACAATTTCCCAAGGCGACTCCTATGATTTGGTTAAATTCAGTCATGAAGGTGGCTGGGAGTATAAAGAATGCCAACACTCCATGACCGCACGCTATTACAAATAGTTTTTTAAGCAATTCGCAAAATTTAAATGAGGATGCATCTTTGGGGATGCATCCTCATTTAAATTTATGGGGTTAGGGGAGGTCGTGGGTGTTGGCGGCGATGGTCTCGGAGGAGAGGGAGTAGTTCTGGAGGTCGCCGTTGATGTACTGCTCGTAGGCGGTCATGTCGATCAGGCCGTGGCCCGAGAGGTTGAACAGAATCACGCGTTCCTCGCCCTTGGCGGTGGCGTCATTGGCCTCACGGATGGCAGCCGCGATGGCGTGGCAGCTTTCGGGAGCGGGGATGATGCCCTCGGTGCGGGCGAACAGCATTCCGGCCTCGAACGATTCCAGCTGAGGGATGTCAACGCCAGTCATGTAGCCGTCCTTCAACAGCTGCGACACGATCGTTCCGGCGCCGTGGTAGCGCAATCCTCCAGCGTGGATGTTGGCAGGCTTGAACGAGTGGCCCAGGGTGAACATCGGCAGCAGCGGGGTCAAACCGGCCTCGTCGCCGAAGTCGTAGTGGAATACGCCGCGGGTCAACTTGGGGCAGCTGTCAGGTTCGGCGGCGATAAATCGCGTGTTGGGGTGTTCCCCCGAGAACGTGTGACGCATGAACGGGAACGCGATGCCCGAGAAGTTGGAACCACCGCCGAAGCAGCCGATCACCACGTCGGGGTATTCACCGGCCATCTCCATCTGCTTCTCGGCCTCGAGGCCGATCACCGTCTGGTGGAGCGACACATGGTTGAGCACCGAGCCCAGGGTATACTTGCAGTTGGGGGTTTGGGTAGCCAGCTCTACGGCCTCGGATATTGCCGTGCCGAGCGAACCCGGATGCTGCGGGTCGACTGTGAGGATGTCCTTT
Source organism: Bacteroidales bacterium (assembly GCA_020859755.1). Taxonomy (GTDB): domain Bacteria; phylum Bacteroidota; class Bacteroidia; order Bacteroidales; family Muribaculaceae; genus JAJPXC01. The sequence goes on along the minus strand of JAJBVP010000292.1, from coordinate 12,955 downwards.
CCGGCGCGGGTCGACATCGATGGCGAGCCAGTGACAACGGCGCCGAAAGTGCGCATAATCGACGAGCGATAAGGCTTTTGCGACATCGAGATTCTCACCTGGAATACTGCGGCGTCCAATCCGAATATTTTAGCCGCATAGCTCAGCGCAGCGCCCCACTGGCCGGCGCCTGTCTCGGTGGTGACGTTGGTCGTACCCTCCTCGCGGCAGTAGTAGCATTGAGGCAGAGCCGAGTTGATTTTATGGGAACCAAGAGGGTTGGTACTCTCGTTTTTGAAATAGATGTGGGCCGTGGTGCCGAGAGCTTTCTCGAGCTCGTAGGCGCGCACCAGGGGCGTGGAGCGGTAGAAGCGGTATTTCTCGAGCACCTCCTGGGGAATGTCGATCCAGCGGTGTTCCTGGTCAAGCTCTTGCACGCAGCATTCGCGGGCGAAGATGTGGCTCATCTCGTCGACGGTGAGGGGCTCGCGCGTGGCGGGGTTAAGGATGGGCAGGGGCTTGTTGGGCATATCGGCCTGGATGTTATACCACTGCGTGGGCACTTGGTCGTCGGTGAGAACAAATTTCTTTTGCTTCTTCATGATTATAGTATAAAAATGGTATTTAGACTGCAAAAATACACAAATTTATTGAAATCCTACAATCGATTTTTGAAATCATGGAAGATTTTGTAAATTTGCGCCTAAAGACGTTATTATTATATGAGTAACGAAGAATATCAGGAGGCATTGAATTTTATGGAGAAGAGCCTTGAAGTCCATCAAGGCCAGGTAGGCGTCTTTTGGTATCAAGGAAAACCTCGTGGAAGAGTTTTCTACAATCCCGCCACCAAGCAATTTATCGTGTGCGTAGGGAGCTGGATTAACGACCATCCTGAGGCCGTGGACGTGATTGTCGATGAATTCGGCCTCGAAAACGAAGATTATGAGTTCTCCGTGCAGGAGCATTGGGAACTCGGCATGGGTTACGGAGATTAACCTATGCTAAATGAACCAACCGGCCGGGTTGAGCGTTTTAAAGTTTATGAGAAGGATTGTAATTACATTGGCGATGGTGATGGCTTCCGTGGCGTGGGCCATGGCGGTTGGAACGTCGTATAACGAGCTGAAAACCAAGGCCGAGCGCTTTTTCGACCAGCGGGAGTGGGCATCGGCGTCGGCGATGTACTACCTTATGCTCGACCAGGAGCCGAAGATAGCCGAGACCTACGGCCACGCGATTGTGGCCGCGGGGATGCGCGACGACCGTCAGGACCAGCTGCGGTTGATGCGCGAGGCCACGCTGGCCTACGTGCCGTTCGACTCGGTGTTCAACGAGGTGGAGCGGGTGTCCTTCTCCCTTGGCAAGACGGATCTCTACGAGGATTTCCTGCTGATGGTGAAGGCCCAGGACCCGTGGATGACCCGCACGGTCGACCAGCGGCTTATGGCTTACTACTCCTTCCGACGCAACCCCCAACGCACCGTGGAGTACGCCCAGATAATGCTCCAGGGAATGCCCGACGACGTCGGTTACCTTGCTTCCCTCGCCCAAGGACAAGCCGGCCTTGGCCGCTGGGATGAGGCCCTTGCCACATGGAAGCGCATCCTGGAGATCGATCCGGTCAACTACGACGCGTTGCTCGAAATCGGCAACTACAATTATATGCAATGGGAGCGGGACAAGCGTTGCGGTGAATGCCGAGCCGAGGCCCTCAGCCACCTCGACCGCGCCCAGCAGCTACATGCCACCCCTTATGTGGCCCGGATGATGCTAAGTCTCGAGGCCACCCACAAGTGAATTCAACTATCTATTCTACCAAGAAATACCTTATAGCATGACAAAACGTTTACGCCTAACAACTGTTTTCGCCCTGGCCTTGGCGGCAGCCGTGGAGCTATCGGCCTCGGTGCCAGCGGGCTACTACAAGAGCATTGACGGTAAGACCGATGCCGACCTGAAAGCGGCTCTGAAAGCCATCATTTACAACCACACGGAGGTGTCGTCCTACTCCAACTTGCCGCAGTATTTCAAGACAACCGACGTCTACCCCAACGAGACCAACTCCAACGGCTACCCGCGATGGTGGGACATGTACAGCGACATTCCGCTGTATACCAACACCTTCTCGGGACTCAACCGCGAGCACTCGTTCCCCAAGAGCTGGTGGGGAGGTGGCACCAACACCCCGGCGTACACCGACCTTAACCACCTCTACCCCGCCGAGGCCGCAGCCAACCAGGCCAAGAGCAACTATCCGCTGGGCGTCGTGGGCAACGCGACATTCGACAACGGCATCTCCAAGGTAGGTACCCCGTCGTCATCGTCGGGTGGCGCCACAAAGGTGTTTGAGCCGGCCGACGAATACAAAGGCGACTTCGCGCGCACCTATTTCTACTTCGTCACCTGCTACAGCAACCTCACCTGGGCCAGCAACTACTCATGGATGCTCCAGCAGAACGCCTATCCCACCCTCGCAGCGTGGGCACAGACGCTTTTGCTCCAGTGGCACCGCAACGACCCCGTGAGCCAAAAAGAGCTCGACCGCAACGAGGCCGTGTACAAGTTCCAGAACAACCGCAACCCGTTCATCGACTATCCCGAATTGGCCGAGTACATCTGGGGCAACAAGAAGGGCGAGGCATTCCACCTCGACAGTGGCGACGAGCCTACCGGCGAGCCCACCCTGATCACCCCCACGCAGGGAATGGCCCTCGACTTCGGCCAAGTGGCCCTCGGAAAGAGCGGCACCGCGCAACTCCACTTCCGAGGCACCGACCTCACCGGCTCCCTTGAGTTGACCATCTCGCGCTACGACAAGGATATGTTCTCCCTGAGCGACGTCACCATCAACACCACCTACGTCAACTCCGACGAAGGCTACTGGACCACAATCACTTACACCCCCACGGCCATCGGCGAGCACACCTCGAAGCTATTTATCACCGACGGCGGTCTCTCCGGCTCGATCGGTGTCGACCTGCGAGGCGAGTGCCTGGCGGTGCCCACCCTTTCGACTGTCACGGCCCTGCCGGCCACCAATATCACCGACGACAGCTACCAGGCCAACTGGGAGGTGCCGGCCGATGAGGTGATCGACTACTACGTGGTTACGCGCACGCGATACATCAACGGCGCCACCACCACCGAGGAGCTGGTGGCCGAGGACAACTACCTGGTGATCGACGAGTTTGAGTCCAACGAGAGCTACACGGTGCAATCGGTAAGACTCGACTATCGCTCCGACCCCTCCAACGTCATCATGGTTGAGAAGGCAGGCGTTGACGGCGTGCTGAGCGACCAGCCAGCGCTTGGCTACCTGATGACCGACGGCGGCATTGTCTTCCGCTGCGCCCAGACGGTTTACAACGTGGCCGTATACGACGTGGCCGGGCGATTGGTGAAGGTAGTGCCCGTGGTCAACGACTACGACACGCTCGAGCTCCCCTACGGGGCTTACATCATCGCTGCCCCCTCGCAACGCGCCCCATTCCGTATTCTCGTGAAATAACGCAACATCCCTACACAAAAATGGCCGCCTCGATAGCGGCCATTTTTGTTATAGAGCTCGTTATTACGTGATTACGTTATAACTTTATTACACCAGACAAGCCCGGGGAATCATTGGTAGCGGTCGCCGAAGGCGATCTTGGCGTCGGTGACCATCTGCTTGATGCGCTGTTCCTCGGCCATGGGGCACACGAGAAGCACGTCGCCAGCGTCGGCGATGATGTAGTCGCGAAGACCCGATACCACGATCAGCTTCTGGCCGTTGACGGCGAAGATGTTGCCTGAGGAGTTGTAGGCGAGCACCGAGCAGCGCTGGGTGACATTCCCGTCGCGGTTCTTGGGGGAGTTGTCGTAGAGGGCGCTCCACGTGCCGAGGTCGTTCCATCCGAAGTTGACGATCTCCACATATACGTTGGAGGCCTTCTCCATGATGGCATAGTCGACCGAGATGCTCATGCAGCCGGGGAAATTGTCGGTGATGAATTTGGCTTCCTGCTCAGTGGCGTAGAGGCCGAGACCCTTGTCGAAGACGGTGGCCACGTCGGAGCACAGCTGGCGGAAGGCTTCCACCACGGTTGCGGCTTTCCAAAGGAAGATGCCGGAGTTCCAGAAGAATTCGCCCGAGGCGACGAACACCTTGGCGAGCTCAAGGTCGGGCTTCTCGGTGAAGGTCTTCACCTTGCGGATACCCGGCTCCACCTGTTCGCCCACCTGGATGTAGCCGTAACCCGTCTCGGGGCGCGTCGGCTGGATGCCGAGGGTAAGCAGGGCGTCGTGGGTTTCGACGAATTCAAAGCCGCGGGTGACACTCTCCTCGAATTCCCGTTCACGGGTGATCAAGTGGTCGCTGGGGGTGACAATCAACGAGGCCTCTGGGTCGCGGGCCAGCACATGGTAGGCAGCCCAGGCCACGCAGGGGGCCGTGTTGCGGCGTGCCGGCTCCAGCAGGATGTTGCCGGCCGGAATGTCGGGGAGTTGCTCCGCCACCATCGGGGCGTATTGCTCGTTGGTGACGACGATGATGTTTTCGGGGGCGACAAGTGACAGGATGCGGTCGTAGCTCATCTGCAGAAGCGAGCGGCCTGTGCCGAGAAAATCGATGAACTGCTTGGGGCGGTTGGCGCGGCTATACGGCCAGAATCGAGAGCCGATTCCTCCGCACATTATCACACAGTATCTGTGGGGATTGACCATGATAGAATGTAGTGCTTAAAACGGTTTTACTAAGGCCCTTTTCCGGGTCGGGATTTAAGGATTCGCTAAGTTAGGCAATATATTTTGTTCTCGCAAATATTTGGGTAAAAATCGGCCACAAAATATAGAAAATAAATCACAATCAATGATTTCGCTCATCCTCCTCAAGTGGAGAGCCAATTATATCCATGAATTGGCGTTCGGGGGTGACGAGCTCGGCCTGGTAGCCGCACGCGCGGGCGGCGTCGACATTGGCCTGAGAGTCGTCGAAGAACAGCGTCTCCTCTGGGTCGATGCCCAGATGCTCGGCCGCGTAGCGGAAAATAGCCGGGTCGGGCTTCATGCATTTAGCCTCGAAGGAGGTGACGATGCCGTCGAAATAGTCCTCGCGCTGGAGGCCCTCCACTTGGAAGAACCAGCATATCTCGCGATTCCACATCACAGGGTTGGTGTTGCTCAGAAGGTATACGCGGTAGCCTTGGGAACGCAACTGGCGCAAGGCTTGCAGGCGCTCTACGGGTATACCAAGGAGGAACTTGCCGAACGCCTCGTCGATCTGTAGGTCGGTTACTCCTTCGGGAAGCAGCTTGTGCATCTCGCGGTGAAAGCCGTCGATGTCGATCTGTCCCCCTTCGACCGCCGCAAACACGCCGGCCTGCTTGTACTCGCCCAGAAACTCGTTGGCGTCGGCCATGCCCAGATCCTCGTAGGCGCGCACGCAACGGTTGCGGTCTATGTCCATGATCACGCCCCCAAGATCGAAAAGCAGATTGCTTACGGGGAGTGAGGTGGTATCTTGTTTCATTATGTTAATTCGGTTAAATGCGATGCAAAGTTAGCCAAAGATTCCGTAGAAAACGGCTCTTTCCCGAAAATTTTAGTATATTCGCGGTAGAATGCGACACCTGATACCTGTACACACCCAAGTACGCGCAGTGCTGATAACCGTCACCTTGATTTTTGGTGCTTTCTCGGCTATGGCCCAATCAACGGGCTATCGCAGCATCGTGCTTACCCACACAATCGACGACGAGGTGACGCAGGTGAATCTCTCCGAGGATTTGGAGGTGAAAATCGACGGCGCTTTCCTTGTGATCGAGAACGACAGCTACCAGATCAACCTCCCCATCAGTCTTATCGCCAATTGGAGCTACTCCACCTCCACCGTGGAAGAGTCAGAGCAAGAGGAGATCACCAAGCCCGAGGATATACGCGTGGGGGTGGAATCGGTGGAGAACGACGACCAGCCCCCATTCGAGATCGGAGACAACGTGCTGAAATTCCGGGGATTGCCCGCCAACACGCCAATCACGGTGACCGATATGGCCGGCAAGCAACTATTCAACTATCAGGCAAGTGGATACTGGGAGATGAGTCTCGACGGATTGCGGTCGGGACAAGTGTACCTACTTATCGTTGGTAATCGAGGATACAAGATAGCGGTAAAACGATGAGAAAGCTGATCTATATAGTATTCGCGACGTTAGCGTTGTCGCTCTTCGCCACTGGCGTTGGGCCTACCCACTTGAACATCTTCCGCAACTTCGGTGGGTTGTTGCAGGCGATTTCGCTGCCGCTCGACTCGCTCGACGCCATCCGCTTCTCACGAAACATTCCCCAGGACAACCCATTGCCCGACCCCGACGCTCCCGATAGTGGCGACACCATCCCCCACGACACCATCCCGCCATGGTGGAAGCCCGACCTCCCCGACGACTCAATCCCCTCCGACACCATCCCCTCCGATTCCATTTCCGATATCGACCTGCCTGGCATCGACCTGCCGGATGACGGAGGTGATGACGACGGCGACAGTGATGACGGCGACAGTGATGACGGCGACGGTGATGACAACGAAGGCGACGATGACGAAGGCGATGACGAAGGCAATGACGAAGGCAATGACGAAGAGCCTACCGATACGATCCCGCCCAGCTACGACTCGATTTACGTGTCGTCGGTACAGGGCCGTCTGAAGGTGTGGCCCATCGCGCAGGTCGATTCCACCGTCTTCGGCACCAACATCCCCACGATTTTCATCGATGTCGAGGACGGCAAGGAAATCACTTCAAAAGTCGACTATCTCACTGCCTCACTGCGCATTAACGGCTACGGCCATTGCGACGACGTGGCTCCTACCACCGTGTCGATACGCGGCCGTGGCAACTCCACTTGGTACAACTTCCCCAAGAAGCCCTACCGACTGAAATTCTCCAAAAAAATATCACTCTGCGGCCTGTCCAAGGCTAAGAGCTACTGCCTGATAGCCAACTTTATCGACTGTACCCTCTCCCGCAACGCGATAGCCTTCTATATCGCCCAGAAGATGGGCATGCCCTACACCAACCATTCCATCCCCGTCAACCTCGTGGTCAATGGCGAGCCACGCGGATCGTATATGCTCACCGAGAAACCCGGCATCAATGCCGGTAGCGTGGATATCGATGAGTCTCAAGGTATTATGTGGGAAATCGACACCAATTTCGACGAGGATTACAAGTTCTATTCCGAGCATTACGAGCTTCCCGTGATGGTAAAGGACCCCGACCTGGCCGAAATAGCCGAGGATATGGACTCGGTGACCCCCGACTCGCTGCTGCGCTACTGGCAAGCCGATTTCCATCGTATGGAGAACGCCGTGGCCACCGACAGCATCAACACATGGGATTATATCGACATGCAATCGGTTGTGAATTACGTCCTGGTCTACACCGTGTGCGCCAACCTGGAGTTGCACTACCCCAAGAGCATGTACCTTTACAAGGAGCATGTCGACAGCTTGTACAAATTCGGACCCGTATGGGATTTCGATTGGGCGTTCACGTTCTGGAACGGACAGGAATCGTCGATTTACACCCGGCGCATGTTTGTCTACGACGAGCCCGGATCCGATTTCTTTGAGGCGATGGTGAAAACCGACGAGTTTATGGAGGCCTACGCGGCACGCTGGCGCGTGTTCTTGTCGCAAGTGTGGCCCACCCTGTTGACATATCTCGATGAGTATGCGGCCACAATCAGGGTTTCTGCCCTTGAGAATGGCGAGTTGTGGCCAAAGGGCCTGGTGTCGATATTCCCCAACATTTCCAGCACGGCCACGTTCGACTCCAATGTACAGGCGTTGCGCACGTGGCTATCACGCCGCGTGGCATGGCTCAACTCCCACGCCAATAAGGGTTTATATTAGTTAACCCACAATCGCGGTTGGTGACACAACCGACGATAGTGGGTTCTATTAAGCCAGCCGAGCGCTTTACTTTTGTAAAATAAGGAGGTTGATCGCAGCGGTGTCGGCGAGAGCCTCCTGGGTGGTCATGTCGAGGCGCTTGACCTCGGTGACGCGCGCGCCCGGGATTACCGAGTGAAGCAGGCGCTCGATCGAGGGGGCCGCCTGCATCTCGCTATATTCTTTATAAGTATATGTGGTGAATCGAGTGTTGAGGTTCACCCCTCGGCGGTCGAGCAACCATCCGTCGGCCAGAGGCACGGGCGTGGCGTTGCGCAGGTCGGTGGGCGCGGGGTAGCTTACCACTTGGTCGCCAGCCGCATTGACAGTTATCGGCACATTGTCGGCATAATCGCCGTTAGTGCGGTAGATCAGCGCGCGGGGGATGTAGGAGGGATCGCCGCCCACGATGCGCTCGGGGGCCTTGACTGGCTCCTCGATGGGTACGGCCTCTGTGGCCGCTGTTGGGCCGCTGGGGGCAGCCGAGCCTCCCTGATTGGCCTCGGGCTGTGTGGCAGTTCTTGAGCTCCCGCATGACATCATCACTGCGGCCGCAAGGAGGGGGATCAAGGCTCGCATGGCTCGTCGGGATTGGTGTACCAGCGGGAGTACATTAGGTAATTTTTGGCGATTTTCACGTTCATCTCCTTGGCCTTTTCCGGCTCAACCATCTTGATGAATTTGGCCGGTGTGCCACCCCACAGCTCGTGGGGGCCGATCTTGGTCTTGGACAGGACGACGGCGCCAGCGGCCACCATCGCGCCCTCGCCCACAACCGCGTCGTCCATCACCACGGCCCCCATGCCGATGAGGGCGTAGTCGTGGATTTTGCAGCCGTGGAGGGTGACATTGTGGCCGATCGAGACGTCGTTGCCGATCTCGATGGTCGATTTCTGGTAGAGCGTGTGGAGGACGGAGCCGTCCTGGATGTTCACGCGATCGCCTATTTTGATCCAGTTGACGTCGCCCCGGAGGACGGTGTTGAACCACACCGAGCAGTCTTTGCCGATGACGACGTCGCCCACGATCGTGGCGTTTTCGGCCAGGAATGTGCCTTCGCCGATTTCAGGGGTGAACCCCCTGACAGGAATTATAAGAGCCATATTTCGGTTTTCGTTTTTCGGTTTTCGGTTTTCAGTTTTCAGTGCCATCCTTTAATCCTTTATTCCTTTAATCCTTTAAGGAGTAAAGGGTAAAGGTGGAAAGGAATAAAGAAGCGGGGTAGGGGGTTATCGCCTCAGGGGAGCGGTGGCGACGGCGAGCCAGGCGGCTTCGTCGGCTGTGAGCATGGGGGTAAGTCGCTCTCGCACCTCGGCATGGTAGGCGTTGACCCAGGCGATCTCCTCATCGGTCATCAGCGAGGTGTCGAAGAGCGAGCGGTCGAAGGGGCAAAGGGTGAGTGTCTCGAAGCGCAGGAACTCACCAAACTCGGTGGTCATCGCCGGGACGGTAAGCACCAGGTTCTCGCAACGGATGCCGTGAACGCCCTCTCGGTATAGGCCAGGCTCGTTGGATGTAATCATGCCCGGCGTAAGGGGCGTGGGCACGTGGTTGAGACGGATCGACTGCGGTCCCTCGTGTACGTTGAGGAAGTGACCTACGCCGTGGCCCGTGCCGTGCAGGTAGCTAAGTCCCTCTTGCCAAAGGAATTGCCGGGCGATTGCATCGAGCTGGTGGCCCGTGGTGCCGGCTGGGAAGATCATCGAGCCAAGGGCGATGTGACCTTTCATCACGAGGGTGAAATCGTGGCGCTGCAGGTCGGTGGGGTTGCCCAGGGAGATGGTGCGGGTGATGTCGGTAGTGCCGTCGAGGTACTGCGCGCCCGAGTCAATCAGCAGCAGTCCGTCGGGCTGGAGCTCCACGTCGGTGGCCTCGGTGGCAGTATAGTGGACGATGGCGCCGTGGTCGCGGAAACCGGCGATGGTGTCAAAAGAATTGTCGAAATACAGGTCCTGCTTGGAGCGCAGGTCGGTGAGAAGGTCGGAGATGGTGATCTCGGTCATTTTCTCGCCGGCCTTAAGACCTCGCTCGATCTCCATGAGCGCGCGCACCATGGCCACGCCGTCGCGCTCCATCGCGGCACGGGTGCCGCTCACCTGGATGTCGTTCTTGCAAGCCTTGAGCATAGGCACGGGCGAACCGGCCTTCACCAGTCGACCGCCCAGAATCTTGCCCGCGGCGTGGGAGGTTTTGTCGGGTTGCGCAAGCACCTTGGCATCGGCGGGCAGCGCGGCCAGGAAGTCGGCGATGGTGGCGTACGGCTCTACCTTGACGCCATTATCATTAAGGTACGCGCGCGTGATGTCGTCAACCTTGGCAGGGTCGGTCAAGAGCGTGGAACCTTGGGGCGAGAGCAACAGGTAGGCGGTGGCCACGGGGTTGCACTTCACGTCGCGGGAGCGAATGTTCAAGGTCCAGGCGATCTCATCGAGAGCCGAGATGAACACGGCATCGGCGCCCTCCTCCTTGGCTTTGGCGAGGATTTTGGCGATTTTGTCGCTGGCCGACTCGCCGGCGTACTTTATGTCGTGGACGAAGATCGGGGCCTGGGGTAACAGCGGGCGCTCGGGCCAGATAGCGTCAACGGGGTCGAAGTCGGTGACAGCCTCCAAGCCGTGTTTCTCGAGCTGGGCGGCGATGCGCGCGGCCGAGTCGACCGAGAACAGCCAGCCGTCGAAGCCCACGCGTGAGCCCTTCGGCAGTACCTTAATAAGGTAGTCGATGATATCGGGGGTGCCGGGCAGACCCTCCTTCATCAGCTCTATTCCGGTGTCCTGGAGCTGGGCGGCTGCCTGGATGAAGTAGCGCGAGTCGGTCCACAGCAGGGCCTTGTCGGCCGTCACGACCAGGGTGCCGGCCGAACCGGTGAAACCCGAGAGGAAGCGGCGCACCTCCCAGTGTGCGGCGATGTATTCGCTCTGGTGGGGGTCGGTCTGAGGGATTATGACGGCTTGTACGTTTCCCTGCGCCAAAAATACGCGCAAGGCGTTGATTCGGTTAATTATTTCGGTTTTCATTGTCGTTGTGGGGTTTACTGAAGGCAAAGGTATATAAAATATGTGTAAAATAAAGGGGTAGGAAGAAAAAATCGCGAAAAAAGTCGGAAAAGTTTTGGTGATTCAAAAAGTTGTTGTACCTTTGCACTCGCTTGACAGTCACAACGGCGCGTTCAAGCCTTGAGCTGCCTCTTTAGCTCAGTTGGCCAGAGCACGTGATTTGTAATCTCGGGGTCGTTGGTTCGAATCCGACAAGAGGCTCGAAAGCCGCTCCCGCGGAGGCGGGCAGCAAGGAATAGCCGGCGCTTACGGGCTCCGGATGTCAAAGGAAAAAGTAATTAGGGCGTGTTCCAGAGTGGCCAAATGGGGCAGACTGTAAATCTGCTGGCGATGCCTTCGGTGGTTCGAATCCATCCGCGCCCACCCTTCTCGAGCGGAGGCCTTTTAGGCCGCGCCGAAGCCTGCGGAAGTAGCTCAGTTGATAGAGCATCAGCCTTCCAAGCTGAGGGTCGCGAGTTTGAGCCTCGTCTTCCGCTCCACATATCGCCAATGTAGCTCAGGGGTAGAGCACTTCCTTGGTAAGGAAGAGGTCGCGGGTTCAAATCCCGCCATCGGCTCCAACCAATCACCGGTAACTTGATAGCCCCGATAGTGCCTTGTTGCTATCGTGGCGTCTTGTTGAAGAAGAAGTTAATCATTTAATCACAAGAATAAAATAGCAAAGTTATGGCTAAAGAGAAATTCGAAAGAACCAAACCGCATGTAAACATCGGTACCATCGGTCACGTTGACCACGGCAAGACCACCCTTACCGCCGCCATCACCACCGTGCTTGCAAAGCAGGGCCTCTCTGAGGTTAAGTCGTTCGACCAGATCGACAACGCCCCCGAGGAGAAGGAGCGCGGTATCACAATCAACACCGCCCACGTAGAGTACGAGACCGCCAACCGTCACTACGCACACGTTGACTGCCCTGGACACGCCGACTACGTGAAGAACATGGTAACTGGTGCAGCCCAGATGGACGGCGCTATCATCGTGGTAGCTGCCACCGACGGCGCCATGCCCCAGACCCGTGAGCACATCCTGCTCGCCCGTCAGGTGAACGTTCCCCGCATCGTCGTTTTCCTCAACAAGTGCGACATGGTCGACGACGAGGAGATGCTCGAGCTCGTTGAGATGGACATGCGCGATCTTCTCTCCCAATACGAATACGACGGCGACAACACCCCCGTTATCCGCGGTTCTGCCCTCGGCGCCCTCAACGGCGAGCCCGAGTGGGAGGCCAAGGTGATGGAGCTCATGGACGCTGTTGACACCTGGATCCCCCTGCCTCCCCGCGACATCGACAAGCCCTTCTTGATGCCTGTTGAGGACGTGTTCTCGATCACCGGCCGCGGTACTGTTGCTACCGGCCGTATCGAAACCGGTGTCGTTAAGGTGGGCGACGAGGTACAGATCATGGGCCTGGGCGCCGACATGAAGTCGACCGTTACCGGCGTGGAGATGTTCCGCAAGCTCCTCGACCAGGGCGAGGCTGGCGACAACGTTGGTCTTCTTCTCCGCGGTATCGACAAGAAGGACGTCAAGCGTGGTATGGTTATCTGCCACCCGGGTGTCGTTAAGCCCCACGACGAGTTCAAGGCTTCCGTCTACATCCTCAAGAAAGAGGAGGGCGGCCGTCACACCCCCTTCCACAACAAGTACCGTCCCCAGTTCTACATCCGCACCCTTGACGTGACCGGCGAGATCTCCCTCCCCGAGGGCGTTGAGATGGTAATGCCTGGCGACCACGTTGAGATCAAGGTGAAGCTCATCAACCCCGTCGCTTGCGACAAGGGCCTCCGCTTCGCCATCCGTGAGGGCGGCCGCACCGTTGGTTCCGGCCAGATCACCGAGATCATCGAGTAATACCCTCCACGAGGTAAACAACACATAAAAAGCGAGCCTCCCGGAGGCTCAACAACCCCGGGATGCTCGCTTTTTCACACACGGGAATAGCTCAGTTGGTAGAGCACTGGTCTCCAAAACCAGGTGTCGGGAGTTCGAGCCT